>NZ_JBFAJZ010000008.1:0-214387 GCF_040655475.1 Nocardia sp. NPDC050413 | reverse complement strand
CAGGCGGCGGACTCGGGTGGTGCCGCTTCGGCTGGGAGTGCGGTAGGCGGCGGACTCGGGTGGTGCCGCTTCGGCTGGGAGTGCGGTAGGCGGCGGGCTCGGGTGGTGCCTTGTGGGCTGGGAGCCCGGTGGGTGGCGGACTCGGGTAGTGCCGGGTGGGCAGCGGGAGACCCGTGGGTGGTGGGCTCGAGTGGTGTTTTGTGGGCTGGGAGCCAGGTAGGCGGCGAACTCGAGTCGCATCGGGCGGGCTGTGGGAGACCGGTGGGTGGCGGACTCGAGTGATGCCGGTGGGTGGCGGACTCCAGTGGTGCCGGGGGGGCTGAGGAGCCTGGTAGGTGGCGCACAGGGGGCGGGTTTGAGCTGTTGTTGGGGGCGGACCCGGTGGTGAGGGTGGCTTCGTGTGGTTGCTCGAGGTGGACCGGTGGGTGGACCGGTCGGTCGCATCACGGACCAAGCAACGGTTAGGGTGCGTAAGGATCGGGGACCGGCCGTGTGGTGTGGTCGGGGTCTGTCGCGTATCGATCGGCAATGGTGCTGGTCGTGGAGAGGAACGGCTATGAGCGAGTCCGTGGTGCGGGCGCGGGATGCGTCGACGGTGATGCTGGTGCGCGACGGTGCGCGCGGCATCGAGGTTTTCCTGCAGCAGCGGGTGAGCGGGATGGCGTTCGCGGCGGGGGTCACCGTGTTCCCGGGCGGCGGGGTCGACCCGGCCGACGGCACCGCCGACATCGCCTGGACCGGACCCGAACCCGCCTGGTGGGCACAGCGATTCGGCACCGACGAGCAGTCCGCGCAGGCGCTGGTCGCCGCGGCGGTGCGCGAGACGTTCGAGGAGTGCGGTGTGCTGCTCGCCGGCCCGACCGTCGACACCGTGGTGTGCGATTCGACGGTCTACCGGGAGGCACGTGGTCGGCTGGAGCGGCGCGAGATCTCCCTCGCGGGCTTCCTGGCCGCCGAGGGCCTGGTGCTGCGCGCCGACCTGCTGCGTCCATGGTCGAACTGGATCACGCCCGAGGCCGAGCCGCGCCGCTACGACACCCGGTTCTTCGTCGCGGTCCTGCCGGAGGGGCAGATCGCCGACGGTGCGACCTCCGAGGCCGCGCACGTGCGCTGGCAGACCCCGGTCGAGGCGCTCGAGAGCTGGCGTGCGGGCGAGCACGTACTGATGCCGCCCACCTGGTCGCAACTCGACGCCCTGTGCGAGTTCGCCGACACCACCGCGGTGCTGGCCGCCCAGCGGCCGATCACGCCGATCATGCCGAGGTACGCGCCGGGCGCCGACGGTCGTCCGCTGTCGGACTTTCCCGACAACGAACGGTATTTCGACCAGCTCCCGGACGTGGACGCGCTGCGCGGCCGGTAGGTTTGGCGCCATGGCCGAATTCGTCACCCTCGAGCTGCCCGCCGAGCCCTCCGCTCGCGGCGTCGCGCTGCTGCGCATCGATCGTCCGCCGCTGAACCTCGTCGACGCCCAGCTGGCCCGCGAGGTCGCGGCGGCCGCGCGGACGGTCGCCGACCATCCGGGGGTGGCCGCCCTGATCGTCTACGGCGACGAGCGGGTGTTCAGCGCGGGCGACGAGATGCGCGAACTCGCCGAGCTCGACTCCGGCCAGGCCGCCGCCATGGCCGCCGACCTGCAGGCCGCCCTCGGCTGTCTCACCCGCGTGCCGCAACCGACCGTGGCCGCGATCGCCGGCTATTGCCTCGGTGCGGGACTCGAGCTGGCGCTCGGCGCCGACCACCGCATCGTCGGCGACAACGTGAAGCTCGGTTTCCCCCAGATCAAGGCAGGCCTGATCCCCCTGTCCGGCATCCGCAGGCTCTCGCTGCTGATCGGCCAGAGCCGCGCCAAGGACCTCGTCTACACCGGCCGCTTCGTCGACGCCGAGGAGGCCGCGACACTGGGCCTGGTCGATGAAGTGGTCCCCCCCGACGACGTCCTCACCGCCGCCCGCCGCTGGGCCGATCAGTTCGTCACAGCCGCCCCTCGCGCCCTCGCCGCCGCCAAAGCTGTCTTCGAAGCGGGCCCCCACGCCCACTCCACCGCCGTCACCGAGTGGTCCGCCCTCTTCGACACCGACGACACCCGCACCGGCACCCGATCCTTCGCCGCCGACGGCCCGAACAGCGCCGTATTCACCGGACGCTGACTCTGGACCGGTCAGTCGACCAGCAGGAATGGCGCGAAACAAGACCGGCGATTGCGTGCTGAGGGTCTCCTATTACTCTTGCGTGTTATGACGGTTCACCCCGATGATCCGGCGCCGAACCCGCACGCCACCGAGGCCGAGGTCGAAGCAGCGCTGAAGGACACCAAGCTCGCCCAGGTTCTGTACCACGACTGGGAAGCCGAGACCTACGACGACAAGTGGTCGATCTCCTACGACGAGCGCTGTATCGACTATGCCCGCGGCCGGTTCGACCTGGCCGTCGGCCCCGCCCCGCTGCCGTACGAGCGGGCGCTCGAACTCGGCTGCGGCACGGGGTTCTTCCTGCTCAACCTGATGCAGGGCGGGGTGGCCAAGACCGGTTCGGTCACCGACCTCTCGCCGGGCATGGTGAAGGTGGCGCTGCGCAACGCCGAGCACCTCGGCCTCGACGTGGACGGCCGCGTCGCCGACGCCGAGACCATCCCCTACGAGGACGACACCTTCGACCTGGTGTGCGGGCACGCCGTGCTGCACCACATCCCGGATGTGGAGCTGGCGCTGAAGGAATGCCTGCGCGTGCTCAAGCCGGGCGGGCGTTTCGTGTTCGCCGGTGAACCGACCACCGTGGGCAACTTCTACGCCCGCAAGCTCGGTCAGCTCACCTGGAAGGTGACCACCGAGGTCACCAAGCTGCCGTTCCTGTCGGGGTGGCGTCGCCCGCAGACCGAGCTGGACGAGTCGTCGCGCGCCGCCGCGCTCGAGGCCGTCGTCGACCTGCACACCTTCGACCCCAGTGACCTGGAGAAGATGGCGAAGTCGGCCGGCGCCGTCGACGTGAAGGCCACCACCGAGGAATTCGCCGCCGCCCTGTGGGGCTGGCCCGTGCGCACCTTCGAGGCGGCCGTCCCCGACGAGAAGCTGACCGTCGGGTACCGCATGGCCCAGTACCGTGCCTGGCTCGGCCTGAGCTGGCTCGACGAGAACGTGCTGCGCAAGGTGGTTCCGCGCGAGTTCTTCTACAACGCGATGATCACCGGCGTGAAGCCGGGCGCGGCGCAGAAGTAGGTGGGATACCGCTTCGGCCGCGACGATGTCGCCTTCCTCGGCAGCGCGGCGGGACGTGCCGCGCTCGCCGAGGTCGACCGGCTGGAGCTGACGGCGGCGACGCACCTGCGCGATATCGAGCAGGTGCGTCGCTCGTTTCCCGAGCACGGTGCCGCCTTGATCGAGACCGTGCGGTTGCGGCGCAAGGCGCTGGTGAAGCTGCCCGCGGCGGGGGAGTGGCTGTTCACCGACGACGCGCTGCAACAGGCCACCCCCGCACTCGTCGCCCGGCATCGGGCCGCGCGGTTGGCCGGTCGTGCCGTGCACGACGTGACGTGCTCGATCGGTGCCGAGCTGGCCGAACTCGCTGCGGTGTGCCCGGCGGTTGTCGGGAGCGATCTCGATGACGTGCGACTGGCGATGGCCGCCCACAATCTCGGTGTCGCGCCGCTGTCGGCCGGGTATTCCGGCGCGATCACGCCGTCGTGTTCGGGAGCTGCGGCCGGAACGGGTTCCGGTGTGGGAGACGGGCGACAGGCTGTCGGCGGCACTGCGGTGGCCTCTGCGACCCGAAACATCTTGCTGGCCAAGGCTGATGCGCTGACCCCCACCACCCGCGACTCCGTGATCATCGCCGACCCGGCCCGCCGCGCCGACGGCCGCCGAACCTACGACCCCGCCAAACTCCAGCCCCCGCTGCCCGACCTGCTCGCCGCCTACGCGGGCCGCGACATCGCCGTGAAGTCGGCGCCCGGTCTGGACTTCGACCGGCTCGGCTGGGACGGCGAGGTCGAGATCGTGTCCCTCGACGGTGCCGTTCGCGAAGCGTGCCTCTGGTCGCCCGGCCTCACCGAACCCGGCATCACCCGACGCGCCACTGTCCTCGATTCCCGTGGTGGCGCAACAACTCTCACCGATGCCGACCCCGACGACATCCCCGAACGCGCGCCCGGCGAGTGGATCATCGACCCCGACGGAGCCGTCGTCCGAGCTGGTCTGGTCCGCCACTACGCCGCGAAACACGGTCTCTGGCAGCTGGATCCGCACATCGCCTACTTGACCGGCGATACAGTGCCCACCGGCATGCGCGGCTTCCGCATCGAGGACCGCTTCGATCTGCGCGAGAAGATACTCCGTCAGGAACTGGCCCGCCGCGACTGCGGTGCCCTCGAGATCCTGGTCCGAGGCGTCGACATCGACCCGGATGCCTTGCGTAAGAAGCTCAAACTGCGCGGCAACCGCCCCTTCACCTTGGTCGTCACCCGAATCGGCCGCAACGCAACAGTTTTCCTCTGCACCGCACAGGCCGCTCAGGTTTCCTGACGCCCGAGTTCAGGCTTCCATCTTCTTCACCACGCGCTGCACGGTGAGCCAGGTGCGGGTGGTGATGTCCTTGCCGTAGGTCTTCTCCAGCCGGGCCATGAAATCGGGCGTCTTGCCGGTGCTGTTGTCGATCACGGTGAGGAACGCTCGTGCGGCGGGGTCGTAGCCGATGACGCGGGTGAGCGGGTCGTCGGTGAAGGCGGACGGATCGGCTTCGCGCATGGTGTGTTTGAAGAAGGTGACGGTGAGATAGGAACCGCGTTCGTGGGTAAGGCCCTCGAACGGGTCGCGATCGAGCAGCGCACGCAGTTCGGGGTGGCTGCGCACGATGGTGCCGCCGGGGATGCCGAGTTCGGTCGCGAGCGCCTGCTGGATGCGGTCTTCGAGATCGTCGCGGTCGTCGTCGGTGCGGAACACCACGTTGCCGCTGCTCAGTACCGTCGCGACGCCCTCGAAACCGAGCCCTTCGAACACTCCGCGCAACTTGTCGTTGCGCATGTTCGGGTTGGTCGGCATGATCCCGCGCAGCAGCGCCGCATAACTGTCCACGTCGCGACCGTACCGACCGTCACCGACAGGAACGGGCCTGTCCGCGGAGTGTCGCTCAGGCTTGTGCGCCCGCGTTCTTCTTCCGTTCGATATCGGCCAGCGCCGCCAGGTAGGCCTCCCGCTCGGCGGCACCGGCGTCCCAAGCCACCTTGCGGTTCTTCACGACCTTGGCGGGTGCCCCGACGGCGATGCTGTAGTCGGGAACGTCGCCGCGCACCACCGCGTGCGCGCCGAGCACGCAGCCGCGGCCCACCCGGGTGTCGCGTAGGACGGTCACCTTCGCGGCGATCCAGGTATCGGGGCCGATCCGCACGGGGCTCTTCACGATGCCCTGGTCCTTGATGGGCAGGGTGATGTCGTCCATCTTGTGGTCGAAGTCGCAGATGTAGCACCAGTCGGCGACCAGCGTCGACTCGCCGATCTCGATGTCGAGGTAGGTGTTGACCACATTGTCCTTGCCGAACACCACCTTGTCGCCGATCCGCAGCGAACCCTCGTGGCAGCGGATGGCGTTGCCGTCGCCGATATGCACCCAGCGCCCGATTTCCATGCGCGCCAATTCGGGAGTGGCGTGGATTTCCACATTCCGCCCGAGGAAGACCATTCCGCGCAGCACGATGTGCGGATTGGTGAGCCGGAATTTGAACAGGCGGTAATAACGCACCAGGTACCAGGGGGTGTAGGCGCGATTGGCGAGCACCCAGCGCAACGAATCCCTGGTCAGAAAACGCGCCTGCTGCGGATCGCGGCGGCGTGATCCACGCCAGCGCGCGCTCAGCGGCGCGCCCCACATGCTCGTCACGAACTACTCCCTCTCGGACCAAGACGGCGTCCACCGGGTGAGCCCCGGGGATTCGGTCATCGGGTACACAGAGTACTTTCGCAGGGCACACTTACCGTGCCATACCCCGATCCTCGGCCCGATTACCCAGGAGATCAGCAGGTGCGAACTCGGACTCGCGTCGCCGCCTCGCTCGCTGCCGCCGGTGTGGTGGCGCTGGCCGGTTGCGGCACCGATGTGGACGACATCACCGTCGGCTCCGGAAAGGGTTGGCCCGCAGCCCATCACGACGGCCGCAACAGCGCCGCGAGCCCGGTGGAGGGTGCGTCGGCGATGACGTTGAGCTGGTCGCGGCCGGTGGGTGGGCCGATCGCCCAGCCCGTGACGATCGGCGGCGAGGGTCAGTTGTTCGTCACCACCAGCACCGGCAACTGCGCGGTGTTCTCCTATCAGATGCAGACAGGCCGCAAACGGTTCTGCAACCCGCTCGGCCCGTCGACGATCGAGGCGCCCACCGTGGTCGACGGCATCAACAATGTCTACGTCGGCGACGACGGCGCGGTGAATTCGTTCAACTACCTCGGTCAGCCGCGCTGGCGCACCCCCGTCGCCGGGGTGCCGGTGGCGATCCAGTTCACCGGTGACGGCCGCGTGCTCACGGTGACCCAGTCCGGCCAGGTCGACGTGCTCAGCCGCCAGACCGGCGAACGCGAGGTACCGACCCTGCAGCTGCTCGGCGAACCCGACTTCCTGAAGTACCCCGGCCTGACCCGCCCCGCCTCCGGCGACGGCCTCGACGACTGCCAGGTCGGCGGCCCGCGCTGCGCGGTCGCCAACACCACCGCCGTCGACCCCGAGACCGGCCGCTTCTTCGTCACGGTCTGGGAACCGGGCAAGCCGATGGCCTCGCTGCGGGCGATGTCCTACGCCGACGGCACCGTGACGCAGCTGTGGAGCGCCGACATGCTCACCGACGGCAGCGCGACCAGCCCGGCCCTGTCGGCCGACGGCGCCACCGTGTACGTCGGCGACAACAGCGGCCGCCTGATCGCGGTGAACACCGAGGACGGCAGCACCCGCTGGACCCACGCGCTCGGCTGGACCCCACGCGGCCGCATCGCCCTGGTCGACGACCTGATCCTCCCGTCCGGCGACGACGGCTACCTGGCCGCCGTCCGCGATCACGGCGACCGCGCCGACCGCGCCTGGGAACGCAAGGACCTGGCCCAGCGCGGCACCCCCGCCCTGACCTCGGGCGAGATCGGCTACACGGTCGCCGCCATCGGCGCGGGCCTGAACCTCATCACCTTCGACACCACCACCGGCACTACGATCGACTCCGATCCGCTGCCGAACGCCACCGGAACCACCACCGGCACATCGATCGGGCCCGAGGGGCAGGTCGTCGTCGCTACCCGTCTCGGCGAGATCTTCACCTTCACCCCGGACGCGTAGCTCAGTACGGGTTCGCCTGCGCGGTGAAGCGCGGGTTCAGCTCGCCGGCGAGGGCGCGGGGGAACGAGACGCGCGTGGTGTCGCCGTCGGCGGTGTAGCGCTGGTCGGGGTGGGCGGCGAGGTGATCGAGCCAGTGGGCCGAATCGAAGGGCACCGCACCGCGGCCGGAACGGATGCGCGGCACACCGGCCGGATCGAGCCCGGCGTAGGGAGCCGGGGCCGGATTCGAGCCGACGAGCATCACGGCGTCGAAGGTGTAGGTGGTGCCGTCCCAGCTGCCTGCCGTGGTGAGGGATCGGTTGTCGGGATGGATGCCGAGGGGTAGCGCCATCGTCCGCACGGTGGTACCGGGCGCGGCGGCCGTCACCGCGCGCACGTTCTCGGCGAACTCGCGTTGCACGCTGTTGTCGTCCAGCGTCGACAGGTTCGGGTGTGTGGCCGTGTGGGCGCCGATCTCGTGGCCGTTGGCCGCGAGCCAGGGCAGGGCGCGCGGATCGCCCTGGAACGGTTCGTTGTTCACGTAGAAGGTGGCGACCGGCCGGAAATCCGGGTAGCGGGCGCCGAATTCGGCGAGGATGCCCGCCGCGCTGTCGGGGGCCACGGCGCCGGAATCGGTGAAGGCGAGCTGGCTGGTGGTCGAATCGTCGAAGGTGAGGACCACCGGGTGGGTGCCCGCCGGGAGGTCGAGGCGGCCGGACGCGTAGTCGGCGGCGGTCACCGGGCGGTAGCCCTCGCGGTAGAGGCGTTCGAGCTCGTCGCGGAATTCGGCTGGGGTCTGGTCGTATTCGCCCGCCGGGTTCGCCGAAATCTGGTGATACATCAACACCGGGACGACGCCGAGCTCGTTGGCGCCGACTTCGGCCGGGTTCGGCGGTGCCGTCGTGGTGCTGTGGGCGGTGGGTGGGTCGACCGAGGCCGCCTCGGTGCTCGTGTCCGTGCACGCCGCGAGGGCGGTGGTCAGCGCGAGGATCGGCAGAAGTCGCGAAAGAGCAGGAGAACCACCTGTCATCAATGCGATATTACGCGGCGGCCTCGGTTTACAGTTGATCTACCGATACCCGCCACATCCGTGTCGGAACCGCGAAATAGTTGGCGTGTCAACAGTATTGGAAGGCGGTGTTGGCGTTGGGGTTCTCATTCCGTTCGGCCGTCCGGTGGCGGTGGACGAGCACCGTCGTCGGAGTCGGCCTGGCGATCGTCGTGGTCGCGCTCGTGGCCGGATTCGCGTTGAGTAGATCGGCCGTGGTGCCGCTCGCCGACACCACGCCACCGACGCTGACCGTGAACCCCGCCGAACCGGTGACGTCGTACCGGTCGCCGGTGGTGGTGCGCGGCACCGCCGTCGACGCCGCTCGGGTATCCATCGGTGCGGAATCGGTGACACCCGCCGAAGACGGGTCGTTCGAGTTCGCGGTGCCGTGGGCGCCCGCCTTCGAAGTGGTCGCGGCCGACGACGCGGGCAACGCGGCCAGCAGCACCGTCGTCACCGCGCGGACCCTGCCGAGGATGCGGGCGGTGCACGTCACCGCGCACGCCTGGTCGCACGACGGGCTGCGTGAATCCGTCCTCGACCTGGCGCGCCAGGGACGCATCGACACCGTGCAGCTCGACATCAAGGACGAGGACGGCGTCGTCGGCTACGACTCGCAGGTGCCGCTCGCCCGTGAGTCCGGTGCCGCCACGAAGATCTACGACGCGCCCGCCGCGCTTCGGCAGTTGCACGACATGGGTGTGCAGGTGGTCGGGCGCATCGTCGCGTTCCGCGATCCGACTCTGGCGTCGTGGGCGTGGCACAGCGGGCGCAACGACTGGGTGGTCCAGAATCCGTCCGGCCAACCGTATTCCAGCCATTACGGGCCGATCGCCTTCACCAATTTCGCCCATCCCGACGTGCGCCGCTACAACATCGACCTGGCCGTGGAAGGTGCGCGGCTCGGGTTCGACGGCATCATGTACGACTACGTCCGCCGTCCCGACGGCAGCCTCACGAGCATGACCTTCACCGGCCTCACCGACACGCCGTCGGTGGCGATCGCGGCCTTCCTGGCCGAGAGCAGGCACCCGGTGAACAGCGCGGGCGCCCACCAGAGCGCCGCCGTCTACGGCATCGCCTCCACCCGCCCCGACCAGATCGCCCAGGACATCCCCCTCATCGCCCGCCACGTCGACTTCGTCGCCCCCATGATCTACCCCTCCCACTGGAACCCCGGCGAATACGGCGTCGCCAACCCCAACGCCCAGCCCTACGACATCGTCTACCGCTCCCTCCAGGACTTCATCACCCAGACCAAGGGCACCAACGCAGGCGTCATCCCCTGGCTCCAGGACTTCTCCCTCGGCGTGAGTTACGGCGACGCCGAAGTCAAAGCCCAGATCGACGCCACCCGCGCCGCCGGCATCGACGGGTTCTTCTTCTGGAACGCCGCCACCCGCTATCACGGGGGTGGAATCCACCCGGCGTGACAGCGGGTCGACGACGTCGGGTCAAGCCTCGGCTTGACCGATATCGGCTTGCCGTGGCGCGGCGGGAACCCATTCGCGCAGCGGCTGAACCACCGTCCCGTAGAAGGCGTCGGTCGCGGAGGTGACGCTCGAGATGAAGCTCGCCGCGGTTCCGGCGCGACGGTTGCCCATCGGGAAGCTCTGTTCGAGTGTGAACGACACGATCGATCCGGTTCGTCCCTCGATGAGAGATTTCGGGTTCGCCCGTACGACGTCGAGCAGTTCGCAGCTCTCGGTGCCGCGTTCGGAGAATACGGCCTCCACCTGCACCCGGCCCGGTGCCTCGGCGAGCTGCTTGATCAACCAGGACACCCGGCGCGCCGAGGTGCCTTCGTCGGGGGCGGCCATCGCGATGCGGCAGCGCACCTTGTTGGTGCGCACGTCGGCAACCACTGTCAGATCGCCGACGGTGTCGGGGATGCGCAGTACCGCCTCGAAGCAGCCGTCGGCGGCCAACCGTTCGGCGACGGCCGCGGCTCGAGCTGCCGGATCGGTATGGAACTTGCGCGGCAGAATGTGTTTGACCTCGACGCCGAGTTCGGCGGTGAGCCGCAGCGCGAGATGCCTACACAGCGAGACCCAGGTATCGGCGACGGTCAGCGCCTTCTGATCGCCCGCGCGCAACGTGCCCGCCATGACCGCGTCCCGCACGACGACCCAGTGCCTGCCCATGTCGACGAATTCCGCCGCGCCGGAACGGGGATGGTCGAGGTAACGCAGGAACTCGCCGAGAACCCAGGTCTGCAGCGGGTCGTCGATACTGCCGTGCGAGAGCAACATGCGTGCCTCGTGCGCCACCTCCGCCCACGACAGGTGCCGCAGGGCCACCTTCGTCAGCTTGCGGCGGTCGACCTGGACCGGCAGTTCGCCCGGACCGGCCGGGATATCGTTGGACAGGCTGACCACGACGTCGTACTTGCGGCGTCGCGCGACATCGAGATAGCTCTCGAGCTGGTCTTTCCTGAGCTTGCCGTTCCCGGTCTTCACCTCGAGCAACCCGGTCCACTGCTTGCTGCCCCGGCTCACCCGCAGCACGGCATCGGGCACCACCGTCGAATCGCCCGCCTCGTACTGCACTTCGATATAACCCTCGAAGGCACCGACCGGTGCACCCATCCTCGCGCAGACCGCCCGCGCGAAGGGGCGCACGGCCTGCATCGTCGCGACGAGCGCCGAAGTGGTACGCCGTTCCTGTTCCTCGCCTGCACCGATGCCGAAGACCGAGAACAGCCGGGCGGGCTGCCAGGCGTCGGATTCGGCCTGGCGGAACTCGATCGGTTTCGACTTGCGCACCGGTCGCTTGGCGGTGCGTACACCACGTGCGGGCGCGGCCGCGGGCGCCGGCTCGGTGACAGTGGTCGCGGGCGCGTCGTGAACCGGTTCGGCCGCTGGCTCGCCATCGTCGATCGACACCCCGAAATCCGTTGCCAGTCCGGCCAGTCCGGATTCCCAGCCCTGTCCGACGGCGCGCACCTTCCAGACGCCTTCGCGGCGGTAGACCTCGCCGAAGACGAAGGCCGACTCGGTGTCGGCGTCGGCAGTCACGTATTCGGCGAGGGAGCGGCCCGCCGCGTCTATCACATGCAGGGCGAGCTTGCCGAGTGTGCCGAAGGTGCCGGTGCCGACGCTACCCGCCAGCGCGACGGTGTGGATGCCGGCGGGAAGTGCGGAGAGGTCGATCGAAATCCTGGCCTGCCGCCCTTCGTCCGTCACACTGGTTCCGAGGAATCTGACCGAGCCGTCGGGAGATTCGGGCTGGTTGTAGAAGACGAAATCGGCATCGGAGGCGACGCGGCGGTCGGCGCCGAGTAAGAGTGCCGAGGCGTCGAGTTCGACAGTCGGCTCGGGCCAGCCGATGACGATGTCGACGCGTTCGACATCCGTCGGCAATGCGATGTTCTGGCCCTTGGACAACAGCGGAGACGACACAGCAGCTCACCCTTCGAGGCTCGGCACGACGATCACCGCAAGGCGAATACGGCCGACCGGCCGCCGACCCCCTTGCCGCACACCGCGATTCAGCGGTGGCCGAAGGGTGTCGGCCGCGAACCTCGAACTGTTACACAGCTCACGTTTAGAACGTCAACGCATTGGAAACCGGTCGTCGTCATGAGCGTGACGAAGCGACGTCTACTTCGGATCCCGCTCCGGGAGAGGACGTTCGGGGATGGTTGGGCGGCCGAGGGGAGTGCGGACCCGGCGTTTGGCCGTGGTGTAGACCTGGGTGGTTTCGGCGGCCACCACGTCCCAGGCGAAGTCGGCGGTGAGGCGTTCGCGGGCGGTGTAGGCGCGGTCCTGGGCGGTGAGCGGGTCGTCGAGGACGGCGCGGGTGGCGTCGACCAGGCCGTCGATGTCGGCGGGGGCGAAGGAGGCGCCGGTGACGCCGTCGATCACCGCTTCGCCGAGTCCGCCCGCGGTGGAGGCGATCAGGGGTACGCCTGCGGCGGCCGCCTCGAGGGCGACGATGCCGAACGGTTCGTAGCGGCTGGGCAGGACGATGGCGTCGGCGCCGTGCAACCAGCCGAGCAGTTCGGTGTGGCCGAGATTGCCGACGAAGTTGACGGCGCGCGCCACCCGGTGCACGCGAGCACGTTCGCGCAGCCAGTCGAACTGGGTACCGATCCCGGCGACGGTGAGGGTGGTCCCGGGATGTGCGCGCCGGATCCGCGGCAGCGCGGCGATCGCGTCCTGCACACCCTTCTCGTACTCGAGCCTGCCCACATACAGCAGCCGGGGCGGTCCGGAACGCGGTGCGCGCGGCCGGAACGTCCACGACGTGACGTCGATGCCGTTGCGGATCACCGTGATCGGGGGAAGTTCGGGTCCGTAGAGCCGCTCCACCTCGTCCTGCATGGACGTCGAGCAGGTGATCAGCTGATCGGATTCGTTGGCGAGCCACCACTCCACCGAGTGCACCTGCCGGTTCACCCGCCCCGACACCCAGCCGCTGTGACGTCCGGCCTCGGTGGCGTGAATGGTCGACACGAGCGGCACGTCGTAGAACTCGGCCAGCGCGATCGCCGGGTGGGCGACGAGCCAGTCGTGGGCGTGCACCACATCGGGCGTCCAGCCGTCACCGACGCCGGGTTTGCCGAGCGCGACGCCCGCGCGCACCATCGCGTGCCCCATGGCCAGCGTCCAGGCGAGCATGTCCTCGCCGAAGTCGAAGCACGGCGGGTCCTCGGCGACCGCGACGACGAGAACACCGTCGGCGATATAGGAATGGGTCGGGTGGGTGAGCGAATCGGTGCCGGTGGGCCTGCGGGCGAGCACGACCACTTCGTGCCCGGCCGCGGCAAGTTCGACGGCCAGGTGATGCACATGCCGACCGAGCCCACCGACCACGACCGGCGGGTACTCCCACGACACCATCAAAATCTTCATGACGATCCTTCGGCGACCGACGGGACGGCGGTCGGCAACCGCCGTGCGTCCAGACCTGGGAAGAGTCCGTCGGCCGCGCTCCATCCTGCCGCGAGACGGGTCGCTTTGGCGAACTGACCGGCGCCGATCGCCTCCGCGAGTTCCCGCACCGCATGCGCGTGTTCGTGGGCGCGGTCGCGCGCGTAGCCCGCGGCGGAGTCCTTGCTCACCATGAACGCCCAGTCGCTCGACACCGTGAGGATGGCTTCGCGCAGCAATTGATCGGCGACCGGATCGCGCAGCGCACCGTCGCGGCGCACCTTGTCGAGGGTGTCCAGCGCCAGCCGAACCACGTCGGCATTGAGCTCGACGAGGTCGGCCACCTGGTCACCCGCCCACACCCGCCAGTCCTTGCCGGAACCCCACGACGAGTCGTTGAGCTGCACGGGTTCACCGACGAACCCGTTCGCCCTGGCATCGGCGAGGGTGCCGACGGTGACCCCGGCCTCGGGCAACGCGCGCAGCACCTGCTCGAGCCACTGCGGCCCCTCGTGCCACCAGTGGCCGAACAGTTCGGTGTCGAACGCGGCGACCACGAGCGCGGGCCTGCCGATCCGTTCGGACTCCTCGATCAGCCGCGCGCGCACGGTCTCGACGAAGTCGGCGACATCGCGGGTGACGGCTTCGGCGGCGAGTTCGGGATCGTAAGGGGCCTTGTCAGGACCGGCCACCGTTTTGCCGGTGACCCGCGACGGCTTGAGTCCCGTCGCATGGTCGTAGTGGTGGAAATCGCGGTACGCGCTCTGCCCCGGATAACCCTGTTTGGGCGACCACACGCGGTAACTCACCTGCAGATCGCGACCGAAGGCGACCACATCGGCGTCGCGCACCGGCCTGCCGAGGCTGGTGTCACCGCGTAGCGACGGGCCGTCGACCATGAAATGTGTCACACCGGCGGCGTCGTAACCGAGCTCCATGCCCGGCGTGTAACCGCATTCCGGCGCCCAGATTCCCGTGGGGGTGGTGCCCCAGCGCAACCGCGCGTCGGCGAGGCCTTCGGTCAGCTGGTACTGACGCAGGCGGGGGTCGAGCAGCGGCTGGAAGGGATGCGCGAGCGGACCGCCGAGCAGTTCGATGGCGTCGGCGTCGATCAGCGAACGCCAGACCGGCGCGCTGCCGTGCCGCCAGTCCTGCTCGAAATCGGCGAGAGCCGCTGCGGCGAGCCGGTGTTCGTGCCTGCCGAGCGCCACATTGCCCGCCATGGATGCCTCGTCGGCGCGCAACTGCCAGTTGCCGAGCCAGTGATGCATGCCCGCCAGGCAGTGCGGGTCGTCGAGCTGGGCGGCGAGCACCGGGGTGATCCCCAGGCTCAGCAGATGTGAGCGGCCTTCGGCGGCAAGGGTTTTCAGCACCCGGACCAGCGGAAGGTAGGACGCGGCCCAGGACTGGTACAGCCATTCCTCACCCACCGGCCAGCGCCCGTGATGGGCCAGCCAGGGCAGATGCGAGTGCAGGACCAGCGTGAACTGGCCCGGGACGGAGCGAGAATCTGTCAACGCCTTGCCTTTTCGGCGATCGCGACCAGATCGAGGCTGGCATCGATATCGCCTTCACGCAGGTCGAAATCGTCGATGGTCACGGCGGCGACGTCGGCGGTGAGGTCGGCGGGCCAGGGCTCACCGGCGAGGGCGCGCTCGATCTGGGCGTCGATGAACGAGCCACCGTGCTTGGCGTCCAGCGCTTTCAGGGCGTCACCGTGGTGCACGCCGAGCATTCGCGACACTGTGAAACCGGCTTCCACCAGCAGTTCGGTGAGTTCGGCGGCGTTGAGTTCGCGCGTGTGGAACGGGTTGAGCGGGGTGTCGCGACCGGGGGAGAAGGTGATGCGGTTCGGGGTGCTGATGAGCAGCCGTCCGCCCGGGCGCAGCACGCGCAGGCATTCGCGCAGGAACTGCGCCTGGTCCCACAGATGCTCGATGACCTGGAAGTTCACCACCACGTCGACCGATTCGTCGTCGAGCGGGAGGTCGGCGAGATTGCCCTGGATCATCTCCACGCGCGGGTAGCGCGCGCGTACGTGCGCGACGGCACCCTCGTCGTAGTCCACGCCGATCACCCGCTGGGCGACCCCGGCGATCATGTCCGCGCCGTAGCCCTCGCCCGAGCCCGCCTCGAGCACGGTCTTGTCCGCGCAGTGCTCCAGCAGCCGGGCGTAGGCGATCTCGTGCCGACGGAACCAGTAGTTCTCCTCGGCGATACCCGGCACCGTCCGCTCACCGGTCAGCGGCAGTGGGTCATGTGTTGCGTCCACCGGTGCGGCAGGGATCACAGCCTCGCTCATGGCCTCGACGTTACTGGTACCGATGGTCCGCTCCTGAGCCAGGGACCTGTTGCGCAAGTAGGTTACCCACCGGTAACTTAGCGTAGGGTACTGTTCCCCTCTGAGCACCCACACGGACGTACGGCCCAGCTCGTGCGGCCCACCACTCACGTGTAACCCAGAAGGAGGTCGACGAAGACCGATGCCGAACATCGTCGTACTCATCAAGCAGGTCCCCGACACCTGGTCCGAGCGCAAGCTGACCGATGGTGACTACACCCTCGACCGTGAGGCCGCCGACGCCGTCCTCGACGAGATCAACGAGCGCGCCGTCGAGGAAGCGCTGCTGATCAAGGAGGCCCAGGGCGGCGAGGTCACCGTGCTGGCCGCCGGTCCGGATCGCGCCACCGAGGCCATCCGCAAGGCGCTGTCCATGGGTGCCGACAAGGCCATCCACATCAACGACCCCGCGATCCACGGCTCCGACGCCGTGCAGACCGCCTGGGTGCTCGCCGGTGCGCTCGGCCAGGTCGAGGGCGTCGAGCTGGTCATCGCCGGCAACGAATCCACCGACGGCCGCGCGGGTGCGGTCCCGGCGATCATCGCCGAGTACCTCGGCATCCCGCAGCTGACCCACCTGCGCAAGCTCACCGTCGACGGCGACAAGATCACCGGCGAGCGCGAGACCGACGAGGGTGTGTTCAAGCTCGAGGCCACCCTGCCCGCGATCGTCTCGGTGAACGAGAAGATCAACGAGCCGCGCTTCCCGTCCTTCAAGGGCATCATGGCCGCGAAGAAGAAGGAAGTTCAGGTCTTCACCCTCGCCGACCTGGGCATCGACCCGTCGACCGTCGGTGTGGCCAACGCGGGCACCGCGGTCACCGCCGCCACCCCGAAGCCCGCTCGCACCGCGGGCGAGAAGATCGCGGACGAGGGCGAGGGCGGCAACCAGATCGCCACCTACCTCATCGGCCAGAAGATCATCTGATCCGGACCGTCCGAGAACTTCCTAGGAGAAAGAACAATGGCTGAAGTACTTGTGCTCGTCGAGCACGCCGACGGTGCCGTGAAGAAGGTCAGCACCGAACTGCTCACCGCCGCACGCGCGCTGGGCACCCCGGCCGCCGTCGTCACCGGTGCCCCCGGCACCGCCGACAAGCTGGCCGCCGCCCTGGCCGCCGCGGGCGCCGAGAAGATCTACGTCGCCGAGGGCGACGAGGTCGAGAGCTTCCTGGTCACCCCGAAGGTCGACGTGCTCGCCTCGCTGGTCGAGTCCGCCGCCCCCGCCGCCGTGATCGTCGCCGCCACCGCCGAGGGCAAGGAGGTGTCGGGCCGCCTCGCCGCGCGCATCGGCTCCGGTCTGCTCGTCGACGTCATCGGCGTCAACGAGGACGGTTCGGCCCTGCACTCCATCTTCGGTGGCGCGTTCACCGTCGACGCCAAGGCCACCGGCGACGTGCCGGTGATCTCGGTGCGCCCCGGCTCCATCGAGGCCGCCCCGCAGGCCGGCGCCGGTGAGCAGGTCGCCGTGGCCGTGCCCGCGCAGGAAGAGGGCGTCGTCAAGGTCGTCTCCCGTGAGCCGGTCGTCGCCGGTGACCGTCCGGAGCTCACCGAGGCGAGCATCGTCGTCTCCGGTGGTCGCGGTGTCGGTTCCGCCGACAACTTCTCGGTCGTCGAGGCGCTGGCCGACTCGCTCGGTGCCGCCGTCGGTGCCTCGCGTGCCGCCGTCGACTCGGGCTACTACCCGGGCCAGTTCCAGGTGGGTCAGACCGGTAAGACCGTCTCCCCGCAGCTCTACATCGCCCTCGGCATCTCCGGTGCCATCCAGCACCGCGCGGGCATGCAGACCTCGAAGACCATCGTCGCGGTCAACAAGGACGAAGAGGCTCCCATCTTCGAGATCGCCGACTACGGCATCGTGGGCGACCTGTTCAACGTCGCCCCGCAGCTGACCGAGGCCGTCAAGTCCCACAAGGGCTAGGCGCGTCCGCTGACTCGCCAGATCGGTCGTCGAGAGACGTCAGGTCTGGCGAGTTTTGCGTTTTCCGCTGCGTAGCATGGGGACATGGCCATGCCGAGCGTCGATCGCCCTGATCTTCCCGAGTCGATGACCTGGGAGGAACTCGAGGAGCTACCGGAGGAGATCGCCGCGCAGGTCGAGCTGTGGGAAGGGCGTGTGGTGTTCGTGCGGCGCGGGCCGGGCGAGCACCAGTTGGCCACCTTGCTATTGACCCAGGCGATCAGGGATGCAGCAGCGGCCGACAATCGATCTCATCCGGAACGCTGCTGGCGCGGCAACCTCGAGACGAACGTATTCTTCGGTTCCACCGGAAAGTCGGATTTCGTGACGCCGGACTTCCTCGTACACCGCTGCCTGCCACCAGGCTCGGATGTCCGTGCCTCCGACACTGTTCTGGTAGGTGAAGTGCTGTCACCGTCGAACACGCCGGCCGATGTCGAAGCGAAGAAGGCTCGCTTCGCGGGTGCGGGGATCCCCTCGTACTGGGAAGCGGACCTGACCAAGGATCTCACCGGCATCGGCGCCCTGCGTGTGTACATCCTCGAAACCGGCCATGCGCAACTTCCCCCCGGCGTTCGTCCACTCCGCAACGCCAACTATCTGCTGGCAGGGCAGTGGGCTCGCGGTTCCGCGCCGGATATCTCGTTCCCGTACCCCTTCTCCATCGAAATCGATTGGCTGTCCTTGGAATTCTGACTCGGCTAGCCAGTAGCGCTCACCGTATTTCGAGGGCCATCCAGTGCTCCGGGTTGCTCAGCGGCTCGAAGCCGAGTTTCTCGTAGACGCCGTGGGCGTCGTGGGTGGCGAGCATGATGCGGCGCAGGCCGTAGGGGGCGAGGTGGTCGCGGACTGCGGTGACCAGGGCTGTGCCGAGGCCTTTGCCTCGGACCGAGCGGTCGACGTACACGTCGCAGAGCCAGGCGAAGGTCGCACGGTCGGTGACGACCCGGGCGTAGGCCACCTGCTCGTCCGAAACACTGTCGTAGACACCGAAATTGAGGGAACCGGCCATCGCGCTGTCCTGCTTGTCGCGCGTTCTGCCCTTCGCCCAGTAAGAGTCGGTGGACAGCCAGGTGTGGACGCGTCCGGCGTCGATGCGGGCGGTGTCGGTGGAGACCTCGTAGCCGGAGGGGAAGTCGGGGGTGAGCGGATCCGTCATGTTCGGAAGGCTGTCAGGTTCGGTGGTGGTCTGTCGAGGGCGTAGGAATTCGATTGACGGTAGGAGTCGGCGTCGGCAGGGTGGGCTGATGGTGTCGGGTGGATTGCCTGTGGAGTTGCCGTCGGCGGTCGAGGAGACGGTTCGCGCGGTGTTCGGCGCGGCCGGTGCGCGGTGGATCGACGAGTTGCCGGACGTCGTGGCCGGGCTGGCCGAGCGGTGGGGGCTCAGCGAGTTCACCGCGCCGTTCGGCGGCGGAACGCACGCCTACGTGGCGGGTGCCCGACGCGACGACGGACGGCAGGCGGTCCTGAAGGTGCCGATGGTCGACGAGGAGAACGTCGCCGAGGCGACCGCCTTGTACGCCTATGACGGTGACGGTGCTGTCCGGCTGCTCGAATTCGACCCCGCCACCGGTGCGATGTTGCTCGAATGGGCTTTCCCCGGAACGGAATTGCTCATTCAGCCCGGCTTCCCGAGCCTCGAAGGACGGCCGGAGAACGTGGCGAAGGTGAAGACGGCATGCGAGCTGTATCGCAGGCTCCGACGACCAGCGCCCGCCGTTCCCGACAGCTTTCCGGCCCTCCCCGCCGCGACCGACGTCATAGACGGCCTCCGGACCCGGCTGACAGACCCTGCTGTGGCGCAAGAGATCTCACCGTCTCTACGGGCGTTGGTAGAGCGCTGGTGCCTCACACTGAGCGCCCCGGAAGGTCCCCTGTTGATCGTCAACCGCGACACCCACCTCGGCAATATCGTTGCCGCCGAACGCGAACCATGGCTTCTGATCGACCCGAAACCGTGCCTCGGCGAAGCGTCCTTCGACGCGGGCTTCCTCCTGATGATCCAGATCCAGTCCGACCCGACCCCCGAGCACGCCGACACGGTGATCGCCGCCACGGCAGCAGCACTCGACGTAGACCCCGAACGCGCCCGCGGCTGGGCCCTGATCCGCGCGGTCGAGGAACTCACCTGGGCCGTCGAAGACAACGACCCGGAAATGCGCGATCTCCACGCCGCAGTCGCCGACGCGCTCACGCGACTCCCGTTCGCGCCCCGCAATGGTGACGGACCGTCCGCCACCATCGCCAAGACCTGATCAGTGCTCGTGGAGCGCGTCGAGCAGGGTGCGCACGATCGGATTCTCTCTCGCGTCCTCACGCAACACCGCCGACACCGGAATCCGCAGCCGATGGTCGGTGAGGTCGAGGGTGAGCAGGCCCTTGGTGGGTCCTTCGTAGAGGATCGTCCAGGACTCGGGGCGGTTGAGTAGCTCCATGGTCGCTGTGTGGTCGGGTGGGATCGGGGGACCGAAGGTCGGGCCGGTCGGGAGGTCGGCGAAGGCCGAGCGGATGAGTGTGTGCAACAACACCTGCTCCTGTTCCGGGGGGAGCAGCAGGGGATAGGGGCTGAGTTCGGCAAGGGTGACCGCGCCGCGTTCGGCGAGCGGATGACTGCTGGAGATGGCGATCACGAGGTCCTCCACCCACAGCTGTTCCACGGCCAGACCGGGCTGCTCCACGCTGCCGCGGATCAAGGCCAGATCGCAGTCACCGTCGGCGACGGCGGTGATCCGCTGACGGAACGGTTTGATGACGTATTCGATCTCGGCGTCGGGGTGCGCGGCCCGCGCGGTGGCGATCGCGGACAGCGACGGCGCCGCGAAAGACATGTTGGCGGCCAACCGAATTCGCGGCCCGGTGGTGCGCACGGCCGCCCGGATCGCCGACTCGAGACTCAGCATCTGCTTGGCCAGGGGGAGCAGTCGCAGCGTGGCTTCGGTGGGTACCACGGCCCGGGTGGTCCGTTCGAAAAGCTGCGCGCCGAGGTCGCGTTCCAGGCGCGCGATCTGGTGGCTGATGGCCGACTGGGAGATGAAGCAGCGGCTCGCCGCACGGCTGAAACTGAGCTCCTCGCAGACCGCCACGAAGTAGGAAAGTTGACGTAGTTCCACCTGCTGACCTCCCATATATTAGTTATGCAGATAAGAGTCATCTTCATTATGCGCCCACGCGGGGGAAACGTTTGCGTTCCGCATCGCGTTTACTCATAGGAAAGGATTCATTACCGATCTTGGAGAGCGCGCGATCATGGAACACACCGATGTCGTCATCGTCGGCTCGGGCTTCGGCGGACTTGCCGCAGCCAAGCAGCTGGCCAAGTCGCGAATCAACTTCGTGTTGATCTCGAGCACCCCGGAGCACCTGTTCCAGCCGCTGCTGTACCAGGTGGCGACCGGCGTACTCGACTCCGAAGAGATCGCCCCGCCGATCAAGAACGTACTGCGCCGCCACCCCGAGGCCGACGTCCGCCTGGGCAAGGTCACCGGCATCGATGCCGACGCCGCCGTGCTCACCTATGAGACCGCCGAGGGCACCCGCCAGATCCGCTACGGCTCGCTGATCGCGGCGACCGGCGCCAGCCAGAGCTACTTCGGCCGCGACGACTTCGCCGACAAGACCTTCTCGCTCAAGACCATCGACGACGCCGAACGGCTGCGCGATCAGATCGCCACCGTCTTCGCCAAGGCCGAGCACGCCGACGAGGCGACCAAGCGCAAGCTGCTCAGCTTCGTGGTCGTCGGCGCGGGCGCGACCGGTGTCGAGGTGGCGGGCCAGATCAAGGAACTCGCGAAAAGGCACTTCCACCAGAAGGTCTCGGTCACGTTGGTGGAGGGCGCCGACGCGGTGCTCCCGCCGTTCGGCGGCGGGCTCTCGGAGTACGCCAAGCGGTCGCTCGAGGGTAGCGGCGTGCAGGTGCTGCTCGGCACCTTCGTCACCGACATCGCCGAGGGCAAGGTGACCGTCCGCGACAAGGAGGGCATCGAGCGCGGTATCGCCGCCGAGACCGTCGTGTGGTCGGCGGGCGTGCAGGCGGGCGGTTTCGCGACCATGCTCGCCGAGGCCACCGGCGCCGAGACCGACCGCGCGGGCCGCATCCTGATCAACCCCGATCTGACCGTCGGCGGGCACGCCGACATCTACGCCATCGGCGACATGACCTCGCTCAACGGCTACCCCGGCCAGTCGCCGGTGGCCATGCAGGAGGGCCGTCACGCCGCCGACATCATTCGCGGCAAGAAGGACGCGGGCACGCCGTTCGTCTACTGGGACAAGGGCAGCATGGCGGTGATCAGCCGGTTCAGCGCCGTGGTGAAGCTCAACGAGCGCATCACCTTCCGCGGCACCATCGCCTGGGCGATGTGGCTGGCCGTGCACCTGATGTACCTGGTGGGCTTCCGTAACCGCTTCGCGGCGGTCGCGGGCTGGCTGGTCGCGTTCGCCGGTACGGCCCGCCCCGGTTTCGCCGAGGCCGAGGTGCGCGAGCTCCCGACGGCCGCATCCGGTGACGAGCGCGCCGGGACAGACGGTGCGAACAACGACAAGAAGGATCGCGTCGCGGCCTGATCCGACTGTCCGACGGCCCGCCGGGAAACCGGCGGGCCGTCCCCGTTTCGCAAGCTACGCACTGCGCACCCGCATTCCGGATCTCACGCGAAATCCACGGTGTTCGGCCAGAAACCCGCAGGTGGGCGAACGATGGGCAGCGGGTCGGTGAACGCCCGGTGTGACGGGTGTCTCGTTCACCGAACGGGCATCGACACGACACTGGAGCGTCGCCCCGATGCCAAGTCGGGCTGGCTTCATCAGCGGTATGACAATTTCGTCCGTGTTGACCGCGCCGGCGCCGGACTCCGGGGTGGGGAAGTCTCGCTACTCGCTCGTCGTCGCCTCCGACGCCGAGCATCGCGAAGCCGCGCAGCGCCTGCGCTTCCAGGTCTTCGCCGCCGAACCCGGTTTCCAGATGCCCGACAACGGTACCGGTCTCGACGCCGACCGGTTCGACGAGCACTGCGACCACCTGCTCGTGCGTGACGAGTTCACCGAACAGTTCGTCGGCTGCTACCGGATGTTGCCGCCGGACAAGGTGATCGCGGCGGGCGGGTACTACACCGCTACCGAATTCGACCTCACCCGTCTCGATCCCGAGGGCCACCGCATCGTGGAGATGGGTCGGGCGTGCGTGGTGCCCGACCACCGCAACGGCTCGGTGCTCACCCTCATGTGGGCGGGCATCCTGCACTACATCCAGCTCACCGGTTACGACTGGGTGATGGGGTGTGTGTCGGTGCCCATGCAGGACAGCCCGCAGGACCCCGCCGGGGTGAACGTGCGCGGCGTGCGCGACATGCTGCTGGGCCGCCACTCCTGCGACCCGGAACGCTATGTGGAGCCCTACAACCCGGTCGTCGTCGACGGACTGTCGCTCGACCAGCTGACCCCGCCGAGCCGCCCGAAGCTACCGCCGCTGTTACGCGGCTACCTGCGCCTGGGTGCCGAGATCTGCGGCGAACCGGCGCACGACCCCGATTTCGCGGTCGCCGACTTCGTCGCGCTGCTCGGTATGGAAACCATCAACACCCGGTACCTGGAGCGGCTGCAGAGCGCGGCCGCCAATTTCGACGGGAAGTAACCGCCATGGTGTTCGACGCGCCGCCCGCCCCCCACTCGCACTCGTGGATGCCGTCGAGCCCCTGTGGTTCCGGCTGTATCGAACCGATCGACGAGGTCGGTACCGCCAGAATGCTGACCAGGCTGGCCGGGGTGGCCGGGCTGGTGCTCGGTTTCCCGGTCCTCACGGTCGCCACCCCGAAGGCGCGTCGCGAGGACATGCAGCGCCGGTACGCCCGAGCGGCGTTGCGCTGCTTGGGGATGCGGCTGCGCGTCATCGACAACCGCGGAGCCGACGCCTCGGCGGCCGGATTCGCCGATCCGGGCACGCCGATGATGGTGGTGGCCGGGCACATCGGCTGGGCCGACGTGGTCGCGCTGGCCGCCGTACAACCGGTGAGTTTCGTGGCGCGTGCCGACATGGTCGAGTGGCCGCTGCTCGGCAAGCTGGCCCAGCTCACCCGCGTGATCCCGATCGAGCGCGCCCGGTTGCGCGAATTGCCGGGCGTGGTCGGGCAAGTCGCGCAACGGCTGAGTGCGGGTAACCGGATCGTGGTGTTCCCCGAGGGCACCACCTGGTGCGGCCGGGCCTACGGTTCGCTGCGCCCGGCGATGTTCCAGGCCGCCGTCGACACCGCCACCCCGGTGCAGCCGGTGCGGTTGCGCTACCTCGACCGCGACGGAATGCCGTGCACCGTCCCGGGTTTCGTCGGCGACGACACCTTCGCCGACTCGGCGAAGCGGGTGCTGCGCAGCAAAGGCATGACCGTCGAGATCGTGCTGGAACCGCGCGAGTACCCCGGCACCGACCGCCGTGACCTGGCACGCCGGTGTGAGCGCGCCATTCGCGGCGCCGACCGCTCGCGCCACGGTGTGCTCGACACGGAATGGATCGAATCGGGCAATACGCGCGTGCAGGATCCCTCGGTGACGCAGCAGGAGCCGGCGTCCACCGGAGCTACTGCCTGGTAACCCTCCCGGTCTTGTTCCGGTAGCGGAGGTCGCGAACGCGGCCTCCGCTACCGGTGTTCGTCCTGCCGCCGAGCAGGTGCTGCCCGCAAATGTGAAAAGGGCGCTACCGCAGCGTGCGCGTGCGATGCTGCCCTGATCACCGCGTGACCTGCGCCGCTGACCGAAGAGTCCCCTTTACCCACTTCGCTGCGAAGTGAAACCTGTGAATTGGCTATGCCATGAACTAAATGAGATATTTGCGGTACCGTCACGCAGGATTTTCCCGATACGCCGGGTGTAGTCGTCGCCCGGCGGCGTGTGAGCAGTGCGAACGCATGGGTTGATCCATGGTGAAGGGAAGCGTTTCCGGTGACCGAGCAAGTTTCTGGCGTCCGTCGACCCCGCCCCGTTCGACGTGGACGAGTACCGACCTCCGCCACCCTGCCCCGGCTGCTCATGGCAGCCGTCGAGCGCGCCCCCGAGGCCACCGCGTTGCGGTTCGCCGGCCGCTCGCTCACCTACACCGAGCTGGACCAGTGGTCCTCCCGGCTGGCCCGTGTGCTCATCGCCCGCGGGCTCGGCCCCGGTGACCGCATCGTCCTCGCGCTCACCCGCTCGATCGAATCGGTGGTCGCGGTGTGGGCGGCGGCCAAGTGCGGCGCCACCTTCGTGCCGGTCGACCCGCGCTACCCGGCCGAACGCGTCGCCCACATGCTCGGCGACTCCGGCGCGGGCTTCGGCCTTGCCACGGCCGACGACGCTGCCCGCCTCGACACCGGAATCCGCTGGCTCGCCATCGATTCCACCGCCTACCAAGCCGAACTCGCCGCCGCGTCGGATGAACCCGTGTGCGCGGGGGAGCGCACCGCGCAGCTGCGTCCCGACGAGCTGGCCTACATCATCTACACCTCCGGTTCCACCGGTGTGCCCAAAGGCGTCTCGGTCACCCACAACGGTCTGGCGGGCCTGTGTGCCGAGCAGGTCCGCCGATTCCGCATCGATACCGATTCGCGCACCTTGCATTTCGCCTCGCCCAGCTTCGATGCCAGCATGCTCGAACTGCTGCTGGCGGTGGGTGCGAGCGCGACGATGGTCATCGCGCCGCCGGATGTGTACGGCGGCGACGAACTCACCGAACTGCTGCGTACCGAACGGGTGACTCACGCCTTCATCACGCCGGCCGCGCTGGCCGGTCTCGATGCCACCGTGCTGCCCGAGCTGCGTGCGCTCGCCGTCGGCGGTGAGGCCTACCCGCCGGAACTGATCGCGCGGTGGGCGCCGGGTCGCTCCTTCTTCAACGTCTACGGCCCGACCGAAACCACCATCGTCTGCGCCATGAGCGACCGGCTCGACCCCGGCGACGTGGTGACGATCGGTGACACGATCCCCGGCATGACGGCGGTGGTCCTCGACGCCCGGCTGCACCCGGTGCCCGACCGCGTCCCCGGCGAGCTGTACCTGGCAGGCGCCGGGCTGGCCCGCTGCTACCACGACCGCGCCGGGCTCACCGCGAGCCGTTTCGTCGCCGACCCGGCGGGCGGCGGCAGGCTCTACCGCACCGGTGACCTGGTGCAATGGGAGCCGGTGCCCGGTGGGATGGGCCTGAAATTTCTCGGCCGCACCGACGCGCAGGTGAAGCTGCGCGGTTTCCGCATCGAACTGGGTGAGATCGACGCCGTGCTCTCGGCCGACGACTCGGTGCACTTCGCCGCGACGCTGATCAGGACGCTGCCCAGCGGGGTCGACGCCCTCGTCGCCTATGTGGTGCCCGCGCCCGGCGCGGCCGTCGATCCGGCAGCACTGACCCGGCTCGCCGAGCAGCGGTTGCCGCAGCACGCGGTGCCGTCGGCCGTCGTGGTGCTCGACGAACTGCCACTGACTCCGGTCGGCAAACTCGACCACCGCGCCCTGCCCGACCCCGAACTGACCACACGCGAATTCGCCGAGCCGCGAACCGACGCCGAACGCACCGTCGCCGAGGTCTTCGCCGAGCTGCTCGGCGCCGACCGGGTAGGCCGCGACGACGACTTCTTCGCTCTGGGCGGCAATTCCCTGCTCGCCACCCGCCTGGCCGGGCGTCTGGGCGCGCTCACCGGCGCCAGGGTGCCCGCGCGCACCGTCTTCGAGCACGCGAGTGTCGCCGCGCTGGCGACCGCGCTGGCCGACCTCGTCGCCGACACCCGTGTGCCGTTGACCCGCCGCGAACGTGGTGCGCGGGTTCCGCTGTCGCTGGCCCAGCAGCGCATGTGGTTCATGGCCCGCCTCGACCCCGACGCGAGCACCTACAACATTCCGGTCGCGCTTCGCCTGTCCGGTCCGCTCGACACCGCCGCCCTCACGGCCGCCCTCGACGATGTGCTCGAACGCCACGAAGTGCTGCGTACGGTCTACCCCGAACACGACGGCCAGGGCTACCAGCAGGTCCTCCCGGTGGCCGCGGCCGGTCTCGAGGTGGCGGTGACCGCGATAGCGGAGTCCGACCTGCGCGGCGAGCTCGCCAGGCTCACCTTCGGCGGGTTCGACGTGTGCGCGCGGGTTCCGGTGCGCGCCACCGTCTTCCAGCTCTCGGCGACCGAGCATGTCCTTGCCGTGGTGGTGCACCACATCGCCACCGACGGCTTCTCCCTCGGCCCGCTCACCCGCGACCTGATGACGGCCTACATCGCCCGCACCGAGGGGCATGCCCCCGCCTGGTCACCGCTGCCGGTGCAGTACGCCGACTACACCCTGTGGCAGCACGAACTGCTCGGCGCCGCCGACGATCCCGCGTCGCTGCTTGCCCGCCAGCTCGACTTCTGGCGCACCGCGCTGGCGGGCGCGCCCGCCCTGCTCGAGCTGCCCACCGACCGTCCGCGCCCACCGGTCGCGAGCACCAGGGGCGCCGCGCACCACTTCGCCCTCGACGCGGGCTTGCACCGGGCGCTGGAAACCCTTGCCCGCGAACACAATGCCTCGCTGTTCATGGTTGTGCGCACCGCACTGGCCGTACTGCTGGCCCGGATGGCTGGCACCGACGACGTCACCCTCGGCGCCCCGGTCGCCGGTCGTGGTGAGCCCGAACTCGACGACCTGGTCGGCATGTTCGTCAACACCGTCGTGCTGCGCACCCGGATCGCGGCGGGGGAACCCTTCGCCGCCCTGCTCGACCGGGTCCGCGAGAGCGATCTCGCGGCCTTCGGGCACGCCGACGTGCCGTTCGAACGTCTTGTGGCCGAACTGGATCCGCCCCGCACCCAGGCGCATCATCCGCTGCACCAGGTGGCGCTGTCGTTCCAGAACTTCGGTGCCGCACGCCTGGAACTGCCCGAATTGAGTGTGGCGGCGGTCGATCTGGGCGACGAGGTGGCCCCGGTCGACCTGCAATTGACGGTGGTTCCCCAGGAGGACGGGGACGGACCGGCCGGGCTGCGGTGTTCGTGGCGTTACGCCACCGCGCTGTTCGACGAGTCGACCATGGCGGCACTCGGTGCCCGCCTCGGCGCGCTGCTCGCGGCCGCCGTCGCCCACCCGGACCGCGTCGTGGGTGACCTGCCGTTGCTCACCGAGTTCGAACGGACTGAACCGGCCGGTGAGCTGCGGCTGATTCCGGACGTGACGTTGCTCGACGAGTTCCGCACACAGGCGTCGCGCACGCCGGCGGCGCCCGCGGTGACCTTCGCCGATCGGACCCTGACCTACCGCGAGCTCGCGAGCCGGGTCAACCGGCTGGCCCGGTTGCTCGTGGCGACCGGGGTCGGGCCGGGCAGCACCGTCGGGGTGGCGATCCGGCCGTCGCTCGATCTGGTCGTCGCCATGTACGCGGTCTTCGCGGCGGGCGGCGCGTACGTGCCGATCGACCCGGAGTCGCCCGCCGAACGTCGCGCCGACATCCTGACCGCCGCGCACCCGGTCTGCGTGCTCAGCACGGTCGCCGACACCGTCGGGGTCGACGACCTGCCCGTGATCTCGGTCGACCTGGTCGCGAATTCCGGTGCGCTGAACGCCTTCTCGGACACTTGGCTCACCGACGCCGACCGGCTGCGTCCGCTGCGGACCCTCGACCTCGCCTACGTGATCTTCACCTCGGGCTCCACCGGCAAACCCAAGGGTGTCGGTGTACCGCATTCGGCGATCGTGAATCAGGCCGCATTCATGGTCGGCGAGTACGCGGTCGGCGCCGCCGATGTTGTGCTGCAGTCGATTCCGT
This sequence comes from Nocardia sp. NPDC050413, assembly GCF_040655475.1. Lineage (NCBI taxonomy): Bacteria > Bacillati > Actinomycetota > Actinomycetes > Mycobacteriales > Nocardiaceae > Nocardia > Nocardia sp. NPDC050413. Next base: position 186,136 of record NZ_JBFAJZ010000008.1, on the reverse strand, counting down.
TCACCTTCGACGCCTCGATGATCGGTTTCGCGACCCCGCTGCGCGCCGGGGCGCACATGGTCGTCGCCGCCGCGCACGGACTCACCGACCCCGCCTACCTGGCGGATCTCATCGCGCGCCACGGTGTTACCGGCACGACCATCGTGCCGTCGGTGCTGCAGATGCTCCTCGATGCCGCGCCCGCGGGCGCTCTGCGTTCGCTGCGTGCGGTCTGGGTGGGCGGTGAGGCGCTGCCGAACGCGACCATCGCCCGTTTCGCCGCCGCCACCTCCGGCCGGTTGCACAACCTGTACGGGCCGACCGAGGCGACCGTCTCGATCACCGCCGCCGACGTCACCGACGTGGGTGACGGCATCGTCCCGATCGGCTTGCCGCACTGGAACTCTCGGGCCTATGTGCTCGACGCCCGGCTGCGGCCGGTGCCCCTCGGAACGCCCGGCGAGCTGTACCTGGCCGGTGCGCAACTGGCCCGCGGATACCTGGGGAGCCCCGGTCGCACGATGGAGCGGTTCGTCGCCGACCCCTACGGCCCGGTCGGCGAACGCATGTACCGCACCGGTGACCTGGTGCGCCGCCTGCCCACCGGCGAGCTGACCTACCTCGGCCGCACCGACGTGCAGCTCAAGCTGCACGGCCTGCGCATCGAACCCGGCGAGATCGAGGCCGCACTGCGCGCGCATCCGTCGGTGGCCGGTGCGGCGGTGACGGTGCACCACGACCAGCTCGTCGGTTACGTCACGCCGTCCGGCGTCGATGTCGCGGAGGCGCTGGCCACCGCGCGAACCCTGTTGCCGCCGTACATGATCCCGCACCGGGTGCTCACGCTCGACGGGTTCCCGCTCGGCGCGACCGGCAAGCTCGATCGCAAGGCGCTGCCCGCGCCCGCGCGCGAGATCCGCGAGTACCAGGCACCGGTCACCGACGACGAACGAGCCGTCGCCGAGGTGTTCGCGAGCGTGCTCGAGCTCGAGCGGGTGGGCCGCGACGACGACTTCTTCGTCCTCGGCGGTACCTCGCTGTCGGCGATCCGGGTGCGCGCCGGCTTGGCCGAACGGCTCGGCATCGAGGTCGCATTGCGACTGCTGTTCAGCTATCCGCTGGTCAGCGACCTGGCGCTGGCCCTGCGCGACGAGAAGGCGGCCTCCTCGACCGGCCCCGATCCGGCACTCGACCGGGTGCTCGACCCGTCGATCACGCTCGACGGGTGCGCGCCACCGCGCTCGGGCGAACCGGCGAACATCCTGCTCACCGGCGCCACCGGATTCCTCGGCAGCTTCCTGCTGCGCGAACTGCTCGAACACACCACCGCGACCGTTCACTGCCTCGTGCGCGCCGCCGACGCCGACACCGCACTCGACCGGGTGGTCGCCACGGCGGCCGGTTACGGCATCGAGGTCGATCGGGCCCGATTGGCCGGTGTCCCAGGCGATCTCGCCCGGCCGCAGCTCGGCATCGACCCACGCCGCTTCGCCGAACTGGCCGACCGGATCGACGTGATCTACCACAACGGCGCCCTGGTGAATCATCTCGAGCCGTACGGGCGGATGCGCGAGGCCAATGTCGGTGGAACCACCGAGGTGCTGCGCCTGGCCACCACCACCCGCGTCAAAGCGGTGCACTACGTGTCGACGACGTCGGTGCTCGCGGGCATTCCGCATGCCGACGGTGTGCCGGCCGGGCTGCCGGGCTATGCGCTCACCAAGTGGGTCGCCGAACAGCTGATGCACACGGCGGCCGAGCGCGGTGTGCCGATCGCGGTGTACCGGCCCGGCCTCATCACCGGTGATTCCCGCACCGGCGTCGCACCGGCCGAGGACGCCTGGTGGACGATGCTTCGCTCGATGCTCGTACTCGGCACGGCCGTCGACGTGCGCTCGGTCGCGATCGGGATGGCGCCGGTCGACTATGTCGCGGCGGGCATCGTGCGGCGGTCACGTGACGATTCGGCGCTGGGCCGGGTGTTCCGGGCGGCGGGTCCGGAGGTGCCGCTCGGCATCGTCTACGACGAGATCGTGCGTCGCGGTTACCGTTTCGACTTCATCGATCCGATGGAGTTCGGGCAGATCCTCACCGCGGCCGCCGAACAGCCGGGGGTCGACCCGATCCTGGCGCGCGCGTCGGCACTGAGCGGCAACTATGTGGCGGCGGTCGCGGCGGCGGGGGCGAGCTCGCTGCTCGGCGCGGTCGAGTCGAGCAGCGTCGAGTCGGCCGAAACACTGCCCATCGATATTCCGGCGGTCGACGCGGCCGTCATCGCCCGCTATTTCGACCACTACATCGAGACCGGGTTCTTCCCGGCCCCGGCGGGCGTGGCCTGAGCCGGTCCCGCGCCCGGCGGGCGCGGGACCAGGTTCTCACTTGGCGTAGTCGTAGAAACCGCGACCGGTCTTGCGGCCGAGACGGCCCGCGTCGACCATGCGGCGCAGCAGGGCCGGCGGGGCGTAGTGCGGCTCGGCGAACTCGGCGTACAGCGACTCGGCGGCGGCGAGCGCGATGTCGAGGCCGACGGTGTCGAGCAGCGTCAGCGGGCCCATCGGGTAACCGCAGCCGCCCTTCATCGCGGTGTCGATGTCCTCGGCGGTGGCGTAACCCGACTCGAGCATCCGGATCGCGGAGCACAGGTACGGGATGAGCAGCGCGTTGACGATGAAACCGGAACGGTCACCGGCCTGCACGGTCAGCTTGCCGAGGGTGTTCTTGGCGTAGTCGGTGACGGCCTCGGCCGCTTCCGGCGCGGTGACCAGGGTGGAGATGATCTCGACCAGCGGCATCACCGGCACCGGGTTGAAGAAGTGCACGCCGACCACGCGCTCGGGGCGCTGCGTGGCACCGGCCACCTTGATCACCGGGATCGAGGAGGTGTTGGTGGCCAGGATGCCCTCGGGCTTGACGATCTTGTCCAGCTTGCCGAAGATCTCGTACTTCAGCGACTCGATCTCCGGGGCGGCCTCGATCACCAGGTCGCGGTCGGCGAACTCGTCCATGTCCAGGGTCACGCGCACCCGGGCGATGGCCGCGTCGGCGTCTTCCTGGGAGATCTTGCCGCGCGCCACACCCTTGCTGATGGAAGTGGCGATGCGCTGCTGCGCGGCATCGGCGAACTCCTGCTTGGTCTCGAGCACGAGCACCGAGCTACCCGCCTTGGCACACACCTCGGCGATACCCGCACCCATCGTGCCGCCACCGATTACACCGATCAACTCCACTGCAGAACTCCCAACATCGCGTTTCCCTGGCTGTCCCGGCGATTATTTCACCTCCCCTGGCACTCAGTGCCAGGGGAGGTGAAACGTGGCCTATCCCACTGGTGTCAATTCCGGCTTGTCCGGATCCGGTCGTCGGCGACCGAGTACGGAATGCCTGCGGCCGTAGGCGAAGTAGACGACGACACCGAGTGCCATCCAGATGATGAACCGCAGCCAGGTCTCGATGGAGAGGTTGACCATCAGCCACAGGCAGGCCAGCGCGCCGAGGACCGGAACAACCGGGACGAACGGCACGCGGAACCCGCGCGGCAGGTCGGGGCGGGTGCGGCGTAGGACCAGCACGCCCACCGCAACCAGCACGAAGGCGACCAGGGTGCCGATATTGACCATTTCCTCGAGCGTGCCGAAGTCGACGAAACCTGCCAGCAGGGCGCAGACCACGCCGACGATGACGGTCAACCGGACGGGCGTTCCCTTCTTGCCGGTCTGGGCGAGGCTGCGGGGGAGCAGGCCGTCGCGGGCCATGGCGAACAGCACCCGGGTCTGCCCGAGGAACATCACCATGACCACCGTCGACAGCCCGGCCAGGGCGCCGATGGCGATGATGTTCTTCACCCAGGTGGCGCCGTGGATGGCGAAAGCTGTTGCGAGGGTGGCATTTCCGTCGGCGAGCTGGGTGTAGGAGACCATGCCGGTGAGGACCAGCGACACCGCGATGTAGAGCACGGTCACGATGGCAAGCGAACCGAGGATGCCACGCGGGATGTCGCGCTGCGGGTTGCGGGTCTCCTCGGCGGTGGTGGCGACGACGTCGAATCCGATGAAGGCGAAGAACACCAGGCTGGCGGCGGCGAGCAGGCCGTACCAGCCGTAGCTGGTGCCGCCGGACCCCGTGACGAAGGCGAACAGTGACTGCCGCAGCCCTTCGGCCTTCTCCGACGGCTCGGCGGCCGGAATGTAGGGCGACAGGTTCGACGGCTTGAAGTAGGTCGCGCCGACGACGAGCACCAGCGCGATCACGCCGAGCTTGATGGCGACGGCGATGGCCGAGACCCGCGACGACAGCTTCGTCCCGGTGGCCAGCAGCACGCCGACCACCGCGATGATCACCACCGCCCCCCAGTCGAAACTCACCGACCCGATGTGCACCACCGGCGCCGACGACCCGAGCACTTCACCGAGATATTGCGACCAGCCCTTGGCGACCACGGAGACCGCGAGCGCGAATTCCAGGATCAGATCCCAGCCGATGATCCAGGCGATCACCTCACCGAAGGTGGCGTAGGCGAAGGTGTACGCGCTGCCCGCCACCGGAACGGTCGAGGCGAACTCGGCGTAGCAGAGGGCGGTGAGCCCGCACGCGATCGCCGCGAAGACGAACGCGAGCGAGACCGCGGGCCCGGCCACCGTGCCCGCGGTGCGTGCGGTGAGGGTGAAGATGCCCGCACCGATCACCACCGCGACACCGAAGATCGTGAGGTCCTTCGCCGTCAGGTCCTTGCGCAGCTTGGCATCGGGATCGTCGGTGTCCCGGATCGATTGCTCGACCGATTTCGTGCGGAACAACCCGCTCGTGATCGCCACTGTGTCTCCTCCTTGAAACTCGGGCGCGCTCAGAGCGAGCGGGGGATGGCGTCGAGACGGCGTTCGGCGAACCGATTGGCGGCGGCACCCGTGCCTATGCCGTCGGCTTTCGCCGTGGCGATGATCTCGCGGCAGCGCGGGAAGATGTCGGTGACCTCGGCTTCCACCTCGGCGGGTGGGGCGGCGCGCAATTCGCCTGCCACCTGGATGAGTCCGCCGCTGTTGGCGACGAAGTCGGGGACCCAGGTGATGCCGCGTTCGGTGAGTGCCTGCTCCACATCGGGGGTGGCGAGCTGGTTGTTGGCCGCGCCGCAGACGAGTGTGGCCTCGATCGTCGCGGCGGTCGACGCGGTGAGGGTGGCGCCGAGCGCGCACGGGGCGTACACGTCGACCGGTGCGGTCGAGACCGTGGACAGCAGCCGGACCTCGGGGTGCTCGGAGGCGATGCGGCGCAGTGCCGCTTCGTTCACATCCGTCACGCACACCTCGGCGCCGTCGGCGAGCAGCAGGGCGGTGAGCTCGCGGCCGACCTTGCCGACGCCCTCCACGCCGACGGTACGCCCGGCCAGTGTCGGTGCGCCCCAGACGGATTCGGCGCCCGCGCGCATGGCCTGGAACACGCCGAGCGCGGTGAGCCGGGCGCTGTCACCGCTGCCGCCCGCGGCGACGCTGCGGCCGGTGACATAGCGGGTGTGCCTGCCGATGATGTCGAGGTCGTCGGTGGTGGTGCCCACGTCGCCCGCGGTGATGTAGCGGCCGCCGAGGGTGTCGACGAAACGCGCGTAGGCGGCGAGCAGTTCCTCGCTCTTCATCGTCGCCGGGTCACCGATGATGACGGCCTTGCCGCCACCGAGGTCGACACCAGCGGCGGCGGCCTTGTAGGTCATGCCCCACGACAGTCGCAGCACGTCCTGCAACGCCGCGGATTCGTCGGCGTAGGGGTAGAAGCGGGTGCCGCCGAGCGCCGGGCCGAGCGCCGTGGAGTGGATGGCGATGATCGCCTTCAGCCCGGACCTGTCGTCCTCGCAGAACACCACCTGCTCGTGGGCGCGGGCACTCAACTCGTGCGATCGTCCGAAAACTCCTGCTTCGGGGTGTGCGACGGTCACTGTCGATCCTTTCCGGTTGCGTCCACCACGGGTCGTGTCCGGGTGGTTCGTTCGTGCCGCGGGTCTGCGGCCTGGTGTTGTGCTGTTGGGCACGGATGGATTCGGCGCCGTGATCACTCAGAAGTCGATGCCGAGATCGCGCAGCCCGGCGCGGTACAGCTCGACATTGGCGAGTTTGATGTCCTCGTAGCCGCGCACGACGTCGGCGAGAGCGGCTGCCGCAGTTGCTGTCTCGTAGTTCTCCTCGGTCAGCTCGGCGGCGAGCCGCGTCACCATGGCGGTGTAGTGGGCCAGCAGCTCACGTTCGACCTTGCGCACGTGGGCGTAGCCGAAGGGATCGAGCTTCGTGCCACGCAGGAACTTGCCCTTGGCGAGGACCTTCAGCGCCACATGGGATTTCGGTGCGAGACCGATCTTCTTCTTCCGGCCCATGGCGCGCAGGACGGGTGGGTGCAGTTTGTAGGTGAGCTTCTCGCCACCCGGCACCTGGGCCTGTACCTCGGCGAGGAACGCCGGGTCGACCAGCAGCCGCGCCACTTCGTACTCGTCCTTGTAGGCGGTGAACTTGTAGAGCCCGCGTGCGACGGCCTCGCTGAACTCGGTTCGTTCGGTGACGGAACGTTCTGCGGCCCAGATCGTTTCGACGGTGTCGATGTAGCGCCGCGCGACCGTCGTGTTCTGGTAGCCGACCAACTCACCGGCTCGCCGTTCCACGATCCGTCGTACCTCGCCTTCGAAGCCGGTGTGGGCCAACAGCTCCGCCGGTGCGATCGGTGGAACCCGACGCGGCTGCCCCTCATCGACAGCCGCGGCGAACGCCGCCGGATCCGCGACGGCGACGCGGCCCCAGCGGAACGCGGCAAGGGTGGCCGACACGGCGACCCCGTTGATCCCGATGGCTTCCTCGATCGCCGCCACGGGCAATCGCAACCCACCCGCCTGCACCGCCGCGCCGACGACGAGGAAATTGGCGGCCGCGGTGTTGCCGAACAGGGTCTCCGCGGCCGCGAGCGCGTCGAAGTGGTCGATCGAACGCGTCACGGCGGCAAGACGATTCAGCAAAGCATCGGTCTCGGGGTAGGACGTCGATTTGTCGTACACCATGTCGCCGGTCGGCGTCTTGCTCGTCGACGCCACGGCCACCGTGCTCGCCGCGTTGCCGTAGCGCAGGTATCGGGGATCGGTGGCGGTCAGCAGGTCGACGGCGAGCAGGCAGTCCGCGCTGCCCGGGGTGAGCCGGTTGGCCGGTTCCAGCTCCGAGCCCGAGAACCGCAGATGCGACACCACCGGCCCGGCCTTCTGACTCAGGCCGATCTGATCGAGCGTCTCCACCTCGTACCCGGCGCGCAGGGCGGCGGTGGCCAGCACCTGGTTCACCGTGACGATGCCGGTGCCGCCGATGCCCGCGATGAGCACGTTCTGGGTGCGCTGCGGCACGCCCGGTGCCGGATCCGGAACGGCGGGCGGCTCGAGGGTTTTGCGGCCGGCACGCCTGTCGGGTGACACCTCCACCGTCACGAACGATGGGCAGTCGCCGTCCAGGCAGCTGTAGTCGGTGTTGCACGAGGTCTGATCGATCCGGGTCTTGCGCCCGAATTCGGTGTCGACGGGCTGCACGGACAGGCAGTTCGACTTGGTGCCGCAATCGCCGCAGCCCTCGCAGACGGCCTCGTTGATCACCACGCGGGTGTTGCGGACCGGCAGTGTGCCGCGTTTGCGCTGCCTGCGGGCGTCGGCGGCGCAGTGCTGGTCGTAGATCAGCACGGTGACGCCCTCGATCTCGCGCAGCATCCGCTGGGCTTCGTCGAGCCGGTCGCGATGCCACAGCAGCGTGCCCCTGGCCAGCGCCCGCTTGCTGTGCCGCTTCGGCTCGTCGGCGCAGACGATGATCTGCTTCACGCCCTCGACGGTGAGTTTGTGGGTGAGCTGCGCGACGGTGAGCATGCCGCCCACCTCCTGCGCCCCGGTCATTGCGACGACCTCGTTGTAGAGCAGCTTGTAGGTGATATTCACTCCCGCCGCCACGCACGCCTGCACGGCCAGCTGCCCGGAGTGGAAGAACGTTCCGTCGCCGATGTTCTGGAACAGGTGTGGCACATCGGTGAACGGTGCCTGCCCGATCCACTGACTGCCCTCGCCGCCCATCTGCGTCAGCCCGGTGACGGCGCTGTCGGCCCGGCCCGACATGGTGACCAGCGTGTGACAGCCGATGCCGCCGCCACCGATCGAGCCCTCGGGCAGGGCGGTTGACCGGTTGTGCGGGCAGCCGCTGCAGAAGTACGGCGTGCGCTTGGTGCTGAGCACCTCCAGCGGAAGTGCGGGCGGCGCAGCTCTTTTCAGCTCGACGCGCTCGCGCAGCACCCGGCGCAGCGGGGCGAGCAGCCGCCCGGCGTCGAGTTCGCCGTCGACCGGCATCAGCCGGGCACCGCGCTGGTCGTGCTTGCCGAGGATGCGTGGCGTGTGCTCGGTGCCGTAGAGGATCTCGCGGATCTGGGTTTCGATGAAGGCGGTCTTGTCCTCGACCACGATCAGTTCCTCGAGTCCACGGGCGAACTCGGTGACCTTGGCCGGGCCGATCGGATAGGGCATGCCGATGCGCAGCAACCGGATTCCGGCCCGGTGCATCGCGGCCTCGTCGACGCCGAGCTCGAGCAGTGCTTGGCGCACGGCGTCGAATGTTGTTCCGGTGGCGGCGATGCCGACCTTCGCCTCCGGCGGGTCGACCTCGATGCTGTCGATGGCATTGGCCGCGCCGTAGGCGTGCACCATCGCCCAGCGCGGGCCGTACAGGTCCGCCTCGGCGAGCAGGCTGTCGGTCGGGGCGGCCATCGGGCGCTGCCGATACGTGAAAGGCCTTCCCTCCCACTGCAGCTCGGGCACCGTCACGGCGAGGTCGGCCACGTCGGCGTCGACCGTCCACGCGCCGTCGGCGACATCGGCGACGATCTTCAACGCCACCACACACCCCGAGGCCCGCGACAGCGCGATGCCCTGCATACCGAGGGTGATGATCTCCTCGGCATTGCGCGGGAACAACACCGGCACACCCATCGCGGCCAGCGAACGTTCACTCACGGCGGGCACGGTCGACGACTTCGACGACGGATCGTCACCGACGAGCAGCAGCACCCCGCCACGCGGGTTCACCCCGTACATGTTGGCGTGGCGGATGGCGTCGGTCGCCCGGTCCACACCGGGGCCCTTGCCGTACCAGACGCCGACCACGCCGTCGTGGGTCGGGCGCCCGGCGGGCAGGTCGGCCTGGCTGCCCCACACCGAGGTGGCGGCCAGTTCCTCGTTGAGTCCCGGCACGAAGGTGATGTCGTGTTCGGTGAGCACCTCCGGCATGCCGAGCAGCATCTTGTCGACGCCACCCAGCGGGCTGCCCTGGTACCCCGAGACGAAGGTCGCGACCCGGCGCCCGGCGCGGATGTCACGCACATGCTGTTCCACCAGCAGCCGGGCGATGGCCTGGACCCCGGTGAGCAGGACCGGACCCGCGCCGGACCGATACCGGTCGGCCAGATCGTAGGACGCGGCCGGTTCGGCCAGCGGTCGGGCGGTGGAACAGACGACGCTGGTCATGAACACCTCACTGCACGAAGGAAAACTGCTACCCGTGCTGCGAAATGTGCCGTGAAGGGGTGAACTGTGTCAACAGTCACACATAAAGTTGATCAGACTGCTCAAAAGTGATCTAGGACACTGAGGCGGATGAGTCAATCTGCTCGAGCCGAGAGACCTAGCTCACATCGTCGTCGGATCGACGTGCGGTCAGATCCTCGACCAGCGGCAGGCTCCGATACCCGATCGGTGTAGCCAGCGCGAGCATCGTCTCGGTATGGTTGACCCCATCGATGGCGTGTACCCGCTGAATGATCTCCAGCAGATCCTGCTGTGACCGCGCGGCCACCCGGACCAGCAGATCGGCGCGACCGGTCGTCGCGTGCACCTCGAGCACATGCGGGAAGTCGCGTAACCGCTCGATGATCGGGTCCATCTTGTTCTGATCGAGCTCGATTCCGAGAAACGCGTGCACCGCGAACCCGATCGCCGCCACATCGATATCCGGCGGATACCCCCGCACTGCCCCCGAGGACTCGAGCCGCTTCATCCGCGCCTGCACCGTGTTGCGCGCGATCCCGAGCCGCTGCGCCAGCTCGAGAATCGGCGCCCGGGGATCCCGCGCAAGCTCGGCGAGCAACGCGGCGTCGACAGCATCGAACTTGATGGCCATCCGCGCATTCTGGCACAACGGAAATGGAGTGAAAGAGATGAAGACCGAACGGATTACCGATGGTGGGGAGCGGCTGCTCCTCGAGAATATGCTCGACCGCAACCGCGAAGCGCTCATCGATACCGCCCGCGGGCTGTCGGAAACCGACGCGCGCAGACGTCTCGTCCCATCGCTCACCACACCGATCTCGCTCCTCAAACACGCGGCCGGTGCGGAGCGGATCTGGTTCCAGCGATTCTGGGGCGGGCTCGCGGAGCACGAATGCGACGGATACTCCCGCCGCGACGAAGGGACGTTCGCCGTGTCCGATGACGAATCACTGGCCGATGTCATCACCGAGTTCGAACGCGCGAGTCGCCGCTCCCGCGACATCGCGGCCCGCTTCGACCTCGACGACACCCTCGACATCCCCGGCGAGGGGAGGGTCAGCATGCGCTGGACGTTGCTCGCCATGATCGAGGAGTTCGCCAGACACGCAGGCCACGGCGATATTCTCCGAGAACAGCTCGCAGCCGCGGTGGGCCGCCGAGGCTGATTATTTCCGCACGCTCGACCTGAAGCTGTGGACCGAATTCGCGGACTGTCTCGCCGAGGACATCTCCGCGCATTACAGCACTCATGCCATGGGTGCACCCCGGAGGGTGCCTTGTTCGAGATCTGGCGGTGCATACCATCGTCGCCATGAGTTCTACCAAGCTTTCCGCCGAGGCGCGCACAAGGCGGAGCGCCGAGATGAAGGAGTTCTTGCGGTCTCGGCGGGCTCGGGTGACCCCCGAGGAAGCCGGCTTGGCCGTGGGCGACCCGTCGGAGCCGACGCACTCCTGGCTTGCGTCGCGAAGAGGTCGCGGTGCTCGCCGGGGTCGGCGTGTCCTGGTACACCTGGCTCGAGCAGGGGCGCGACATCAACGTGTCCGGTGAGGTGCTGGATGCGATTGCCAGGGTGCTTCGGTTGGACTCGGCTGAGCGGGAACATCTCTACCTGCTGGCCGGGCTCAATCCACCCCGGCAGGCGCCGTCGGCCCGCCCGGTTCCGGAGGGTTTGCGCCAGGTCATCGATTCCTGGCTGCCGCGCCCGGCGTATCTGTTGGATCGGCATTGGAATCTGGTGGTGGTCAACCGTGCGGCCGAGTCGGTGTTCGGTTACGGCGAGGAAGACCACAACTGCCTGGTGACGTTCTTCACCAGCGCCCGCTACCGGTCCTCGGTGTGCCACTGGCACGACGGGGCCCGTGCGATCGTGGCCCAGTTCCGGGCCGATGCCGCGCGCTACCCGGACGACGCCGAGTTCGGCCGGATCGCCGCCGACATGTGTTCCGTGAGTGCCGAATTCGCGGAAATCTGGGCCGAGCACGATGTTCGTGACACGACGACGGGCAGGAAGGTCCTCCTGCACCCGGAGGCCGGTGAACTCGTCTTCGACTACACCACTCTGCTGTTGCCCGACCTGCCCGGTCATCGCCTGCTGCTGCATACCCCGGCCGCCGACACCCCGACACAAGTGCGGTTGGACAGTTTGCTCGGGGCGGCCGCTCGGTAGTTCGGGGAGCCATGGGCGTCGGCCGGCCGTGGGTGGTGGTGGCAGACCCATGTTCGTCCGGCACTGCTGAAACACCGGAGCGACCCACAGGATCGTCGGTATGAATCGTTTTGCCAACCGCACCGTTCTCATCACCGGCGGCACCTCGGGCATGGGCCTGGCCACCGCACGTCGCCTTCTCGACGAAGGCGCCTATGTCGTCATCACCGGACGTGACGACACCCGATTGAGCAGTGCCGCAGTCGAACTCGACGCGGGCCAGCGGGTGCTGACTGTCCGCGCCGACGTGGTGGACCTCGACGACCTCGATGCCCTGATGCACTCCATCCAGCGCTGGCGCGGCCACCTCGACGCCGTCTTCGCCAACGCCGGTACCGGAATATTCAAACCCACCGCGGAGCTCACCGAGGCCGACGTCGACCAGTCCGTCGACATCAACTTCAAGGGCGTGTTTTTCACCGTGCAGAAGGCCCTCCCGCTCCTGAGGGAGGGCTCCGCGATCGTCCTCAACGCCTCGTGGACGCTGTACCGCGGCCTTCCGGTCGCCTCGGTGTACTCCGCGACCAAGGCCGCGGTCCACAACCTGGCCCGCACCCTCGGCTCGGATCTCGCGCCGCGCGGTATCCGCGTCAACTCGGTGAGTCCCGGCTTCATCGACACCCAGATGTACCGCGACGCCACCACCGATCCGGAGGCCGACGCACGCAACGCCGCACAGGTACCGCTGGGCGCCGTCGGCCACGGCGCGGAAGTCGCTGCGGCGGTGGCTTTCCTGGCTTCCGACGACGCCTCCTACATCACCGGGCAGGACCTGGTCATCGACGGCGGACTCGTCGGTTCGTTCCCCAACCGGTGACCATCACCGGAAGGAGTCGATGTTCTCCTCGGCCCACTGCTCGAAGGTCCTGGCCGTCGACCCCGTCACCCGCGTGACGGTGTCACGAACCCGCAGCAGCGCGTCGTTGACATCGCCACCCGTCACATCCAGGACGGCATCGGCGGCGTCCTCCCCGAAGACCGCGACCATCCCTGCCCGGGCTTCCTCGCGGGTGATCTCGGTGACCTCGACGTCGCGGTGCAGCAGCCCGGCGATGGTCGTCACCTGCTGACGCGCGCTCACCGGTGCGGGGCCGGTGAGCGCATACCGTTGCCCTCGGTGCCCGGGTTCGGTCAGCGCGGCCCGGACCACCGAGGCGATATCGGCGGGATGAATCGTGGGGAGCCCGACATCGGCGTAGGGCGGCTGGACGGGCTGCCCCGCCTGGATGGTCGGCGCCCACATGAGCGCATTGGACGCGAACTGCGTCGGCCGCAGAATCGTCCAATCCATCCCACTGGCCTCGAGAATCTTCTCCACCGACGCCTTGTCGGCTGCGGGACCGAGGTGAGGGTGGGTCTCCACGGTGATCGACGACACCAGAACCACATGCTCGACACCGGCTCGACGGGCGCGGTCGATGATCTCGGCGTCCGGCCCGATCCCCGGCACGAGGAACATCGACCGCACCCCCTCCAGCGCCGTCGCCACCGAGGCGGGGTCGGCCAGGTCGCCCTCGACCGCCTCGATCCCCGCCGGGAAGGCAGCGCCGGAAAGATCACGGGTGAATGCCCTGATCCGCTCGGAGCTGAACGCCCGCAACTCTTTCAGCAACGGACCTCCGATATTTCCGGTGGCCCCGGTAACCAGAATCATGAGCATGTCCTCTCGCGTGGTGATCGACGAACGCCACGCTAAGACCTCAACTCGACTTGGGGTCAAGGGTTCGGAGGCGATGCCGACGGCGCACCGGCCGGGCACGGTCGCGTCCCGTTCTGACAGCATGGCGAGGTGATGAAGGCCCTGCGCTCGGCGCGAGACAAAGCACGGCGGTTGCCGGGCGCTGTCTGGTACCTGGCGGTCGGTGGCGTCACCGCTCTGCTCGCGCTGTTCGCGGTGGTCGGCCTGCTGCTCGTCGGCGCCTTCTGCCTGATCGGGGTCGGGATACCGGCACTGCCCGAGGCTGTTCGGCTGGTCCGCCCGTTGGTGTCGTTCGATCGGCGCCGAGCGGCACGCTACCTCGATGAACCCGCGGTGCAGGCCTATCAGCCGTTCACCGGTGGACTGCGGCAGCGAGTCGCGACGGTGTTCACCGATCCGGCGAACCGCCGGGACTTCGGCTGGCTGGTCGCCCACGCGCTGACCGGCCTCTACCTCGCCGTATTCGCCCTCGCCCTCCCGCTCAGCACTCTAGTTCAGCTGACGATCCCCGCATTCTGGCAGCTGATGCCGCCGGGGGAGGAGTTCGCCAGTTTCGGATTCGCGGTCGACTCGTGGCCGAGGGCGATACTGAGCTTCGTCCTCGCGGTCCCGGTGGCCCTGGTGACCCTGCAACTCCCCGTCGCCGCGCGCTGGCAGGCGATGGCCACCCGCGCCCTGCTGAAACCGCCCGAGGGTGCCCTGCTGGCCGACCGGGTCGCGGCCCTCACCGCCACCCGCGCCGCCGCGCTCGACGCGCACGGCGCCGAACTGCGCCGCATCGAACGCGACCTGCACGACGGCGCGCAGGCCCGCCTCGCGGCGGTGATCATGCAGCTCGGACTGGCCGACCAGCTGCGCGACCAGGACCCGGACACCGCGCGCGAGCTCGTGCGCAAGGCACAGGACACCGCCACGGCCGCGCTCGCCGAGCTTCGCGATGTGGTGCGCAACGTGTACCCGCCGGTGCTCACCGACCGTGGGCTGGCCAGTGCCGTCGCGGCGGTGGCCGCCCGCATCCCGATCCCCTGCACGCTCGACCTCCACGAGGTGGGCAGGCGACCCGCCGCGGTGGAGGCGGCGGCGTACTTCGTCATCACCGAGGCACTCACCAACGCCACCAAGCATTCCGGTGCCACGGGCATCTCGCTGGTGCTGGGCGGTGCGCCCGAGTTGTTGACGATCGAGATCCGCGACGACGGCGTGGGCGGCGCCGTGGAAACCTACGACGGCGGGTTGGCCGGAATCCGGCGCAGGGCCGAGGCACTCGACGGCCGGATGACGCTGACCAGTCCACCCGGTGGCCCTACTGTAGTGCGGGTGGAGTTGCCGTGCGGGTCATGATCGCCGAGGACAATGCCCTGCTGCGGGAGGGCCTGGTGCTGCTGCTGAGCACCGCGGGTATCGAGGTTGTCGCCGCCGTGGACAACGCCGACGACTTCCTCACGGCGGTGGCCGCTGATCGCCCGGACGCGGTGGTCGTCGATGTGCGCCTGCCGCCCACATTCACCGACGACGGCTTACGCGCGGCCGTCAGCGCACGCAAACTGCACCCCGGACTGCCCGTGCTGGTGCTGTCGTCCTGGGTGGAGGACAGCTACGCCGCGGAACTGCTCGGCGACGGGATGGGCGGTGTCGGCTATCTGCTCAAGGAGCGCGTCGGCAAGGTCGATCGCTTCCTCGATTCCCTGCGCCGGGTCGCGGCCGGTGGCACCGCGATGGACCCCGAGGTGATCTCGCAATTGCTGGTGCGCCGCAAGGCCGACGACCCGATGGCCGCGCTGACCGCCCGCGAGCGCGAGGTGCTCGCGCTGATGGCGGAGGGCCACAACAACGCGACCATCGCCGAGCGGTTGGTGGTCAGCGAAGGCGCTGTGCACAAACATATTCGGAGCATCTTCGCGAAGCTGGGGCTGTCTGCCGAGGACGTCGGCCATCGTCGGGTACTCGCCGTGCTTGCCTACTTGAACGCGTGAAGCCCTGAACCCGTGGGGGATTCAGGGCCGCACACGGTCCGGTCAGTCGGCTCGACAGGTCATGTCGTCGGCGGGCAGCGTGCCGTCGCGGAAGTAGGTGTTCACCGCCGAGTACACGCAGGTGTTCTGGTAGCGCCCGAAGATCCAGTGGATCGGCACGTCCTGGAGGGTGACCATGCGGGAAGCGCTCAGATCTTCGTGCAGGGCGACCGCCCCGTCGTAGGTGGTCCGGGTGTCACCGGTGGATTGCACGATCAACGCCGGCACCGAGTTGCGTACCACCGTGGTCGGTTCGACGGGCGGTGCCCAGAACGCGCACGGGGTGATGTTGTTGGTGAACCCGGCGAACAGCGGCTGGGTGGCGCGGGCGGCCTCGATATTGCGCCGGTAGAACTCGGGGTCGCGCGGCGTGGCCACGTCACCGCACATGATCGCCATCTGCGACGAATTGTCTTTCGGCCGTGCCTTCAAGGCGAATCCGAGGGTGGAATCCAGTGTCTCGTCGGGCTGGGCGGGTTTGCCCGCGGCGGCGTCGGCGATGGTCCGGATCTGTCGGGCCACCATCTCGTACTGGTCGGGGCTGTCCAACCCGACGAACAACACCACCGGCAGCCAGTGTTCGTCGATCTCGTACTCGCCCAACCGGATCGGCGTGACGGCGGCCTGTTCGATCAGCGCTCGAACAGCCTCGCGCACCTGGGCGCGGCTGGTACCGAAGTGGTATTCCGCGTCGCGCGCCGCGACCCAATCCGCCCACAGGTCGAACGCGGCCTCGTTGAGCGGACCCATGGCCTGCATCATGCCGACCGGCCCGTACTCGTCCGGGTCGGCCGCGCTGTCGAGCACCATCCGGTCGCTGCGGTCGGGGAACATCTGCATGTACACCGCACCCAGGTAGGTGCCGTACGAGGTGCCGAAGTAACTGATCTTCTCCGCGCCGAGAAGGCCGCGGATGACGTCCATGTCCCGTGCGGTGTTGCGGGTGGTGATGTGAGGCAGCCGCGTCCCTTCGGTCGCGGCACAACGGGCGGCCAGATCGCCTTGCATCGCAACGGATTCCGCGAAGCCGACCGCGTCGAGCCCCGCCGAATGCAACCCGAAGCCGACCGGCCACTTGCAGTCGACGGCCGACGATCGCCCGACACCACGCGGGTCCATCCCGATCAGGTCGTAGCGAGCCCGCACCTCGGGCGTCATCGCCTTGCCGACATCGACCATGAAGTCCAGACCTTCACCGCCGGGACCGCCGGAATTGGACAGCATCACGCCGCGCTGCGGGTCGGTACCGGCGATTCGGGAGATCGCCACAGTCAGAGTCGGGCCCTGTGGGTCGGCGTAGTTCACCGGCACGGTGACGTCGGCGCACTGTGCCCCGGCCTCGTCCAGTTTCGGAACCCCGCAGTCCTTCCACTCCAGCTGCTGACCGGTGAACCGGTCCGGCACCGCGGTGTGTGGGTCCGCCTCTGCCTCGGGACCGGCACAGCCGATCAGGGCGGCACAGGCCATCAGGCCGGACAGGGCGACCGTCAGCCCTTTCGCGCGTTTCACTGTTTCTCCTCGTAAGTTGTTCGGCCGCACAGGTCTTGGTGACGGGTGATCACGAAGCGCACAGGGCGGCATCCAGCACGCTGTCCACCGCGTCGGCCTCTTCGTCGCTGGTCGGCAACTGGTTGACCGTGACGGTCACCGCGGTGCCATCGGTCGTCACACCGTTGCGGGTCGCGAAGCCGGGAATGCTGCCGCCGTGCCCCCACGCCTGCGCACCGCACGGCGCTGTTCGGTGGATCAGGGCCAGTCCGTAGTCCGCGCCCGGCATCCGGTCGAACGGCACGGTGCGCTGCATCTCGGCCAATTGCGCGGGCGGCACGAGCTTTCCGGACAGCAACGCGATGAAGAAGCGGTTCAGGTCGGTCGCGGTGGCGACCATGTCACCGGCGGTGGCGGCCCAGGACGGGTCGAAGTCGGTGAAATCGACCGGCTCACCGTCGACCCGGTGGTAGCCACGGGCATGCGGGCCGCGGATGCCGGTTTCGCGGGAAGCGGGCACATAGGTGTCGCGTAAGCCGAGCGGCTCGAGGATCCGGCGCCCGATCTCGTCGGCGGCCGGATTGCCCGTCACCCGCTCGATCAGCAGGCCGGCCAGCAGGTAATTGGTGTTCGTGTACACCGATTTCGCGCCCGGTTCGAACTGTGGCGGTGTCGTCATCGCCCGCCGGACCAACTCGGTCATCTCGAAGTGCTGCCACCGCAGCGCCTCCTCGTCCGGGTCGAGCTGCTGGGAATTCTGGGCCGCGATGCCGTCGCCGGACCCACTGCCCAGATAGTCCGGCACCCCGCTGGTGTGCTGCAACACCTGCCGCACCGTGATCCGGTTGCCGTCGTTGCCGCTGCCGCGCACCACCCCGGGCAGGTAGCGCTCGATCGACGCGTCCAGGTCGACCTTGCCCTCGGCGACCAACTGCATGATCACCGTGGTCACATAGGTCTTGGTGTTGCTCCCGATCCGGACGCGCGCGTCGTCCGGGAACGGTGCACCGGTGCCCAGGTCACCGACGCCCGCACTGAACGTCCGATGCCCGCCGGGCCCATCGATCACCACCTGGACACCCGGGAATCCCTGGCGAACCACCGCGTCCATCGCGGCGGCCACCTCAGGCGGCGGCATCGTCACCACCCCGTCCGATGCCCCCACCGACGTCCCACCCCCGCACGCGGCCACCGCGAGCACCGCACCCACCACAACAACTGAAAGGCCCGCTTTACCGGAGTTCCACCGAAATCGGTTCATGAGCAGTGTCTTTTCTCCTGTTCGAGCCGGAAATCATCGGTGCGTTTCCGACGATTTCGAGCCTAGGAATCGACAACCCGCCCGCCCATGCCACGCGCACCCGAATTCCGGCTCCCGCCTACTGCCTCGAGGCGGTAGTGCCAGCACCACCACACCCGCTCACCGGCTGTCCAATTCCTCGACCGGCTGGCGGTCCAGGAACACCCACCGCTCTTGCGACGGCTGCCGCCTTCCCGCCATACCGGCGTACGCCACGGCGAGGAATCTCGCGCGGATTCGAGCCAACGGGAAGCCGTGCGCTGACCCCGGGCGCGTGCGCGACGCTAGATGTTCGAGGTGACGCGTCGATCGATCGCCGCCAACGCGAACTCGGCCCATCGAATGTTCTCCTGTTCGAAGGAGATTCCGCGCAGCAGGGTGAGATAGGGGCCGATGCGCTCGGCCTCGGCGAGGTAGGCCTGTTCGCTGCGGCCGTCGAGCAGTCTGTTCCGAAGGCGTTCGTAGCGAGCCGATTTCGCTCTCGCACATTCCATCCGCTCGGCGACCGCCGCCCGCGCCGCCGCGGTGTCCTCGACGTCCATGCCCTGGACCTTGACCATCATCTCGTCGCGGATCGCGGTCGGCTTGGCCGCCGAGGCGATGAATTCGTGCAGTGCGGCACGCCCGGCCGGGGTGATGGTGTGCAGCCGTTTGTTGGGGCGGCGTTCCTGCTGCACCACGCGGGTCTCGATGAGCCCGTCGGCCGCCATGCGCTCGAGTTCCTTACTGTCGCCAAGCATACTCAAGAAATTGACTATGAAAGGTGAGGGAATGCATCCCTTTCGGACGGCCGTGGAGGCCCGCGACGAGGCCGCGATCGAAGCCGCGCTCGCTGAGAACGTGGTGTTCACCAGCCCGGTGGCGTTCAAGCCGTACCCGGGCAAGGCGATCACCGCGGCCATCCTGCGCGCGGTGATGCGCGTATTCGAGGACTTCCACTATGTCCGCGAGATCGTGTCCCCGGACGGTCGCGATCACGCGTTGGTCTTCGAGGCGAGTGTGGATGGCAAGCAGATCACCGGCTGCGACTTCCTGCACTTCGATGCCGACGGCCGCATCGATGACTTCATGGTGATGGTGCGTCCGCTGTCGGCCGCCCAGGCACTCGCGGCACGCATGGGCGAGCAGTTCGAGCGGATCGAGGCCGAGGCCACCGCCCAGATCGCACGCGAAGGAGCCGGTGCGTGATCGACTAGCACAGCCCGCGCGTCGAGTACGTCCGCACATGCTGATTCCACGACACCTGCGCGGCCAGTCTGCTCGCGTGAAGTACCTTCGGCGAGAACACGATCGATACATCGAATCCGTCTGCGCGGCGACAGGAGTTACGGATGGCAGCCTACGTCGTAGTCGAGGCCGATGTTCACGACGAGCAGGTTGGCTTGGCGTACTGGAAGCTGGCTGAGCCCTCGATTCGCCAGTACGGCGGCCGATATCTCGTGGCCGCCAAGCCCGAGGTTCGGGAGGGCGACTGGCCGGGGCGTGTGGTTGTGCTCGAGTTTCCCGATCTCGATCAGGTCAGGGCCTGGTACGACTCACCGGAATACCGCGCCGCTCGTGAAGTCCGGAAGTCCGGCGTCACCGTGCGGCTGGTCTTCGCCGAAGGGATGTAAGGGTCGGACGCGCTGCGGCAGACAACGTCCGCTTCTGCCGCTGAGCACTCGGCGGCCCGCTGAGATCCGATGCGGCTCGAGACATCCGCACATGCCGAGGTCCGTGTATCCAACGTTGTGTTGGATTTGCGAAATGGGAGGCGGGCGACGGCCCCATCTCCACAGCTGCTGGGCTCCGGCCACTCGACGATCTCATTGGCGAGATCTGGAAATACTTCCTCCAGGCGAACTGGACCGATGTCGTGCGTCGAACCATGCGGTCGCCGCTGCTCCTTGCCGGCTGAGCCTCAGCTCCACCGGATCAGATAGATCCCTTGGCCGCGCTGATCCAGCTGACCATCGGAAGGGTGCAGGGTCGCGGAGTGATAGTCCAGGATGTCGGGGTCGGGTTGCCACAGTGCTAGGTCCAGGATGTAGCGGGCGGTGTGCGAGAAGTTGTCAGCGGTGCCGAGCAAAATCAAAGTGTGTGCCTGCACTGTCTCGTGCAGGCGATCTCGGGCGGGCCGTCGCCAGCGCCACTCGGCGTTTTCGCGGTGTACCTCATCCCAGGTCAGCACATCGTTGGGGTTCCATGCCACCGTCTGGGGTTGACCGCGATCTAGTCTGCGGCGCAGCGCTTTCCATCGATTCGGGGCGAAACCGCTGCGCGAATGGCCCAGCACAAGGTCGAGTTCGCCACACTCGGTCGGAGAGGCGGGGTCCGGTGGCTGGTTACCGCGCAACGGAATATGGACGAGGCTGTGTCGGGATCGGGCCGCCAGCAGCCACAGTCCGGTGACCTGGAAAGCCGCCGCTGCGGTCGATTCGAAGGTGTACCAGGGATTACGGTCGGCGAGGACAGCGCCGGTGATCGGGTGGACGGGCCGGATCACCCGGTATTCGTCCGGTTCTAGCCGTGCACGGTGGACATTGATCTCGAGCTGCACCGGTGTGAGGCTAGAGGGATCGGTTCGATCGCAGCCAGGGGTTTTCGGGTGATGGTGACGGTCGGGGGTTGTGGACTGCTCTGGGTCCGATCAAGAGTCCTGCTCGAGCTACTCGACCCGTTCCTCGTCAGCCTCCGGTAAAGCCGATATGAACGTCCGCGAATGCCGCCTATCGCGCTCAGAGGGCTGGCCATGTCACCGCCGGTCGCCTCACCACACGAGAGTTGGACTCTTGTAGACCTCGACTCTGCCATCGCTCCATTCCACCGCCAGCTCGGAGTGGTACCTGCGGCCCGTGGTCGGGTCGCCCAGGTCCGGTGGGCGATACGACTGGGCCCGCTCACAAGGTTCCTTAGTCGGCTCGAAGACCGGCCCCAGGTAGTCGCTGTCGTCGTCGTACAGACCAATCGTGATGGTGCAGTCGTCCGAGACATTCGTGGTGGCCCAATAGCTGAGACTGCCAGAGTGGTCCTTCATCACGCAGATCCGCAGATTATTCGGACCGTCACACAGCTCCTGTCCAGGAGGCGTGGTCGACGAGGTCGGGGGTGCGGGATGTGAGTTGGTCACCGGTGTCCCACCACTGCTGATATCGGCAGTGGTGGGAGTCGAGTTGGTGGCGCACTGCACGACGATCGCGAGGATCGCGATCGGGATTGCGACGACCGCGGCTATCCCGCTGATCTTCGGCCAGTCGGGGCCGGTAGGCCCGCCGCCACTGCCGCCTCCGAAAGGTGTCGGGTCAGCCGTCATTGTTCTGTTCTCCCCCTGGGTATTCCGTGAAGTCGGCTCGGTGTCGGAGCCGGACTGTCACCGGTGCTCTCTGTCGATCTGGTCAAGTACCTCGCGAACCGAGGACAGCAGGTTCACACGGACAAAACTACCGCTCGATCGCGGCCTCTTGGCGGTTGTCGAGGTGCTTCCTCCCGATGAGCCATCCAGGCTGCCGCGGCCGCAGCGGCATCGACCGGATCGCATGCCGCTGTGCGGATTTCACGCCCGAAGGGCTCTTCGCGCCGGTGAGGTCCTTGATGCGCGCGGGTGTAGCGCTGCCTCCCTCAGCGACCAGGATCCGCAGCGTCTGCCTGCCAATCCCAGGTAGCGTGCGGATCGGTGGTTGGCGTCGCGGTACATCTTGGTGTCGATGTAGCCGGGGCTCACCGAGTTGACGCGGATGCCGCGCTGCGCGGTCTCGACGACGTTGGACGAGGCGAGCGAGAATTCGGCCTCGCTGCGGGCGGAACTGCGGTGCCGCCGTACACATCCTGAAGTGCTCGCCTACTGCACAACCTGGTCGTCGACGGCGGCTTCGTCGCTTCCTTCCTCAAGCGATAGTGGCCGCATCGTCCGCCCAAGCCGGCCGACATCTGATACAACCGGATGGCGATGGCATTGTGCGGGAACAGGATCCCGCGGATGGGTGGACGATGACCGGCGAACAGCACGGTGCGCACAACGGCCTGGCGAAGCTGGTCGCGTTCATCGCGATACCGATCGGGTTGGTTCTTCTCGGCGTCGGAATCTGCGGCTACGTCAATGATCCCGACGCGGCAACGATCTGTGACGGGAAGGCCATGACGCCCGGTACGGAGTGCTGGACGTACGGAGACTGGCACGGGGTGACCAGCTACGAGGAGCTGGCCGAGAGACAACGCCAGAATCTCGAATCGGCGCGGGACATGGTGCCGATCGGTCGGGCCATCGAGCGGCTTCGGGCGGACCGCGGTCGGCACGGCTGACCCGCTTGCACGTCAAAGGGCCCCCGACCTAGTGGTCAGGGGCCCTTTGATCGCTCTTGGTCAGCGCGGCGACGCGGCCTCGTCGGCATGCTCGGCGGCGTACTTCTTGGCCGCCGGGTAGTTGGCCTTGCCACTGGGCTGACGCATCATCTCGTCGACGGTCCAGTACGAACGGGGCGCCTTGTAACCGGCGATCTTGGTGCGGGCGTGGGCATCCAGCTCGGTCAGGTCGATGGTGGCGCCGGAGCGGGGCTGGATGATCGCGGCGACGGTCTGGCCGTACCGGTCGTCCTTCAGGCCGATGACCAGCGCGTCGAAAACGTCCGGGTGCGACTTGAGTGCGCCCTCGACCTCTTCGGGGAACACCTTCTCGCCGCCGGTGTTGATGCATTCCGAACCGCGACCGAGCAGGGTGACGGTGCCGTCTTCCTCGTAGCGGGCGTAGTCGCCCGGCACGACGTAGCGCTTGCCGCCGGTCTCGACGAAGATCGTCTTGGTCTTCTCCGGATCCTTGTAGTAGCCGATCGGCACGTGACCGGTGCGCGCCATCCGGCCGATCGCACCGGGTTTCGGCTCGACCAGGTTGCCGTCGTCGTCGATCAGCGCGGCCTGCGCACTGAACTTCACCCGGGGACCCTGCGAATGATCGGAATCCTTGGTCACCACACCGAGGCCCGTTCCGCCGCTCTCGGACGAACCGATGACATCGGTGATGAACACATTCGGGAACAGTTCGAGGTATTCCTGTTTCAGTGACTGCGAGAACAGCGCGGCATGGCTCGTGAACGCCCACAGCGACGACGAATCGTAACTACCGGCCTTGTAGGCGTCGAGCAGCGGCTTGGCCATGGCGTCGCCGACAACGGTGAGGACATTGACGCGATGCTTTTCCACCGTCTGCCACACCACATCGGCATCGAACTGCGGAATGAAAACGACGGTGCCACCGGAGTTCAGGGCGATGAACGCCGCCCACTGCGCCGCACCGTGAATCAGCGGCGACAGCGGCGCCATCACGATACCGACCGGGGACTGCTTGGCGTTGTTCGCCAGTTCCCATTCGTCCTTCACGTATTCACCGGTGACATGGTTGATACCGCCACCGAGCGCGCGCCACACATCTTCGTGCCGCCACATCACGCCCTTGGGGAAACCCGTTGTGCCACCGGTGTACAGGATGTAGGTGTCGTCGGAACTGCGCTCGTCGAAATCCCGTTCGGGCGATTGCGCGGCGATGGCTTCGTTGTATTCGACGCCGTTGTAGCGACTGAAATCGGCGTCCGAGGCGTCGTCTACCACCACCACGTCGGTGAGCTTCGGCGTCTGCGGCAGCACCTCGGCGACGATGTCGGCGTAGCGACGTTCGTGCACCAGCGCCACCAGGTCCGCGTTGTCGACGATGTAGCGGACCTCCTCGGCGGTATAGCGGTAGTTGATGCTGACCGAGATCGCGCGCAGCTTGTACGTCGCGATCATGGTCTCGAGCGCCTCGATCGAGTTGCGCGAGTACACGCCGACATGGTCACCCTTGCCGACGCCGCGCGAGGCGAGATGGTGCGCCAACCGGTTGGCGCGCTCGTCGAGCTCACGGTAGGTGACCTGCCGGTCTCCACAAATGATTGCGGTGCGATCGGGCACCGCGTCCACAGCATGTTCGAGCAGATCAGCGACGTTCAAAGCCATATCAGCAAGATAGAACGTGTTTCAGTTTTAGGCAATAGAACGGGTCGGATCCGGGTTGGTGTAGAGCAGTCCGTCGGACCACACGTACCGTGTGCCACCCCACCTAAGGGCCGACGCGACATCCGGGAAGAAGCCACTGCCGTTGAGGTTCGCGCTGGTGTTGCAGAGCACGGGGACGCCTGTGAGTGCCTCGTAGGCGGTCAGGATCCGGGCCGCGGCGGTATCGTCGGTTCGTTGGACGGTCTGCAGCCGTGCGGTGCCGTCGAGATGGATGACCGCCGGGATGCGATCGACCCAATCGGGGCGAATTTCGTGCTCGAACAGCATGTAGGGATCGCTACCCCCCGGCGTGAAGATTTCGGTGGCCCGGTCGGCGAGGCAAATGGGCGCAACCGGTCGATAGTCGGCTCGATCCTTGATCAGGTTGAGTCGCTGCTTCATTGCTGCGTCCCGAGCGGGTGCCAGAATGCTGCGATTACCCAGTGCCCGTGGGCCGAGTTCGGCGCGGCCGGAAAGGACGACGACCGGCTCGTCGTATTCATGCAGAATTCTGGCTACCCCGGCTTCATCGCAGGGCGTGACCGTCCATGATTCCGGAACCGTTCCGGTGCGAATGGGCGGACCGCTGAAGACGGACCAGTCGAGCGCTGTCAGCCCGTTGTGCCACATCTCGCAACACGCTGTGCCGATGGCGGCCCCGGCATCGTTCGGAAATGGTGGTACCCACACGTCGGTGAACAGTCCCGACGCTCGTATCCGGCTGTTCCATTTGATATTGAGTGCGCATCCACCACCGAGGCACAGGTTTCGAGGCGCGCCGGGAAAGTGTTCGGCTACCACGCGAGCCAGCGCCGCGAGTAATCGTTGTCCCAGGTATTCCTGGAAAGTGGCGATGATGTCCGCATCGGACAGGCCGGGTAGATAGGCATCTCGTTTCGCCAGTATGGCTCGAGCCATCGCTGCGGCGTTCTGTGGAACAACGCTCGGGAAGCTACCGAGCAGATCGTCGAATACCGGGAACGCCGCGTCCGACGGGGTACCGAGGGCGGCGTAGGCCATGGCTTTGCCGGCCACAGAAAGGTGGTGGCGGATCAGGGCGTTCATGTCGAGGTTGCGGCCGTCGAGACGGAAGGGGCCGAAATGCGCGTTGAAGTCGGAGAAGAAGTTGCCGGGTACCCGCAGCAGCGAGGAGACGGCGCGGACCGACCGATCCGCGGGCCGGACATCGTAGAGGCGCGGGGTGGTTCCGCCGTCCCACACGAGCACCAGCGAGTCTTCGTTCCGCTGCGCGAACGGGCTCGAACAGTACGACCCGAGTAGGTGGTTGGCGTTGTGGAAGTAGCTCGTATAACCGTTGCTCGAGCCGAAATCGTGTGCATCGAAGTGGTAGCGCTGAATCGGCTCCGACCGGCCCGGGGAGTCGGCGTAGGCGGCGACCGGCAGGTGAACGGTCATATCGTCGCGTCGAAGCGGTACGGCCGGTTCGAACGGATCCTGGCCGGGCTGGGCCCACCACCCGTCGACGACGTAGGCGTCGACATCGCGATGGTCGATGCCCGCTGTGCGTAGGAGCTCCGGGACGCGCGCGGCGTCGCCCAGTGGGGTATAGCGATCGAGATTGTCGATCTTCTCCATTTCGATGCTGGTGACCAACCGGCCGTTGTCGATAAGTGCGATGCCCCCGTCATGGGTTGCTTTGATCCCGCAGATCAGCATCGGATCCTCCTTCGTGTCGTGGCTGCCCGAGAACCGAGCGTGACTGCTCGAACGGCGTCGTCAGCGCTCGGACTCGCGACTCAGCACGAACATGCGCAGCTCTCGTTGGGATCGGGCGGCGTAGTCGGTGTAGTCGGGCCAATGCTCGATCACGTGGGCCCACAGTTCGGCGCGCTGCTCCGCGCGCACCGGATGTGCGATCACGGAGAACGTTTCACCCTCGACGCGGACTACCGCCCGCCCTGCGGCGGTCAGGTTTGCGGTCCATGCGGGGTGGGTTGCCTGGCCGAAATTGGAGCCGACCACGATCATGTCGTCGCCGTGTGGCACGTAGAGCAGCGAGACGGTCCGCTCGGCTCCCGTCTTGCGCCCCTTGGTGGTCAGCAGCAGGTTGGGAAAACCGCCGAGTGTCAGCAGCCCGACGCGGCCTCGGGTGAGGCGCTGGGCTGCGAGGTCGACCTTGGCGGCGAATTTGACGAGGGTCAGATAGTAGGGACTGTCTCCGAACGCCCGGACGAACCTCGACTGCGACTCCATAACACAATTCCCCTCACTTCAACTTGCCAGAACTGCAACAGGTTTCGTTCTTTAGAATGTAACGTGTTCTACCGCAGAATGTCTGGCATTGTCCAGGCTACGTACAGTCGATGTAGCGCATGTGGGGAGCATCTGAATGAAGGACGAGCGACCAGTTGTCGTGGTGACGGGAGCATCGTCGGGGATCGGTGCCGCCGTGGCGCTCCGCCTCGGTGTGGCAGGTTGCCGAGTAGTCGCCACCGGGCGCGACGCCGCGCGGCTCGACGGTACTGCCGCCGCGATCCGGGCCGAGGGCGGAGCGGCGACAGCTGTCTGTCTGGATCTCACGGCCGCCGCTGAGATCGAGGCGTTCGCCGCGGGTTTCGGCGAGTCCCACGGTGCGGTCGGCGCGCTGGTTCTGTGCGCCGGTGACGCCGACATCGCCACGGTCGAGGAGCTTTCTCCTGCTGGTCTTGCGGCCATGGTTGACGTGAATCTGCTTGGTGCACACCGGCTTATCTATGCTCTGCTGCCGGAGATGATCGAACGCCGTCGCGGTGACATCGTGGTCGTCAGCAGTGAGAACGTGACCCGGTTCAAGCCGATGATGGCTGCCTACACCGCCTCGAAGTGCGCCTTGGAAGCGCTGGCGGTGACCATGCAGAAGGAGTTGGAGGGGACCGGAGTTCGGACGTCGATCGTGCGGCCGGGATCGACGCGCACCGCCATGGGGAGCACCTGGGCGCCCGCCGAGCTCGGTGCGCTGTTCGGGTTGTGGGGGCGGTGGGGTCTGGCTCGTCATTCGGGGCGGATGGATCCCGACCATGTCGCGCAGGTGGTCGAATTCGTCCTCGGCGCGCCGAGGGAAATGAATGTGGCCTGTGTGGAGGTGCAGCCTGAAGCGCCGGTGGCTTCGGTCGAAGAGGCGAAAACTGTTGCGGCAAAATAGAACCTGTTCTACTGTGCATATTGGTACTGGTTCTTAGCAAAGTGAACGGGTCGATGGGGAAATCTCGGCCCGGCGCTGGGTAGTAGAACCGCCCAGAGTGATTTGCAGACTGAACGGTCTGCGGAGGGGAAATTGTGGCTCTTTTCGTGCGCACGGCGGGGACCAGCCATCCGAGTGGCTACGCCCGCAGCCAATGGGATCCCGAGGCGGTGAACGGAACGGCTGTCGCAGCCCTGGCCGGGCAGGAGCTCGGCGACCATGCCTCCAGCACCGGTCTCGTCCCGGCCCGCTTCTCCTTGGAACTCCTGCGTCGGGTTCGCTTCGCGGGGCTGGAAACCACAGTGGTGACCACCCGCAAAGGCGCGAATATCGAAGTCCTGGACTGGAGTTCGCACCAGGAAGGGCAGCTCGTGGCGCGGGCGACCCTCACACTGCTACGCGAGTCGCGACAGCCACCCGGCGAGTTCTGGACAGCCGAGCGCGGAGCGAGACCACCGTGCCCGCCCGGCCCGCCGACCAGGCCCGGCCTGTGGTGGAACCACGACGGTGCCGGACCGGACCTGTGGACCGAGCAGCCACGCGATGTGCAGAACGCGCAGCGCAAACGCATCTGGATCAACCATGTCGAGGCAATCGAGGGCGTGCCGATGTCCTCGGTCGCCCGGTTGGCCGCGACCGCCGAGCTCACGAACACGATCACCGCCTTGGGATCGACGGGCATCGGCTACATCAACCACGACACGACAGCGGCTTTCACGCGCGCACCGGCCGCAGGCGGCCTCGGGCTCGAAGCGCACCAGCACCTGGCCGCGGCCGGGCTGGCTGTCAATGTCGCTCAGCTCTATGACGCCGAAGGCGTACTCGGAGTCGCCGTCGTGAGCTCGCTCTCGGTGGCCGAGCGCCGATTGGACCTCTCCGATACGGGCCCCGAATGGGCCGACTCAGGCAACCTGTCGCGGGCGCATCGCGCCAGTTAGGACTCGACATGACCCTTGTTCACTGGGACAAGTCTCGCATCATCGATGAAACATGCCGCGAATACAGCCAACTCGGCGATCGTTTCGCCGATATCAGTGTGCGCGAACTCGACAACCCCACCCGCTGTTCGGGCTGGACCGTCCGCGGCGTGCTCGCCCATCTACTCGCGACCGGCGAAGACGTCATCGACGGAACGATCGGTACCCGGCCGCCGGACGTGCAGGCCCTCGCCTACCCGCAGGCCACACCGCAGTTCTTCGCATCGGGATTCCGCTCGGTCGCGCAGCGTCTGCGACCACACCTGGAATCGCTGGACGACGCGATCTGGGCAGCGGACACCTACGGTGTCGCCGGGCAGCCCTTCGGAGTCGGAGTGCTCACGCTCGTGCACGAGATCGCCGTGCACGCCGATGATGTGGACGACGCGCTCGGCAGGCGAGTTCTGTTGTCCGACAGCGCGGTCACGATCTCGACCGAGTGGTTGTCGACCGAATTCGATCGCCTCGACTACCCGAGAACCAGGATCGTCCTGTCCACCGGCCAGGAACTGACGGCCGGCAGCGGCGGCGAGGAGATGATGCTCACCGGTACGCCACTGGATTTCATGCGCGCCGCCACGGGACGCATCGACGCCGAGGTGGTCGGCGGACCGGCCGATCTGAACATCTACGGCCGGGACCGCAGACATGAAGGGGTCTAGGGAAGGGAGTGGCAGCTGATGAGTCCTAGTGTCGTAGAGCTCGGTACATCACCGGCGGGAGATCCCAGCTGGGTGGTGAAGGACTATCAGACGATCCGCCGTCTGCTGTCCGACGGCCGACTCAACAGGTTCCCGCCGGTGGATGTCGAATGTCCGGCCCGGTTCACCCACGCCGAGATCATCCGGTTCAAGCACCTCGATCCGAACGCTCCGCCGCCGCCGGACGACCTTATCCGGCGCACCGTCGCGCACGCGTTCTCCAAGCGCCGCATGCACGCGATCGAAGCCAAGGTCGAGGCGATCACGACGTCGTTGATCGACGCGATGATCGCCGCCGGACCGCCCGCCGAACTACGTCGGGACTTCGCTGGACCGCTCTCCTCGCAGGTGATCTCCAGCCTGATCGGCGTCCCGGACGAAGACCACCAGCTGATTCAGGAGTTGTCCCAATCGGCGGCCAACCTCGCCGAACCCGAGATCTCCGCTCCGGCCGACCAACAGCTGAAGGATTACATGCGTCAGCTGGTCGCGAAGAAGGAAGCCGACCTCGGCGACGATGTCATCAGCGACATCATTCGTCTGCGGGTCGACCACCCTGCCCTGGAAAATGTCGACCTCGTCATCGGATTGGCGACCGGCTTGCGCTTCGCCGGACAGATCAACACAGTGACACTGATCGACCGTGGCATCGTCCATCTGCTTCGCCACCCGGAATTCCAGGCCGAGATAGTTGTCGGCGACCGTGCCGCGCGGGCACGGGTGGTCGAAGAGATCCTGCGGTTGCCGCATCCGGTGCAGGGTCGCGTCGCAGGTGTACCGCGTTATGCGACTGCCGATTTCGAGCTGGGCGGGTGCACGATCCGGCGCGGCGACCTGGTGGTTATGGACATCGAGGCGGGAAACCTCGATCCATCGGTCTTCGCTGATCCGGGTGACTTCTGCCCCGCCCGCCCCGCCACGTCGCATCTGTCGTTCGGAGCGGGAACGCACTACTGCGTCGGTGCCGCGCTGGCCCGCTGCGAAATGGAGACGGCGTTCGCGATGCTGCTCGGGCGCTTACCGGAACTGCGGTTCGCTGTGCCGTTCGAAGAGCTCGAACCGCTGAGCCACGAGCTGTCCGGCGGAGCGACCCGCGTCCCGATCACCTGGAAGGTGTCCCAGTCGTGCTGAAAGACGAAGAGATCACCCAATTCCCTTCTGCGGCATGCCGATCACTCGGCTTGGATCCAGTGCTGCGGGAGATGCTGGCACAGGGGGAGCGCGCACGGAAGGTCCAGCTTCCCCACGGTCCGGAATCCTGGATCATCACCGGCTACGACGACAACCGGGCGATCTACAGCCGCCCCGAGTTCACCCGCCAGGGTATCGATACCGAGGAAGCGCCCCGCCTGACCGCCGGATTGATGCTCGCGGGCGCCATCGGGTGCCAGAAGGACAAAACACACGCCGCGCTACGGCAGGCCGCGACCAGGGTCCTCGATCGCACGATGATCTCTCAGGTCGAGGACATCGCCCTGCGAACCGCGAACGAACTCGTCGACTCCATGCGTGAGCGTGGCGACGGGTGCGATTTCGTCCGGGATTTCGCCAGGCCGTACGCCATCCGTGTGCTGTGCCAAATCCTCGGGATACCAGGCACCGACGAGGAATTCGTCATCGAGATGGTCGGCGCGATTCTCGCTGGTGGGCACAGCGGAGACGCCGGGACCGCGACCGAGGCGAGCACCCGGTTGGGTGTCTACATCATCGAGCTCGTCAACGAACGCCAGCGGAATACCGGCTCGGACTTCATCTCCCGGGTCGTCTCGCACACCGCCCTTTCCACCTACGAAGTGGTGGTTCTGACCTACGCGATGGTCATGGGTGGGTTCGAGACGACAGCCAACATGCTGGCCAAGTCGCTGGCCAGACTGCTTGTCGAAGATGAACTCGTCGAGCGGGTGCGTCACGAACCGGCGCGGATCCCCGACATCATCGATGAACTCTTGCGGCTCACCTCGGTGGCAGGCGGCGAAGGAATTCCGTGGCTCGTGCGCGAGCCCGTCGAGATCGCCGGAATGCACCTGCAACCGGGTGATTACGTCGTTCCGGCGCCCGGTGCCGCGAATCGAGACCCGGCTGTCTTCGACAATCCGGAGGAGCTGCGGCTCGGCCGCGACGAGCGCCAACATCAAACACTCGGCTACGCGGCGCATTACTGCCTGGGGAACAAAGTCGCCAGGGTAGAGCTCGACACGGCGTTCCGTGTTCTGCTCGAGCGATTCAGCGGCCTGCGCCTCGCGGTCGATATCGACGACCTGGACTGGGACGAGGAATCAGCCATCTGGCATCTCCGTGCGCTCCCGATCTCCTGGCGCGGGTGACGGTGACATGACACCAGAAGTGGGCGCGGCGGCGTCGGACCCCGAGGCGTCGCCGATTCCGACCGAGCGGACCTGTCCATTCGATCCACCCGACGGTTTGCGTGGACTGCCTGCGGTGAGCCCGCTCAGATTCGCCAGCGGTGCCGAAGGCTGGTTGGTCACCGACTACCGGATCGCGCGCAGCGTCCTCAGAGACTCCCGATTCAGCACCGACCGGAAGTTGACCGAAGCGCCGATTCGGGAACTTCCGCCGATCCTGCGCGAATACGGCACACCCCCGGGCATGTTCAACTGTCTTGACGGCGATTCCCATGCGCGGTACCGACGGCTCCTCGCGGGGTACTTCTCGGCGGGGCGGATCGCGGAGTTCGCGCCGCGGGCCGTCGACATCGTCGACGAACAGCTCACGACAATGGCCGAGGTGCTCGATTCCGCCGGTGAAGCCGATCTGCTTGCCGTGTTCGCGATGCCGGTTTCGTTGCGCCTGATCTGCGAACTGCTCGGGGTTCCCGATCGACTCAGCGGGGATATCGCACGGCTGGCCTCCGTATTGTTCGATCTGTCGGCGTCGGGCGACTCGATGATCGCGACCATTCTCGAGCTGCGCGAAATTCTGCTCGACGCCATCAGACATACCCGCGCCTCGCCGTCGAGTGGGCTGATCGCCGACCTTGCTCGTGATCCCGAGATCGACGACGAAGAACTGTTCCAGATCAGTCAGGTACTCCTGCTCGCCGGATTCGAAACCACCGCGAACATGCTGGCACTCAGCACGTTCGCGTTGTTGTCGGCTCCGGATCAGCTGCGGCGATTCCGTGCCGGGGAGGTGTCCGCCGCAGCGGCTGTGGACGAACTCCTGCGCTATCTGTCGGTGGCCCATATGGGCCCGGTCCGCGCGGCAAGTGAATCTGTTCGCCTGGGGGAGGTGACCGTTGCGGCGGGCCAATCGGTGATGATCTCGGTCCCGGTGGTGAACCGCGACCCCGCATTGCTCGACGACGCCGACAGATTGCTCCTCGATCGTCCACCGGTGAACCACATTTCCTTCGGGGTCGGCGCACATAAATGCATCGGCCAATACTTGGCGAGAACCGAACTCGAGATCGGGCTGACGCGACTGTTCGCGCGGTTCCCGACCCTGACGCTCGCGGTCCCACCCGAGCAGGTACCGCTGCGGACTGACATGTTGGTCTACGGCGTGCACGAACTGCTGGTCGGCGTCGAAGGCTGAGACAACCGCATCGGATGAGGAGAGAACCGTGGCACTGAACATCGCAGATCTGTTCGAGCACGCAGTGGATGCGGTGCCCGATCTTCCGGCGGTGAAGGTGGGGGAGCGAGCGCTCACGTTCCGCGAGCTCGACGTCGCCGCGAATCGGCTCGCGCATTTTCTCGCCGGGCGGGGGATCGGGCCCGGGGATCATGTGGCGCTGTATGCGAAGAACAGCATCGAGCATGTGGTCGCCTTGCTGGCGACATTGAAGGTGCGCGCTGTTTCGATCAATGTGAATTATCGCTACGTCGAGGGGGAACTCGATTACCTGTTCGAGAATTCCGACGCGGTCGCGGTGCTGCACGACCGCACCTACGCATCGGTGCTCGCGCGCTGTGTACCCCGGCATCCGAGGATTCATACGTGTGTGGCGCTGGTCGATCCCATGGCTCCCGACGACGAATCGGACCTGTCGGGTTTCGGCGGCCTCACCTATGCGGAGGGGATCGAGGGACAGCCGGGGACGCGTGACTTCGGGCCACGTAGCGGCGACGACATCCATATCATCTACACGGGCGGAACAACCGGGTTCCCGAAAGGCGTGATGTGGCGCCACGAGGACTATTGGCGGGTTTTCGGCGGTGGGACCGATTTCGAAACCGGTACGCTCCTGGGCGAATTCGACCAGTCCGAGGCGGCCGCGAAAACTCGCCGAATGGTGAAATTCCCGCTGAGCCCCCTCATGCACGGCGGCGCCCAGACCGGGCTTCTCCGGCACCTGTTCGTCGGCGATCTGACAATTCTCGAACCCAAATTCGACCCCGCGACCACCTGGGACGTCATCGATCGTGAGCGCGTCCAATTCCTGTTCCTCACCGGCGACGCCATGGCCCGACCGCTGATCGAGGAATATCAGCGACGCACGGCGAGCGGTCTCGGCAGTGGTTCCAGCCTCGTCGTGGTGGCGAGCAGCGCCGCGGTATTCAGCCCCGAGGTCAAGAACAGGTGGCTCGAGAATTTCCCGAACACCGTATTCACCGACTCGATCGGGGCGACCGAAACCGGATTCCAGGGCACAGCGGCGCAGTCCCGCGAGAATGTTCGACAGGACGGCCCCCGCGTCGCCCTCGGCCCGGATTCCGTCGTTCTCGACGACAACGGCCATCTCCTCGATCTCACCGCCGACGTCGGCGCCATCGGCCAACTGGCCCGCGCCGGCCGCATCCCCCTCGGCTACTACAACGACCCCGTCAAGACGGCCGAAACCTTCAAGACCATCAACGGCATCCGCTACGTCGTCCCCGGCGATCGCGTCCGCATCGAGCCCGGTGCCCGCGTCACCCTCCTCGGCCGCGGCTCGAACTGCGTCAACACCGGCGGCGAAAAGGTCTACGTCGAGGAAGTCGAGGCGGCGATCAAAGCCGTTGCGGCGGTGTACGACTGCATCGTCGTCGGCGTGCCGGACGAACGCTTCGGCGACGCTGTCGCCGCGGTCGTCGAATTGCGACCGGGACACCAGTTGACTCTCGACGAACTCCGTGCCTCCCTACGCACCTCGCTGGCCGGGTACAAGCTCCCGCGCGTGATGACGACGGTGCCGAAGGTCCCACGCAACGACGCCGGAAAGGCGCAGTACCCGCGAGCGCGGGAGCTGGCATCGTCAGCCGATGCGCGATGGCTGTGAATCTCCCACGATTGTGCGCCCCAACTCCCGAACCTCGAGGTCGCCGCCGAAGCGGTGGGCGGCAACCTGCACTACGCGTCCACTTCCGTGTTGGTCGACGGAGCTCCGCCTTCATTTCCCTCGTCATCGGCTGATCGTCGCCGTCCTCACGCGGCCGCCAGCGCACCACCAGCGGGCACGGCGGTGGCTTCGCCGGTCTCGCGCGGGGTCGATGCACCGATGACGAGTATCAGGGCGGCGGTCAGGCCGTGGACGCCGAACGCCGTTGCGGCGGAACCGTTGTGGAGCATGACGTTGGTCATGTCACCGAGGGGGATGAGCGCTTGCGCCAGGAGGACCACGCCGAGCGCGCGGCGGTGACCGGTCAGGAGGAGAGCGGCGAGGATCAGGCCGCCCGCCACGTCGCGGACTCCCTTCGCGTTCAGAAGTCCGCCGCCGTCGCCCACAGGCCAGCTCGGCAGGCCGAAGCCCGGGGCGACGGTCTCGGGGGCAGGACGTAGGACTACCCCGCCGCCGCAGGTAGGCGCGGTTGGCACGGGAGCTGTAGGCCTTGTCGGCCAGCACCCGATCTGGTCGCGTGCGGGTCTGCCCGGTCACGAACTGGGGAACCCCGATCGCGTCGAGGACCGCTGCGAACCGCGGGCTGTCACCCCACTGACCAGGAGTGATCACCAGCGCCAAGGCAGGGTGCGGGCCAGCGTCGTGATCGTGGAGAGGTAATCAGCAGCCGCGTCCAGATGCCTGCGCTGCTGTTGGCGCGGATGCTGGAGTCTGGCTGCTCCGGCACAGCGCCGCGCTTCCGCCGCATTCCAGCCGCAAAATTGTCGAACACCGCGCGGACCTCGTCGTCGGTCAGATCGGCGACGAGTTCATGGCGATATCGGACCGTGTCGCGGTCACGAACAGGTCGTCGGAACAGTCCCGCGAGCTCGAAGTCGTCCGAAGACCGACTATCACGGGGATCACCTGATCGAGACGCAGATCCGCGACGGTTGCTTCGTCGACGGACACCGACTCCACCACCGATGGCTCCCGCGGCCAGACAACACTGTCAGCGCGCACCGGCGCCCCGTCCCACGCTGGGCGGCATTCGCAGCCGCCAGAGCCGACCTCGAACGTCGATACCAGAGGCTGGGTAGCCCGTACACAGCTCGTCCAGCGACCTCGTCCAGGCCTTTACGCGGCGGTACGACGACAAGCGTGCCAAGTGATCTCGGGCCCGCCCCGTGCATGCACCGGTGGCGGCCCGGCACTGGCATGCGGAATATTGCATTTGTCACGATAGCGGCGCCGCCAGCGGCTGTTGTCGGCAGCTGCACGGGCGTTCCCGGCCTAGCAGGCGTGTGCGCTGCAGGCAGCCGTCGGCGGTCCGAGGAGCATCTACACGGGTGCGGAATCTCGCATTCATCTGCCTATCAGGTCGCCGGGCCGCTGCGGTCCGACAGCCCGGCCTTCGCTCGCAAGCTATCTCGACCGTCTCAGCGGCCCACTCTTCGCCGATTCGGGAATGAAAGTAGGTGATACACGTGTTGGAAGTCCCGGGTGAATCGTTGAAAAATCGTAGAGAGCAGGGGTGGACCCCGAAGATGACCAGGTCAGCGGTGGTATAGGCTTTGTCGGTCATGAAGTCGGCTTATTCGGGTGCGCCCAAGACGGTCTACCTCGATCATGCGGCGACCACTCCGATGTTGCCTGCCGCTGTCGAGGCGATGACCGCTGCCTTGGGGATGGTGGGGAACGCCTCGTCGCTGCACGGGTCGGGGCGGGCGGCGCGGCGGACGCTCGAGGAGGCGCGGGAGTCGATCGCCGCTGAGTTGGGGGCGCGGCCGTCGGAAGTGATCTTCACCTCTGGGGGCACCGAGAGCGACAATCTCGCGATCAAGGGGATTTTCTGGGGGCGGCGGGCTGCCGATCCGCGCCGGACCCGGCTGGTGGTGAGCTCCGTCGAGCATCACGCGGTGCTCGACGCGGTGGAGTGGCTCGAGCAGCACGAGGGTGCGCAGGTGAGCTGGTTGCCCGTCGACGGCGAGGGTGTGGTGTCGCCGCACGCGCTGCGCGAAGTGCTCGAGGCGCACGGTGACGAAGTGGCGCTGGTGAGTGTGATGTGGGCCAACAACGAGGTCGGCACCGTCCAGCCCATCGCCGAATTGGCTGCCGTCGCACAGGAATTCGATATTCCGATGCACAGCGACGCCATCCAGGCGGTGACCCAGGTTCCGGTCGATTTCGGCGCTAGCGGGCTGGCCGCGCTGAGCGTCGCGGGGCACAAGGTCGGCGGTCCGCACGGGATCGGTGTGCTGTTGCTCGGTCGGCAGGTGCCCTGTGTGCCGCTGATCCATGGTGGCGGGCACGAACGTGACCTGCGTTCGGGAACCTCCGACGTGGCGGCCGCCGTCGGCTTCGCCGCCGCCCTGCGCGCCGCCTCCGTCGAGGCCGCGCACAGCCTGAAAGCGTTGCGCGACAAGCTGATCGCCGGTGTGCTCGCGCTCGAACCCGACGCTGTGCTCAACGGCCCGGCCGACGAACGCAGACTCCCCGGCAACGCCCACTTCACCTTTCCCGGTTGCGAGGGCGACTCCCTGCTGATGCTGCTCGACGCCGCCGGTATCGAATGCTCGACCGGCTCGGCGTGCAACGCGGGGGTGGCCTCGCCGAGTCACGTCCTGATCGCCATGGGTGTCGAGCCGTGGCAGGCGCGCAGTTCGCTGCGGTTCTCGCTGGGCCACACCTCGACCGAATCCGATATCGACACATTGCTGACCGTGCTGCCGCAGGTCATCGAAAGGGCCAGGGCCGCGGGTCTGGCCGGCGCTAGAGGAGGTGCCTGATGCGAGTACTTGCCGCCATGAGTGGTGGAGTCGATTCGGCGGTGGCCGCGGCGCGGGCCGTGGACGCCGGTCACGAGGTGGTCGGGGTGCATCTGGCGCTGTCGGCGTCGCCGGGCACGCTGCGCACCGGGTCGCGTGGCTGCTGCTCCAAGGAAGACGCCGGTGACGCGCGTCGCGCCGCCGATGTGCTCGGCATCCCGTTCTACGTGTGGGATTTCGCCGACCGCTTCAAAGAAGACGTGATCGACGATTTCGTCGCCGCCTACGCCGCGGGCGAGACCCCGAACCCGTGCCTGCGCTGCAACGAGAAGATCAAGTTCTCCGCCCTGGCCGACCGGGCGCAGGCCCTCGGCTTCGACGCCGTGGTCACCGGGCACTACGCCCGCCTCGAAGGCGGTGTGCTGCGCCGCGCGGTCGACGCGGACAAGGACCAGTCCTATGTGCTCGCGGTCCTCACCGCCGAGCAGCTGTCCCGGGCCATGTTCCCGGTCGGCGACACCCCGAAGCCGCGTATCCGGGAAGAAGCGGCCGAGCGCGGTCTCGCCGTGGCGAACAAGCCCGACAGCCACGACATCTGCTTCATCCCCTCCGGCGACACCCGGGCGTTCCTCGGCGCCAAGATCGGCATCCGCCCCGGTGCGCTCGTCGATTCCGACGGCACCGTGCTCGGCACCCATGAAGGCGTGCACGGGTTCACCGTCGGTCAGCGCAAGGGCCTCGGCCTGAGCCACACCGCCGCCGACGGCAAGCCTCGCTACGTCACCGGGATCGACCCCGATTCCGGCACGGTGAAGGTCGGCTCGGTGGAAGACCTGCAGGTCGACGTCATCACCGCCGACCGCGCCATCTGGACCTCCGGCGTGCGCCCGACCGAACCGGTCGAGTGTGTGGTGCAGGTGCGCGCCCACGGCGGCACCGCGCCCGCCGTCGTCGAACCGGTGGGTGACGGGCTGGTCGCGCGGCTGCGTGAACCGCTCAGCGGCGTCGCGAAGGGTCAGGCCATCGTGCTCTACCTGCCCGATGCCGACGGTGGCGACACCGTGGTCGGCAGCGGCACCATCAACGGCACCGATCGTGCCGGGGTCGACGCGGGGATCACCGACGCTTCCGCCTGAGGAGCGCGCCGTTCGACGACACGAAAGGTGTTGTGTACGTGACATTGTCGCGAAGCGAGAACTCCGAGGAGAGCGCGCCCGCGGACCTGCTCGTCGGCGGCATCGCCACGGGCATCGGGTCGTGGCCGGGCACCGATCCGAGGGAAGCCGCCGCGACGATCATCGGTGAACTGCCCGACCTCGCGCACCTGGTCGAACTGCCGCAGCGCGGAATCG
Source organism: Nocardia sp. NPDC050413 (assembly GCF_040655475.1). Taxonomy (NCBI): domain Bacteria; kingdom Bacillati; phylum Actinomycetota; class Actinomycetes; order Mycobacteriales; family Nocardiaceae; genus Nocardia; species Nocardia sp. NPDC050413. The sequence goes on along the minus strand of NZ_JBFAJZ010000008.1, from coordinate 147,686 downwards.
GCGCCGACATGATCGGCCGGGTTTCGGCCTTGCTGGTGGACCTGCGCTTCGATTCGACAACGCGCGGATACCGGCTGGCCGCCCGTCCCGGTGCTGTTTCACGCCGAGCGCGCGATCTGCTCCAGTTCGACCTCGACGCCATCGAAGAGGCGTGGGAGACAGCAGGTCTGGTCGGTACCGGCCGCGTCGTGAAGCTGCAGTCGGCCGGACCGCTCACTCTGGCCGCTGAGGTGGAACTCCCCGGTGGGCATCAAATCCTCACCGATACCGGTGCGGTACGCGATCTTTCGGAATCCCTCGCTGAGGGATTGGCACGGCATGCGGACGAGGTGCGCAGGCGGCTCGGCGCCGAGGTTGTCATCCAGCTCGACGAACCGCAGCTCACCACGGTCCTCGACGGCTCGCTGCGTGGCCCGAGCATCCTCAATACGATCAGCGCTCTGCCCGAACCCGAGGCGCTACGCATCTTCGACACGGTGATCGACGCCCAGAGCGCCCCGGTTCTGTTGCACACCTGCGCTTCTCGGCCCGCCCTCGCCACCATCGGCCGCACCGCCGCCGCCGGAATCTCCTTCGACGCCTCCACCATTACCACCGCCGACCTCGACGTGCTCGGCGACATCGTGGACCGCGGCAAGAAGATCGCTCTCGGCCTCGTTCCGACGGAGCAACCGGCCGCGCCGACCACCTGGCGGGCGATCGCGGAACCCGCCGTCCGCCTGATCGACCGCCTCGGCTTCCCACGCACCACCCTGGCCACTCAGGTGTTGGTGACCCCGGGGTGCGGGCTGGCAGGCGCACCGCTGGACTGGGCCCGCAAAGCCCTCTCTCTCAGCACCGACGTCGCCCGCGCGTTCACCGAGGACCCGGAGTCGATCAACTTCGAATAGCTTTCCGCTGGTCGGCTCATCAGAGGTACCATCTATTACGTAGTTGCCTAATAGATGGAGTCCGACATGCGCATGAACGCGAACGGCCAGGTCACCATCCCCGCTGAGCTGCGGGCGAAGTTCAATCTCAAAGAAGGCGACGAACTCGACGTGATCGAGGACGGCGGCGCGTTGCGCATCGTGGTTCGTGGTGGCGAGGACAGCCCCGGCGAGCGGCTCGTTCGCCAGATGCGTCGGCATCGATTCGACAATCCTGAGGTCGCGGGGTTGACGACCGACGAGATCATGGCGCTGCTGCGTGACTGAATCAGTTACCGCCCTGCGGCGAACCACGTTGGTCGACAGCTGTGTGCTCATTGATGTGCTGGACGGCGACCCCACCTGGGAACAATGGTCGGCTTCGGAGTTGTCCGCCGCTCGCAACTCCGGGCGAGTGGTGATCAATCCGTTGATCTACGCGGAGGTCTCGATCGGCTATTCGACGAAGGAAGCGGTGGAGGCCGCGTTGCCGCCTCAGGCGTTCGAGCGTGAACCGCTGCCGTGGGACGCGGCCTTTCTGGCTGCTCGGGCCTTTCTCGCCTACCGTCGGCGGGGCGGTGAGAAGCGGTCACCTCTGCCTGACTTCTATATCGGTGCGCACGCCGCGATCAGCGGATACCGGCTGCTCACTCGTGATGCGGCACGCTATCGCAGCTACTTTCCCACCGTCGAGGTCATCTCGCCGGTATGAGGCCGCGACGTGCGGGAACGGTCGCCGAAAGTGTCGGTGGCCTCCACTAATGTGCTGGGTGTGAGTGAGAGCGACAGCGCGGTTTCCGTGAGTGCCGAAGGTGCCACCCCCGAGCAGCGGGTGCGGTGGCAGCAGTTGGCCGACGAGGTGCGGGAGCACCAGTTCCGCTACTACGTGCGGGACTCGCCGATCATCACCGACGGCGAGTTCGACGCGCTCCTGCGTGAACTGCAGGCGATGGAGGAGGCGCACCCCGATCTGCGCACACCCGATTCGCCGACCCAGCTGGTCGGCGGCGGATTCGCCACCGAGTTCACCGCGGTCGACCACCTCGAGCGCATGCTGTCGCTGGACAATGTGTTCGACTTCGACGAACTGCGCGCCTGGGCCGCCCGCGTGGAGGCCGAAACCGGTCCCGACCTGCACTACCTGTGCGAGGTCAAGATCGACGGTGTGGCCCTGAACCTGGTGTACGAGAACGGCAGACTGGTGCGCGCCGCCACCCGCGGCGACGGGCGAACCGGTGAAGACGTCACCCTCAACGCCCGCACCATCGACGACATCCCCACCGAACTCACCGCCACCGTGGAGTTCCCCATCCCGGAACTGCTCGAGGTACGCGGCGAGGTGTACTTCCGGCTCGAGGATTTCCAGACGCTCAACGCCCAGATCGTGGCCGAAGGCAAACCGCCCTACGCCAACCCGCGCAATACCGCCGCCGGCTCGCTGCGCCAGAAGAACCCCGCGATCACCGCCCAGCGCAAGCTGCGGATGATCTGCCACGGGTTCGGTCGCATCGACGGCTACCGACCCACCTCCATGCACGAGGCCTACCAGGCGCTCGCCGCTTGGGGACTGCCGGTGTCGGAGCACACCCGGCTGGTGCAGGGCGTGGACGCGGTGATCGAACGGGTCGCCTACTGGGGTGAGCACCGCCACGACATCGAGCACGAGCTCGACGGGCAGGTCATCAAGGTCGACGAGATGGCATTGCAGCGGCGGCTCGGCTCCACCTCCCGTGCCCCGCGCTGGGCCATCGCCTACAAGTACCCACCGGAAGAGGCGACCACCACGCTGCTCAACATCGAGGTGAACGTCGGCCGCACCGGGCGAGTCACCCCGTTCGCCGTGATGGAACCCGTCACCATCGCGGGATCGACGGTCGCGATGGCCACCCTGCACAACGCCTCGGAGGTGAAACGCAAGGGTGTGCTGATCGGCGACACCGTCACCATCCGCAAGGCCGGCGACGTGATCCCCGAGGTGCTCGGCCCGGTGGTCGACGCCCGCACCGGCGACGAACGCGAGTTCGTGATGCCCACCCACTGTCCCAATTGCGGCACCGAACTGGCGCCCGCGAAAGAGGGCGACGCCGACATCCGCTGCCCCAACCAGCAGTTCTGCCCCGCTCAGCTGCGCGAGCGGGTGTTCCATCTCGCCGGGCGCGGCGCCTTCGACATCGAGGCGCTCGGCGACAAAGCGGCCGACGCGTTGCTGCGCTCCGGCGCCATCACCGACGAAGGTGATCTGTTCGATCTCGACGAGCAGAAACTGCTGTCGGTTCCGCTGTTCACCAACAAGGAAGGCGGCTTGTCCGCCAACGGCAGGCGGCTGCTGGAGAACCTGCAGGCGGTGAAGGACCGTCCGCTGTGGCGGGTGCTTGTCTCGTTGTCCATCCGGCACGTCGGCCCGACCGCCGCCCGCGCGCTGGCCGCCGAGTTCGGCAGCCTCGAACGCATCGAATCCGCGACGGTGGAAGAACTTTCGTCGACCGACGGCGTGGGTCCGACGATCGCCGCGGCCGTGGTGGAGTGGTTCACCGTCGACTGGCATCGCGCCATCGTCGACAAGTGGCGGGCCGCCGGTGTGCGCATGGAGGACGAGCGCGACGCCTCCATCGAACGCACCCTCGAGGGGCTGTCGATCGTGGTCACCGGCTCGCTGCAGACCTTCACCCGCGACGGCGCCAAGGAGGCGATCCTGGTCCGCGGCGGCAAGGCGGCGAGCTCGGTGTCGAAGAAGACCGCGTTCGTGGTGATCGGCGATTCGCCCGGTTCCAAGGCCGCCAAGGCCGAAGAACTGGGTGTGCCGATCCTCGACGAGGACGGTTTCCGCCTGCTGCTCGAGCAAGGGCCGGTAGCGGTCAGCGCCCCGGCCGAATCAGAAGCCGAGTAGCGACGGCCCCGGGCCGGGTTCGGCTCAGCTCGGGGTGACGGTGACCGTGTTCGCCATCTGGGTGCGGATGTCGAACTGGGCGCACTGGCCGTTGGTGAGCTCCACGTGCCGGTGTGTCTTCTTCGAGTTGCCCTCGATGTCGACGACGACATCGCTACCGGTCATCGAGCACACCTTCGACACCGGCGCCTCGGTGTAGCTGACGGTCCCGGCCCCCTGGCAACTGTTCGTCGAGTTTCCCAGGAACACCCGTGCGGTCCCGTCCGGACAGGGATCGGCCGCCGCGGTCGGCGCACCGACCATCAGCACCGGAACCACGGCCCCGGCCCCCAACGCCGCAACAACCAGCCCACGAATCATCACTGCAGCTCCGCCTCTCACCGATTTTCGGCCAGACTACGCCAGACCCACACCCCCGCGCGCGACATGCACACGATCGCAAATCTGGACACTTCCGCCGAGACCCAGCGACTCTCAACTTTCCAGGGGTGCCGATGACGCCTGTTACCGTCGGTCCACACAGACCTTCTGACGTCTGTTCGAGGCCTCGGGCATCGGCTACCGCGTCGAGAGACAGGTGAGAACATGGGTAACTCACCGGGAACGGGCGACGGTGACCTGCTACATGGTCTGGCCGCCAACGGGAGTCTCCCCCCACCTGAATCTGGCCTAGATTCTCGGGGAGGCGGAATAGAGAGGCGGGACTGCACCTTGTTGCGGAGTTTTCAGGTGGCCAATCATGGGTCTTTGGCCGAGGCGCAGCAATTGCGGCTGACCAAGGGGGCCGGTGGACCGCTCGCGGTGCCGGTGACGGCGGTGTACGGCGTCGCGGCGTCGGGGAAGACCAGTGTGGTCGACGCGCTCGCGCAGATGCGTGATGCCGTGTTGAATTCGGTGAGTGGTTGGGATCCGTATGCGGGTCCGGTGCGTCGGCCGCATCTCGGATTCGCCGACCGGCCGACGGAATTCGTGGCCGGCTTCGTGGCGGAGGGCGTTCCGTATACCTACGGCTTCCGCCTCGACAGTGCTGATGTGATCGCCGAGTGGCTCTACACCCATCCTCGTTCGAGGAAGCGAATCGTGTTCGAGCGCAACGGGGATCAGGTCAAGATCGGCCCGATGTTCGAGGCGGCCCGGTACGGGGTGACGGCGCTGGTGCCGTTGCTGCGGCCGAACGCGTTGCTGCTGAGTCTGGCCGGTCAGTTGTACGCGGAGGCTCTGGTACCCGCCTATCGCTGGTTCGCGGCGAATCTGCAAGTGCAGCAGGGCGATATCGGTGCGGAGGCCTTGGCGTACGAGCTCGGCAGCCACATCTCCCGTTCGCCCGACAACGCCGCGCGCCTGCTGATGCTGTTGCGCACAGCCGATCTGGGCATCGAGGATCTGCTGATCGCCGAGCACGACCCGATGTACGCCGACTACCTGCGTGACATGGATGCCGGAATCGCCTCGCTCACAGCACAACTGGACCAGGGCGGCGCCGATGCCGTGCTGGTGGAACGGGAGCTGAGCACGCTGCGTGCCGCCCGTGACACCCTGTACCGCCGCATGGTCGACCGGCGCGGCCCCGGCCTGAGCCTGGTGCACGAAGGCATCGACATCGCGTTCGACCTGGCCGACGAATCGACGGCGACCCGCGCACTGCTACGGGTGCTGCCCGCGATGCTCGAGGCGCTCGACACCGGCGGTGTCCTCGCCGTCGACGATCTCGGTGCGGGCCTGCCGGTGGAGGAGACCGACCGTCTGGTGCAGCTGTTCCAGAACCCGGAGACCAACGCCCGCGGCGCCCAGCTGATCTACACCACCGCGAATCGCGCGCTCATCGACCGCAACAACGGCCGGTCCCAGCGCACCAGGACGGCGGTGTGGCAGGTGCGGCGGACGCAGGGCGTCAGCGAACTCGTCGGTCTGTAGTCGGCCTACCATGGGGTCATGCTCGAAGTGGTGATGGCGGCGGCCATGGTGACGATGCTCGTGGTCATGATCGGCGCCCTCCTGACCAGGCGTGGTGGCGGTGGGGGAGTCCAGGTCGAGCACGGGTTGCTGTCGGTGACCGGGGTGAGCCCGCTGCCGGCCATGACCGGCGAGCACTACGTGACCATCACCGGCACCATCACGGGCCCGTCGGTGCCCGCGAAGGTCGTGTACGGGCGGTTCGCGTGGGACGCGGCGCAGTGGCCGTCGATCGGCGACCAGCTCGATGTGGTCTACTCACCGCGCAACCCCGACCGCTGGTCCGCGCAGCACCCGGGCCTGCGCCCGTATCTCGGTAGCTGAGACGGTCCCGATAGCCGGGACGGGTGCGTCGAAGCTCACAGCCGCCCGGGTGCGATCATGCGGGAATGCACGGCAACAACCACGCAACAGTGAGCGGTCCGCAGATCCGGACCGCGCAGCCCGACGAATACGACGCCATCTCCGCCCTCACCGTCGACGTGTACGTCGGCGACGGGTATGTGCCCGCCGACAACGACTACACGCGGGAACTGGGTGACGCGGCGCACCGGGCCGCGCACGCACAGGTGCTCGTCGCCCTGCACGAAGGGCAGGTCGTCGGTTCGCTCACGATCGCCGAACCCGGCAGTCCCTACGCCGAGATCGCCCGCCCCGGCGAACTCGAGTTCCGGATGCTTGCGGTGTCGAAGCGGGCGCGTGGCCTCGGGGTGGGAACGGCGTTGGTGCGCACCGTGATCGAGGAGGCGAAGGCGGGCGGCTACGAGGCGGTGGCGCTGACGACCATGTCCACCATGGTCGACGCGCATCGCATCTACGAGCGTCTGGGCTTCGTCGCTGTGCCCGAACGCAATTGGAGCACCGACGACGGGCTGCCGCTGTTCGTGATGCGGTTGGCGCTCAGTTGAGCACGGTCGCCACGATGCCAGCGAGGTAGCCGAGCCGCGCGACCTCGGACGGGCGGAAATCGGGACCGCCCGGGCGGCCGAGCAGCAGCGCCTTACCTGACCCGCCGAGCGGGGCGGCCGCGAGTTTGGTGTCCATGTCGCGCCAGATCTGCGGCACCCATTCGGCTTCGCCGTCGAGCCCCATCGGCTTCTCGATGGGCATCCACGGAGCCGAACCCGCTTGTGTCTCAGGGGCACTCGGGCTGCCGACCACCCGGTACGCGCCCGACGGTCCGAGCGCGATGATGGTCGACCAGCCCGCCCGTAACACCCGAGGTACCCCGTCGACGAGGACCTGCATGCGGTCGTCGCGCGCGCCGGCGACCTGATCGATCAGCTCGAGTTCGCGATGGGTGTCGAGGACGCCGGAGTACGGGCGGATGGAGTCGACACTCACATCGCGCACGGATTCGGCGGCGGTGATGAGGGTGTCGGGCAGTGCGCCGGTTGGCACCTCGACGACAAGATCGTCGATGGCGAATCCCGCGCCGCGCTCGACGACGTCGAGCGAGAGGATGTCCGCGCCCACTCCGCCGAGTGCCAATGCGAGGGAACCGAGGCTTCCCGGTCGATCCGGAAGTTGCACGCGGAGCAGGTATGACACGTGCGTTCCTTTCCTTGACGGCCGAGGCTGTTCGAGACGAATACCCGGTGAAGCAATACTTACACCCCCAACCGGGGGATCTCGACTCGAGTATGACCCCATCGCGGCGAGGAGGGCGAACTTTCGTGCGAGGCGGGTGCGTCCGGGGCTGTTCGCCCACCTCGTTAGGCTGTACCGGAAGTTCTTCCCACCCGAAGCCGAAAGGGGTCCCGCGGTGCCCGCAATCTCCCGCGACGAGGTCGCTCACCTCGCCCGGCTGTCCCGGCTGGCGTTGACCGACGCCGAACTCGACCAGTTCGCCGGTCAGCTGGATTCGATCCTCAGCCACGTCCGGACCATCTCCGAGGTCGCCGCCGACGTCCCCGCCACCGCATCGCCGAACCCGACGACCAATGTGACCAGGCCCGACGTGGTCGTGCCCGGCCTCACCCCCGAGCAGGCGCTGGACCAGGCGCCCGCCGTGGAAGAACAGCGTTTCCTGGTCCCGCAGATTCTGGGAGAGGGCGAATGAGCGAGCTGACCACGCTGTCGGCGGCCGAGCTGGCGAGCAAGATCCACGGCGGCGAGGTGTCCTCCACCGAGGTCACCCAGGCGCACCTGGACCGCATCGGCAAGGTCGACGGCGAGCTCAACGCCTTCCTGCACGTCGCGAGCGAGCATGCCCTCGCAGCGGCCGCCGTGGTCGACGCCGCGATCGCCGCCGGCGAGCAGCCCGCCTCGCCGCTGGCGGGAGTTCCGTTGGCGCTCAAGGACGTTTTCACCACCACCGACATGCCGACCACGTGTGCGTCGAAGGTGCTCGAGGGGTGGATGTCGCCCTATGACGCCACCGTCACCACCCGGTTGCGTGCGGCAGGCATCCCGATTCTCGGCAAGACCAACATGGACGAGTTCGCCATGGGCTCGTCCACCGAGAACTCCGCGTACGGCCCCACCCGCAACCCGTGGGACACCACCCGCATCCCGGGCGGTTCCGGCGGTGGTTCGGCGGCCGCGCTGGCCTCGTTCCAGGCGCCGCTGGCCATCGGCACCGATACCGGTGGGTCGATCCGTCAGCCCGCCGCGGTCACCGCGACCGTGGGCGTCAAACCGACCTACGGCACCGTGTCCCGCTACGGTCTCGTCGCGTGCGCGTCGTCGCTCGACCAGGGTGGGCCGTGTGGTCGCACCGTGCTCGACACCGCGCTGCTGCACGAGGTGATCGCCGGGCACGACCCGCGCGACTCCACCTCGCGCAAGGTGCCGGTCGCCCCGGTGGTCGAGGCCGCGCGCCAGGGCGCCAACGGTGACCTGACCGGTGTGCGCGTGGGTGTGGTGCGCGAATTGCATTCCGACAGTTACCAACCCGGCGTGATCGCCTCCTTCGACGCCGCCGTCGCGGTGCTGAAGGAACTGGGCGCCGAGGTGATCGAGGTGTCGTGCCCGAGCTTCGAGTACGCGCTGTCCTCGTACTACCTGGTGATGCCGTCGGAGGTGTCGTCGAACCTGGCGCGCTTCGATGCCATGCGCTACGGCCTGCGCGTCGGCGACGACGGCAGCCACAGCGCCGACCAGGTGATGTCGCTGACCCGTGAGGCCGGTTTCGGCCCGGAGGTCAAGCGCCGCATCATCATCGGCACCTACGCGCTGTCGGCCGGCTACTACGACGCCTACTACGGCCAGGCTCTGAAGGTGCGCACGATGATCGCGCGCGACTTCGACGCCGCCTACGAACAGGTCGACGTGCTCGTCTCGCCGACCAGCCCGTTCACCCCGTGGAAGCTGGGCGAGAAGGTCGGCGACCCGCTCGCCATGTACCTGTCGGACCTGTGCACCCTGCCGACCAACCTGGCGGGCCACCCCGGCATGTCGGTGCCGTCGGGGCTGTCGGCCGACGACAACCTGCCGGTGGGTCTGCAGATCATGGCGCCCGCGCTGGCCGACGACCGCCTGTACCGGGTCGGTGCGGCCTACGAGGCAGCCCGTGGCCCGCTGCCCACCCCGGGCGCGGTCTGAGAGTTCGTACCGAGCGGGGCTCGTCGAGGGTGAGAATCCTTGGCGGGCCCCGCTTTTCGTAGGCGCGGGCAGCGAGGTCGGTTCGCGGCCGGGCGGTCATCGCGCCGAGTCCAGCGCGCGGGCGACGTTACGAGACGGCGCGAGCGGCGACCCCGGCCGTCATGGCGTCGAACCCGGCACGCAGGTGCTTGCCGAGCGCCAGGGTGACCACCGGGCTGAGCCAGCCGGCCAGGGTGAAGCGCGATTCGTAGCGGCAGCGGTCCTCGCCGAGCGGGACCACGGTGTGCGAGCGCAGGCTGTGCAGTGCGCCCAGCGGCACCGGCTTCATCGCGTAGCTGAACTCGACGCCCGGCGTGTGGGTGCGGATCCACTCGCGCTGGGCGCGCTTGTTGCCGCCGAGATTCACCATCATGTCGATCGGCTCGCCGGGCACCAGGGTGCTCGAGGCTTTGTAGCAGAAGGTATTCCACTCGCCGTAGTGTGCGAAATCGGTGAGCACCTGCCAGACTTTCGCGGCGGGGGCATCGATCTCGACCGTCTCGTCGATCACCAGAGTCATGCGTGAAAGCTAGAACAAGTTCTAGAAATCGGCAATGTGGTCAGATCACGCGGCGACGTTTGCGCAGCGCGTCGATGATCACCGCGCAGGCGGCCGTCACCGCGAACAACCCCAGCACCGTGCGCGCCAAGGGCCACAGGTTGGGTCGATCGGCGGGGTCGGTCTCGGCGAAGACGTTCTCCACCACCGGTGCGGCGTAGTCCTGCCTGCGCGAGTTCACGTCGACGGCGGTGAAGGCGATATCGGCCATCACACCGCAGCGCGCGCGGGAGAACTCGTCGTCGCGCAGCTCACAGGCGGCGTGGATGCGCCGGTTCAGGGCCGCGTCCACCGAGCGCCGTGCCCACGGGCCGAGCGGCTCGTCGACCCGCTCGGCGTAGCGCAGCATGTCGTAGCCCAGGTCGTGGGCCTTGCAGGCGGCCTCGAACTCGCCGGGCAATGTCACCGGGGAGGAGCAGCCGCCGTTCGGATTCACCAGCATGCCGTCCTGCTCGGCCGGGTCGTACCCGAACTTGAAACCGAAATCGCGAGGGATCAGCGCGGGCACGTCCGGGTCGTCGTCGGTGAGGGAGTGCACCACGGCGGTGGCGGCCGCGTTCTCGACCCCGCTGCCCGGGGTGGTGCCCATCGCACCCGGGGCCGACATCACGACCGCGGAGGCCATCGCGAGCCCGGCGGTGCACAGCGCGATGCCGCTGCGGCGGCGATGGGGAGTGGTGGTGTCGGCGGGCGACGCGGAACCTGTGGCACGGGCACGGCGAGCGGCGGGTGCCGGGCGAAGCGGGGTTTTCATGGCCTCCGACAGTAAGGAGCGGGTCGTACGGCGGGCATCCCGCTGTGGACCGGTTTCGCGAGGCGCACGGGTGGTGTCCCGGCGCCGGGGTCACACCAGGGTAGGGGGTCGCAGTTGGTTCGTGGGTATGAGGTGGGTCGGCGACCGGTTTCCTAGGCTCAGGACCATGACCGGACAACTGCGTACCACCGTGCGCCGGATCGACGCGACCACCTGGTTCGACCTGGCGACCGTGCTGGTAGCGCTCATTCTGTACAGCATCGCGTGGCCGACGCTGTTCGTCACCCACCAGGTGCCCGCCGCTGTCGCACCGCTCATCTCGGGGCTCGCGGTGTTCCCGCTCCTGCTCGTCCGGATCAACCCCGCCCTCGGCTGGGCCGTCTCCGCAGGGTCGGCGCTGCTCATCTCGCTGGTGATCTCGCCCACCGCCGACAGCGACCTGCCGTTCCAGGTGGTGCACGTCATCGTGCTGTTCGTGCTGCTGTTCGCGGTGGCGTTGCGCGCGCCGCTGCCCGTGGTGGTCGTCGCGTGGGCGGGGCAATCGATGCTGTTCGCCACGACCATGCCCGGTTCGGCCGACGGTCCGCTGTGGGGGTGGCCGGTCGGGTTCGGTGCGCTCGCGCTGCTCGGCTATCTGCTGCAGACCCTCGGCGCCTCACGGGCCAAACTCGAGGAACAGGCCGAGGTGACCGAGGTGGAACGCGCGCGCCGAGCCATCCTCGAGGAGAAGGCGCGCATCGCCCGCGACCTGCACGATGTGGTCGCCCACCACATGTCGATGGTGGTGGTGCAAGCCCAGACCGCGCCCTACCGGATCACCGATCTGCACCCGGCCGCCACGGCGGAATTCGAATCCATCGGTGCCACCGCGCGCACCGCGCTCAACGAGATCCGCGGCATGCTGGGCGTGCTGCGCAGCGACGGACAACTGCCCGAACACGCACCGCAACCGCGTGCCGCCGACGTGCCCGCGCTGTGCGAGTCGGCCGCGCGTGCCGGTCTGCCCGTCGAGTGGACCGTCGACGGTGATCTGTCGGCCGTGCCCGAGACCACCGGGCTGGTCGTGTACCGCGTCGTCCAGGAGTCGATGGCCAACTGTGCGCGGCACGCGCCCGGTGCGCCCGTGCGCGTCGCCGTCGGCGTGCGGCCGGGGGTGGTCACAGTGACCGTGCACAACGACCCCGCCACCGGTGTGGCGAGCAAGAGCACAGGCGGCGGGCACGGCATCGACGGCATGCGCACCCGGGTGGCGGCGGTCGGCGGACAACTGCTCGCCGGACCCACTGCGACCGGCGGATTCGAGGTCTCGGTGACGCTGCCGACCCCGTAAGGTGGTCGCGTGGCTATTACCGTCTTGATCGCCGACGACCAGGCGATGGTCCGGCAGGGCTTCGGCGCTCTGCTCGGTGCCCAACCCGATATCAGCGTCGTCGGTGACGCCCCCGACGGCAAAGTGGCGGTCGCCGAAGCCAAACGGCTGCGCCCCGACGTCGTCCTGATGGATGTGCGCATGCCCGAGATGAACGGGCTCGACGCCGCCCGCGCCATCCTCGCCGCCGGTTTCGACCCGCCCGTGCGGGTGCTCATGCTCACGACCTTCGACATCGACGACTACGTGTACGAGGCACTGAGCCTCGGCGCCAGCGGATTCCTGCTCAAGGACGCACCCGCCGAGGAGCTGGTGCGCGCGGTGCGGGTCGTCGCCGACGGACAGGCCCTGCTCGCACCGACGATCACCCGCCGCTTGATCGCGGATGTGACCCGGCGGCGCAACACCGTGCGCACCGCACCCTCGCCCGCCCTGTCGACGCTGACACCCCGCGAACGCGAAGTACTGGAGCTGGTAGCCAAGGGCCTGTCCAACACCGAGATCGCGAGCGAACTGTTCGTGGCCGAGCAGACCGTGAAAACGCATGTCTCCAAAGTCTTTTCCAAGCTGGGCCTGCGCGACCGGGCCCAAGCGGTCGTCCTCGCCTATGAATCCGGTCTGGTCGTACCCGGCTGAGCGGGCCCGCTCAGCGCGGGCACACTCCGCCGCGCAGATCGGGCAGATGACGTGCCAGGAGCAGCGCCATCCGGTCGAGCAGGGCGGTGGTGTCCTCGAAGCTGCCCGAATCCGCCTGTGCGGCAAGGGCAACCGCCAATTGGCCGCTGCCGACGGGGATCAGCCCGAACTGGCGGACCGTGTACATGCCGGTGTCGTCGTCGGGACCCCAGCCGCCCTTGAACTCCGCGTGGTCGAGCAGGCCGAGACCCCAGCCCTGCTCGGGGGTGATCTCGCCCATCAACCGCATCACGACCTCGGTGTCGGGCAGGCACGGCAGCTTGGAGGCGAACCGCACCTGGTTGGCCAGCGACCATTCGGTGACACCGAAGGCCGTGTAGTCGAGTTCGGTACGCATCTCCGGCTTGTCGGTGTTCACCTCACCGGCCTCGTCGAGCACCTGCTGCACCGCCTCGGCGGCCGCCGTGCCGTCGCCGAGGGACTGCCACAGGCCGTAGGCGGCGTCGTTGTCCGACACCGTGATCGCGGCCTGCACCATCTCGAAGATGGACTGGTCGTGGTCGTGGCGCAGGGCGGCGACGGCGAGCGGAACCTTGATGGTGGACCAGGCGATGCCGGTGGTCCAGTCGCCGTAGATCGTCATGCGTCCGCCGCCGATCGGCATCAATGCCATGCCCACCTGGCCGGGCAGGGTTGCCTGCAGCTGGGTGAATTCGGCGGCGAGCGAGTCGGGCAGGATCACCGACTGGCCGGGACGCCAGGCCTCGCCCTCGTCGCGCTGGACCGTCGGTGCCGTTGCGGCGGTCGGGGTCCCGGGCACCGCGCACGAACCTGTCAGCGCCGCCGACACCAACAGCACACCGGACACGAGACCGCGACAGGCAGCCTTCACAGTAGAGCCAGCCACCTGAAAACCCTCCCCACCACCGGTTGCGCGGGGGCGCTGTGCTCCGGCGGTGCAAACTACTCGTCTAGCGCGCCCGGACGATCTCGGGCGGATGCCAGTAAGTTTCGCATATGCCGGAACGATCGCGCTGTCCGGCGACGGGCGCTGAAAGGGGGTCGTGGTGCACGAGATCGGTGATGTGTTCGCCGGGTTCACCATCGAACGGATGCTCGGCCAGGGCGGTATGGGGACGGTGTATCTGGCGCGACACCCGCGGCTCGACCGGTTGACCGCGTTGAAGCTGCTCAACCGGGATCTGTTCGCGGACGCGCGGATTCGGGCCAGGTTCGAGCGGGAAGCGGATCTGGCCGCGGCGCTGGATCATCCCGGCATCGTCACCGTGTTCGATCGGGGGGCCGAGGACGAACAGCTGTGGATCAGCATGCAGTACGTCGACGGGATCGACGCGGCCACCGTCGATCCACGTACCCTGCCACCGCAGCGCGCGGTGCAGATCATCGAAGGTGTCGCCGACGCACTGGATTACGCGCACGGGCACGGTGTGCTGCACCGAGACGTTAAACCGGCCAACATCCTGTTGGCGCGATCCGGCGGCGGGCAGGGGGAGCGGGTGTTCCTCACCGACTTCGGGATCGCCCGTCTGCGCGCCGACTCCACCCACCTCACCCAGCAGGGCATGTTCACCGCCACCCTGGCCTACGCATCGCCCGAACAGATGACCGGCGCCGAACTCGACCACCGCTCCGACCAGTACTCCCTGGCCTGCACCCTGTACTGGCTGTTCACCGGCCTGGCGCCCTTCGACTCACCCGACCCCAACGAGATCATCCGGGGCACTCTCTACGCACCGCCACCCCCGCTCGCCCTGCGCCGAACGGGCCTACCTCCCGCCATGGACGCGGTTCTCGCCGCCGCCATGGCCAAGCATCCCGCGGCCCGCTACGAGTCGTGCACCGCCTTCGCCAAGGCGGCTCGGCGGGCCCTCACGTCGACCGAGCCACCCGTCCTTCCCGCCTCGTACCCGCCGCAATCCGTCCAGGGGCAGCCCCCCACAGCTGTGCCCGCCCCGGGGTTCGCGCCGCCGTTACCCGCTGGGCCCCAACCCAATTGGCACCCGGCATCACCTCCGGTGGCCCCGGCCGTCGGCCAGCCCTATGTCGGCCCGCCGGTTCAGCAGCCGGTGGTTCAACCGCCGGTGCCGCAAGGTCCGGCGCCGCAGCCGCTCCCGCAACAACCTGGGGCTGCTCAACCACCCGCACAGCCGCTCGCGCCCCGGCCGCCGGTTCAACCGCTCGCGCAGCCTCCGTCGTACCAGCCCGCGGCCCCACCGCCGGCTCCGCGGCCACCGGCTCAGTCAGCCGCGCAGCAGCCGCCGGTCGAACAGCTACCGGATCGGTCCGCGCACCAGCAGTCGGCGACACCGCGTGGTTCGGTGGGCGGAGCAAAAGCCGTTGCGGCAGATGTTTCGTCGTCGGTCGGCAAGACAGTCGTGCCCGCCGGCGCCGTCGCGGGGGACGTGTCGAGCACAGCTGCGACCGATGTCCTCGGTATGCCGAACAGAGATCGTTCGGACGCCCAAAATTCCTCGGCACGAACGGATGTCACTGCTGTGCCTGGCATGGCAGCGAGTAGACAGGACAGCGCACCGGGAGCAGCCGGTGGTGCGACGCACACGACGCCCAGCGGTGCGGAAGCGGCCTCGCCGGTCACCGGGGCTGACGGCGAAAGTGCCGCCAGTCCGGCTGTGGAAGCTGCCGAGCCGGCGGCCCCGCGCGCAGAGACCGCCTGGGGAGATGGAGCGGCGGCGAGCGCGCGGCCGACGTCGACCGGAAGTGGAACCCCAGCAGTCGGCAGCGCGGAAGTCGGGAACGCACGCACGCACGTCGATATGCCGGACGGCTCAGCGATTTCGGGTGCTGGGGAACACAACGCCGATGCCGAGTCGGACACCGATGGCGGCGCTGAAGAACTGCCCGATCGGGGCGATTCCGTTGCGCCGGATCTGAAAGATGAGTCGGATCATGGTGCTTCCCCTGTCGGCGACCCCGTAACAGATGCCGCGGCGGTGGACCGGCCGTTTGCGCTCGGCGGCGTGCCGGGGTCGGACGGTGGTGAGAACGTGCCGTCGCCCCCGGCTGCCGGGGAGGCGGCGCAGGGCGGAGAAGGCTCCGACGTCCCGGATTTCGGTGCGCACCGGGATGGTTCGGGTGGCGGTGAGCGCGGGCCCGATGTCGGGGCGGTGCCTTCGCAGGCCGCGGCCACACCGGTCGCGTCGGCGGGGACGCCGATGCAACCGCCGGGGGGAGGGCCGGGAATGGGTGGTCCTGGGCGGCCTCCGCAGGGGCGGCATCCTCGGCCGGTTCCCTATCGTCGGCAGTCGGCGGTGTCTCGGCCGGTGTCGGGGTTGCAGCGGCTCGGGTGGGTGGTGCTCGCGGCGCTGGTTGTCGTGTTGGTGACGGTGGTTCTGGCGCTGGTCGTGGCGGTTCTGCCGGATGGGGACGACGAAGAGGGGGCCATCGGTGGGGTGGTGACGGGGCCGTCGAGTGCCGTGGCGGAGGCGACCGATTCGTTCCTGGCGAGCAGGCGGGTGTTCCCGACACTGGTTCCGCAGGGCACCGGGATCGAGGGGCAGGGGTATCGCGGGGCGAATTGTGTCGGGGTTCGGCAGGTGAGCGAATTGGCGTGGAAAGAGCCTGCGCTGCAGTGGAACCCGATCAGCGCGGGGTGGCAGTGTGACCGGGTGGACAACGCGCTCGGTGCGGTGAGCTATCTCGTCCTCGAGTACCCGAACTCCGCGCAGGCCCGTTCCGCCATGGATGCATTCCCCGCCGCCGTCCGCTTCGGGGCGGAGAAGGACGGTGTGCCGGTGACGGTGCGGCGCTGGGTGGTGCCCGATCCGGCCACCAGCCGCGTCCAGACCGCGCACCAGGTGATCGGCTTCCCCGGTGACCCGGACCGCGACAACTATCTCGTCGTGGTGAGCCGCCGGGGCAGCAGCGGGACCGGCGGCGCACCGCGGCCCTCCGCCCAGGACGAGGTGATCGCCTGGTGGGCGGAGGTGCCGCTGTGACCTCAGTCGACGGCCAGCGCCGCGACGATCGGCATGCGCGACGCGCGCACCGCGGGCGGGATGGATCCGAGTAGCGCCAACCCCAGCGCGACGATGCCGTAGACGACGAGCAGCGGGCTCGGCGCGTAGGCGATGTCGATGGTCATGGCGTGCCCGATCGCCACGGTGCCCAGGTACTGGACCGCCGCACCGGTGACCATGCCGATCGCCGCACCGACGATCCCGATCCCCGCCGCCTCGGCGAGTACCGAGCGCAGCAGGAACTTGCGATTGGTGCCCATGGCACGCAGCACTCCGAGCTCGCGGCGCCGTTCGAGCACCGACAGCATCAACGTGTTCAGCAACGCCACCGTGGCCACCAGCACCACGATCCACAGGATCATGGTGCTCATCGCCGCACCCTGCTCCACGCTCGAGGAGATGGCCGCGACCATGGCGGCACCGGTGTCGACATGGATCGGCTCGGGCACCACGGCCCGCACCGCCGCCTGCACCGCGGCCGGATCGGCACCCGGTTCGAAGCGCACCGCGAGCACCGTCTCGCCGGGCCGCTGATACCACTCCCGCATCTGGTCCAGGCTCATCATCACCACCCCGGAGATGGCGGTGAAGTACGGAATCACCTGGAGCACAGTGGATGTGCGCTCGCCCGAAGGAGTGGGCATGGTGATCCGATCGCCGACCTCGAGGTCCAACGACCGGGCCACATCGCGGGTGACGACCACGCCTTCCCCGCGCGCCATCCGGTCGATGACGGCCGGGTCGACGGCACCGAGCCTGCTGTCCTCCACCCGTGGCGGGTAACCCTGCAGCATCACCCGCCCGCTGCCGATGGTCGCGAACGCCATCTGCCCCGGGCTCACGTTCGCGACGCCGGGCACGGCGGCGACCTTGTCCGACACGTCGGCGGGAAGCACGGGCCCGGTGGGGAACTGTTCGACCGGACTCGGACTCACGTACAGATCGGCTTCACCGAGACTCTGGAACGAGTCGGTCGCCGAATCGACCATGTTCTGCGACGCGCCACCGAGCGCGACGACCGCGGCCACCCCGATCGTCACCGTCATCGCCGTCGCCCACACGCGGCGCGGCGCACGTTCCAGTGTGGTCGCACCGAGTGCCCCGGGCGCACCGAACCAGCGGGCGATCGACCCGGCCGCCCGCACGATCGGCCCGGTCGCGGCGAAGCACAGCACCACCGTCGCGGTGAACGACACGGTGATCGCCGCCAACGACAGCCGACCGAGATCGATGTAGGCCAGCGCGACGGCCGCACCGATGAGAGCGATACCACCGACCAGCGCGGCCCACCGCAGCCCGCGCCCCGCGGCGGCGACATCGCCCGACTCGACAGGGGCGAGCGCCTCGACCGGCGCGACCTGATACACCTGCCGGGCCGCGATCGCCGCGGCCAGCACGGTCGCGACCACACACGCGGCGATCGCGACGGGCACCGCGTAGTTCGGGACGAGGAACTCGGTGCGCGCCTCCACCGACTGCACCATCGCGGCAGGCAGCCGGTCGATGGAGAACCGGCCCATCACGGCACCGATCGCCGAACCGATCGCGCCACCGACGAGCCCGAGAATCGCCGCCTCCACGAGCAGATCACGCACCATCGGCCCACGCTGACCACCGATCGCGCGCAGCAGCGACAGCATCGGCCTGCGTTGTGCCACAGCCATACTCATCGCGTTGTAGATCAGGAACGCCGCCACGATCAGCGCCGCCGCCGAGGACATCAGCGTCGAGTACCGCATGATCTGGATGGCACCACCCGCCTGCGCCGTCCGCAGGCTGGGTTCGGCGACCACGGCCCGTCCGTCGACCGCCGCGGTGAGTGCCGCGCGCAGCTCGGCGATATCGGTGCCGGGCTTCGCCATGATCTGCACCGAATCGAGCCTGCCCACCCGGTCGGTGAGGAACTGGGCCAGTGGCAGCGGCGCGGCGACGACGTGACCACCGTTGAGACGATCGGTGGCCGCCTCGTCGAGCACGGCGGCGACCGTCGCGGTGCCGCCGCCGATCGGGATCGAGTCACCCTCGCGGTAACCCGTCGCCGCACCGACCAACACGCCGCGCGGCGTGCTGACCAGCTTGGCCGTGTACTGCGACATGGGCCCGGTCAGATCGCCTCCGAGCGCGCTGATGTTCTGGTCGGCGCCGATCAGCAGGGCCCGGTCGGGGCCCGCGCCGAGTGTGCTGCGCAGCATGGGAGCCGCCGTCGCGACACCGGGCGTGGCCGAAATAGCGGGCAGCAGAGACTGTTCGAAGCCCGCGTCGGTGATACCGGTGATCTCGAGGACCGCATTGCCCGCGAGACCCTTGGTGAGCCGGTCGACCGACCCGGTCACCGATCCGGAGATGCTCAGCACCGCCACAAGCAGCGCCGCCGAGACCGCCATCACCGCGGTCGACATGACGGTGCGACCAGGGTGCCGGACGAGGTCACCGATATTGAACAGCCGCAACCGGTCCAGTGCCGCGATCATGCGCGCACCCGCGCGGGCACCTGGTCGTCGGCCCCGATCTGCCCGTCGCGCAACGTGATCACGCGATCGCAGTAGGCGACGGCACCCATGTCGTGGGTCACCATCACCACCGAATTGCCCTGCGCGGTGATGTCACCGAGCAGGCCGAGGATCGACTCACCGGTCTTGGAGTCGAGGTTGCCCGTCGGTTCGTCGGCCAGGATCAGCGGCGGGTCCATGATGAGTGCGCGCGCGACCGCCACCCGCTGCATCTGTCCGCCCGAGAGCTCGGCGGGCCGGTGCTGCGCGCGGTCACCGAGCCCGACCAGGTCGAGCAGTTCCAGCGCGCGGGGCTTGGCCTTGCGTAATCCGGTGCCGTCCAGCAGTTTCGGCACGGCCACGTTCTCCCAGGCCGACAGCGTGGGCAGCAGGTTGAAGAACTGGAAGACGAAACCGACCTGCTCGAGCCGGAACGCGGCCTGCCGGTCTTCGTCGAGATCGCCGATCTCGGTGCCGCGGAAGCGAATCGAACCCTCGTCGGGCCGGTCGAGTGCACCGAGCAGATGCAGGAGGGTGGACTTGCCCGAACCGGACGGACCGATGATCGAGGTGAACTGCCCGGTCTCGATGCGCAGGCTCACGTCGTCGAGCGCGCGTACCTGCTGGTCACCTACGCGATACCGCTTGACGACGCCGGTCAATTCCAGCATCGGAGGTTGCGGTGTGCCGTTATCGGTCATGTGTTGTCCCCCAAGGGTATTCGGGTGGCGGGTCTCAGCGCGCCAGGGCGCAGTCGCGGGTAGTCTGCCCGATCGCGGTGTGCGCGTCGAGAAGAGCACGCAGCGCGGGCTGTTCGGCCGCGAGCTCGAGATAGGCCTCGACCAGGGTTTTGCCGTCGAACTCGGCCTGCTCGACTTTGACGCGCAGGTGGTTGTCCCAGCGGTTCGCCAGCGCCCGGAGCAGGCCGTCGACGCCGCCGAAGAGACGGTCCAGGTCCGGTAGACCGGCGAACAGACCTGGGTCGTTCGGGTCGACCTGCGCCCTGGCGAGAACGGTGTGCACGATGTCGGTGCGTTGATGCAGCTCGGTCCAGGTCATGAACTTCACCTTCCGTGAGCGGGTGCAGCCAACGCTACGGAGCGCGAGGCGGCGATTCGTCGTGCCGGAGACGCGACTTCTTCTCCTACCCAGGTAGGAGGCGCGGACCGTTCCCGGGACGATGTCGCGGGCTGCCCAGGCGGCTAGCCTGACAGGATGGAGGTGATCGACACCGTTGCGGCACGGAGGCCGAGGCCGACGGCCCGGCTGCGCGCGGTGGCGCACCGGTTCACCGAGTCCGTACGGACGCGGCTCGCCTCCTTGCCCTACGACTACCCGCCCGCGCTGATCGTGTCGGCCGACGTCGCATTGCTCGCGGTCACCGGCGCCGCGATCATCCAGCGCCACGAGTACTTCCCGACCGTGCTGCCGCTGCTCGCCATGTTCGCGGCATTCCTGCCGGTCCCGCTGTACGCGCTGTTCGACATCAAGCCCTATCCGGTCCTGTTGAAGGCCAGCGGGCTGCTGGCCTGCGCGCTGTTCCTGCTGCAACCCGTCCCCGCCGACTTCGCCCCCTTCGTCCTCGTCGTCGTCGCGGGCGAGGTGGCGGCGGTGACGACCCGGGGCATGACGCTCGGTTTCACCCTGCTCGCGATCGCCGAACTGATCGCCTTCGACCTGGCCGGACACCTGGAGTGGGGTGGAGAACGGCTGGAAGGACTGCCGATGTACGTGCTCGGCATCGTGCTCGGCACCTTCGTCGGGATGATGCTGCAGTACCAACGCCGGTTCCTGTACCAGGAACGCGAGAACCAGGCCATCCGAGCCGGTCAGGCCGCCGACGAGGAACGACGCCGAATCGCGCGCGAAGTACACGACGTGATCGCGCACTCGCTCTCGATCACCCTGCTGCACCTCACCGCCGCGCGCCGCGCACTGCAAACCGACGAGGACGTCACCGAGGCGGTGGAGGCGCTCGTCGACGCGGAACGCCTCGGCCGCCAGGCCATGGCCGACATCCGCCGCACCGTCGGCATGCTCGACACCAGCCCCGCCCAGCCGAAGCCGGAACCCGGCGCCGCCGATATCGACGAACTGGTCGGTGACTTCCGGCGCGCGGGACTCACCGTCGACTACCAGCGCACGGGTGAGCTGTCGGTCGTCACCGGCGCGGTCGGCCACGCGCTGTACCGCATCGGGCAGGAATCGCTGGCCAATGTCGCCAAACACGCACCGGGTGCCGCGGCGACGGTGCGGCTCGACGTGACACCGGAACTCGCCGCCCTCGAGGTGCGCAACGCCCTGCCCCTCGGCCCGCCACCACGCCTCGGCACCGGAATGGGCTTGCGCGGCATGCGCAAACGCACCGAACTACTCGCCGGAACCATCAGCGCCGGAATCGACGACGACGGCTGGACCGTGCACGCCCAGTTTCCGCTGAAATCGGGCTCCTGCGGAACACTGTCCACCATGCTGCCCGGCTTGCTCCGGCCGAAAACCCAGGAGGACCAGTGACGGCCGCCGCGCCGATCGACAACCCCGTCTCCGTGCTCGTCGTCGACGACCAGGAACTGGTGCGCGGCGGACTGCGCCGCATCCTGCGCCGTCGCGACGGGTTCGTGGTCAGCGAATGCGCCGACGGTGACGAGGTGGCGGCCGCCGTCGCCGCCGAACGGCCCGACGTGGTGCTGATGGACCTGCGCATGAAACGGGTCGGCGGCATCGATGCGACCCGTTTGCTGCGCGCGCGATCCGACGCGCCACCGGTCCTCGTCCTCACGACCTTCGACGACGACCAACTGCTGTCGGGCGCCCTGCGCGCGGGCGCGGCGGGCTTCCTCCTCAAGGACTCACCCGCCGAGGACCTCATCCGCGCCGTCCGTACCGTCGCGGCGGGCGGCGCCTGGCTCGATCCGTCGGTAACCGGTCGGGTGCTCACCGCCTACCGAACCGTGAAACACGCCGGTACCCGCACCGACCGCCGCCTCGGTGACCTCACCGCCCGCGAGTACGAGGTGCTCGAACTGATCGGACGCGGCCGGGTCAACGGCGAGATCGCCACCGAACTGGGCATCTCGGAAGTAACTGTGAAAAGCCATGTCGGACACATATTCGGCAAGCTCGACCTGCGCGATCGCGCCGCCGCCATCGTGTTCGCGTTTGACCACGGCATAGTGACACCGGGAGAATCGTCGTTCTGAGACGCGGGTCCCACGGCCCGCAAGACGTGGGAGGCGGACGCCGGTGCAGGCACCTGGGTCACGGACGGGGAGCAGATTCGGCCCGTACGAGTTGCGGTCGATGCTGGGCAAAGGCGGCATGGGGGAGGTCTACGAGGCCTACGACACCGGCAAGGACCGGGTAGTCGCCCTGAAGTTGCTGGCCGCCGAACTCGCCCAGGACCCCGCCTACCAGGTCCGGTTCCGGCGCGAATCGCAGGCCGCGGCGAAACTGGCCGAACCGCACGTCATCCCGATCCACGACTGGGGCGTCATCGACGGGGTGCTGTTCATCGACATGCGGCTGGTGCCCGGCACCGACCTGCGGAGCGTGCTGCGCGCCGGGGGGCCACTGCACCCGGAACGCGCGGTCGCCGTCGTCGAACAGATCGCCGCCGCCCTCGACGCCGCGCACGCGGGCGGGCTCGTGCACCGCGACGTGAAACCGGCCAACATCCTCGTCACCCCCGCCGACTTCGCCTACCTCGCCGACTTCGGCATCGCCCACACCGAGGGCGACAGCGCGCTCACCCAGGCCGGGATGGCCATGGGCTCCTACATCTACATGGCGCCCGAACGGTTCGACGCCGCCCCCATCTCGCACCGCGCCGACATATATTCGCTGGCCTGCGTGCTGCACGAATGCCTCACCGGCGCATCCCCTTTCCCCAGCGCCAGCATGAGCGTGCTCATCCGCTCCCACCTGACCGAGGAACCGCCGCGGCCGAGCACCGCGATCGCCGGACTGCCCGTGGCATTCGACGACGTCATCGCCGTCGGCATGGCGAAGGATCCCGCCGAGCGGTACCCGAGTGCCGGCGCGCTGGCGCTGGCCGCCAGGCAGGCCTTGGCGAGCGCACCCGGAGCAGGCCCGATCGTCGGCCGTGGGCCGGTCAACGCGCCCGGTCACGGGGTGCCCGCGGCGGCCGGA
Organism: Nocardia sp. NPDC050413; assembly: GCF_040655475.1. Lineage (NCBI taxonomy): Bacteria > Bacillati > Actinomycetota > Actinomycetes > Mycobacteriales > Nocardiaceae > Nocardia > Nocardia sp. NPDC050413. The sequence goes on along the minus strand of NZ_JBFAJZ010000008.1, from coordinate 124,399 downwards.
TTCGGTAATGCCGCAGGTGGAATCATCGGTGGTGCCGCTGCCGCCGCGCACGGAGCCGGGGCGCGTGGCACCGATGCCGCGAGACCAGGCGCGGGCCGTGGCTCCGCCGGGCCGCGCGAGCGTGACGACGAGGCGCAGGAGCAGCCCAAACCGACGCCGACAGGGGAGTTCCGGGTTGTCGGCGCGGTGACCGCGACCGGCGGCATCGAGACCTCCCGCAGCCAGACCTCCGCGACCGGCGCCCAGCCGACGCTCATCATCCGCCCGCCCGAGGCGCGCGCCGACACCGCGGGCTTCCACCGCGTTCCGGTCGAGGGCAGCGGCGAGGTGTCCATCCCGGCCGTCATCCAGCCCACCGGCCCCACCGAAATCCACCCCGCCGACACCTATTTCGCGCCCCTCCCGGCCGACGACGCCACCCCCGAACCGGTCGTCCCCACACCGCCTCCCGCCTACACCCCCGACCAGGGCCTCCCACGGATGCGCCCGTTCCCCGACGCCCACCTCTACGGCGACAACCAAGCAGGCGAAACATCTTCGCCCGTACCGCAGCCCAGCGCCCCGCACCCCGGCGGCCGCGCGTACGGCAGCGGTCGGCCGGGTGAAACTTCTTCGCCTGTCCCGCAACCGGGCGGTGGTCATCCCGGTGGTCTGGCGTACGGCGGTGGTCGGCCGGGCGAAACTTCCTCGCCTGTCCCGCAACCTGGCGGCTCGCACCCCGGCCGTGTCGCTTACGGCGGCGATCGCCCGGGTGATACTTCTTCGCCTGTCCCGCAACCCGGCGCCGCGAGGGGCTCTCATCCGAGTGGTCCCGCGTATGGCGGCGGACTGGCGGGCGAGACTTCGTCGCCGGTCCCGCAACCCGGCGGCTCGCACGCCGGCGGTCCTGCATACGGTGGCGGTCGTCCTGGCGAAACCTCCTCGCCCGTACCGCAATTCGGTGGTCCCGGCGAGGCCCAGCGTGGCCCGCTGGTACCGCCACGCAGTGCCCCGACTCAGCGGTACTCCGGGGAGTACCCGGTGCCGGGTGGGCAGCCGCCCGCCGATTTCGGTTCCCGCCAGAACCCCGGTGACCGTCCGGCTCCACCCGCCCGGCTGGTCTCCCCGCCGGTCTCCGGTGGCACCGGCCCGAACCCGCTCCCCGGCACCGACCTGCCCGATCGCAACCAGGGATTCAGCTCTCCCTCTGGATCTTTCGGTGCCGAAAACGGTCCGGAACCACGTCCGGGTCCGCCGTACGGGCCGCGACCGGGCGAGAGCGCGAACCCGCCCGCGCCCGCGACCCAGAAGTTCGACGCGGATCGATTCGGCCCTGCTGCCGGGCAATTCGACGACGAGCGATTCCCGGGGCCCGGTCACGCACCGGATTCCCGGTCCGCTGGCACAGCCAATCCGTTCGGTCCGTATGCGGCGGAGGCGAGTTCGGCGCACGGTGGTGATCGGTTCGGTCCGGACAGTGGTGACCGGATCCCGGACGACGAGGACTCGGCTTCGCGGCGCCCCGATGCCTTCGGTCCGCCGACCGCGCAGTACGACCCACGGTCGGCCGACGGTTTCGATGACAACCAGCGAAAAGACCGGCCCGACGACCGTCGAGACCCGGCCCAGCCGGGCAGTGGCAACCACTTCGCGCCGCCCACCGAGGTGTTCGGTCCGGAGCATCGGCGGTCGGCGCCCACCGAGCACTACGGGCAGAACGATCAATTCAGCCCGCCCACCGAACAATTCGACCCGGCGAGCATCGGCGACCAGCGGTCCGCGCAGACCCGGCACTACCCGGACGCCCAACGCTCCGCGCCCACCGAGCACTACCCGAGCGGCCCGGAGGCGCGCCGCTCCGCTCCGACCGAGCACTACGGCTTCGACGACCCGGACCCGCAGCGTTCCCAGCCCACTCACCAATACCGCGGTGGCGCAGCGCCCTTCGGTGCCCACAATGCCGTCGACCCGGCGAATCCGTACAACGATCAGGCCGCCTACTCCCAGTACGACGACCAGCAGGCCTACGGCGACCACGCCTACCGCGACAACGACGGCCCCTACGGCCCCGAACCGGCCTATGTCCCGGAACCCACCTGGTCCCAACAGGACTCGAACCGCCGATCCATGCTGTTGCCGATCCTCGTCGGCGTGCTCGCCGTCATCGTCGTCGCCATCGGCGGGGCGATCGGCTGGCGGCTGATGGCGGCCACCGACTCCACCGACACCGCAGGCGCACCGTCCACCTCGCTGGTGCCCGCCGGACCGACCGGCACCACCGCACCACGGGCTACCACGGCCGCACCGACCACCTCGGCCGGCCCGGTCACCCTGCCCGCGGGGGCGCAACCGTGCGATTCCGGTTCGGGCAGTGGCAGTTTCAGCAAGGCGGCGGTCGGCAACACCGTCACCAGCTGCCCGTTCGCGCAGGCGGTCCGCGAGGCGTACGCGGGCGGTGGCAGCGCGAGCGGTGCCCGCGAGGTGGTGGCGACCAGCCCGGTGACCGGCCGCACCTACACGATGACGTGCACGCCCGCGGGCAAGCTCGTCACCTGCACCGGCGGCGAGAACGCGGTCGTCTACGTGTACTGACCACCGGCTTCGCACCACGCCGCGCCGACCTGCGGACGCAGATATGCGAATCGTTGCATACTGTCGGTATGGCTGATGACGACCAGTGGTACTACTGCCTCAAGCATCACAAGGCCGAGCAGGGCAAGTCCTGCTGGTACGGCGACCGGATGGGGCCGTACCCGGACCAGGCGACGGCCGAGCGGGCGCTCGAGATCGCGCGGGCACGCAACAAGGCCGCCGACGACGAAGACGACTAGACCCGGCCGGTTCGCCTACCGTCGTTCCGGCGACGACGAGCACCACTCGTCACCGACTGATCGGCACACCTGATGAGCAGAGTCACCGCACGACGCAAGACCGTCCGGCTGTCACCGACCGGGCGGGTCGAGCGCCCCGACACCCTCGCGGTCGAGGAACCACTCGAGATCAGGGTCGACGGGCAGTCGCTCTCGGTCACCATGCGAACACCGGGCAACGACATCGACCTGGTGCACGGCTTCCTGCTCGGTGAGAACATCATCGGCGCCGCCGACGACATCGTCACCGCCCGCTACTGCGCGGGCACCGACAGCGAGGGCCGCAACACCTACAACGTGCTCGACGTGCGGCTGCGCGATCCCGTGCCGCTGCACCCGCGCAACCTCGTCACCACCGGCGGCTGCGGCCTGTGCGGCAAGAGCGCCCTCGACGAAGTGCGCACCCACACCCGCTTCCCGCTGCCGCCCGCGGTCCCGGCCGTCGGCACCGAGGTGCTGACGCGGATGCCCGGCCTGCTGCGCGAAGGGCAGAAACTCTTCGACGCCACCGGCGGTCTGCACGCGGCCGGCCTGTTCACCACCGACGGCACCCTGCTCGCCCTGCGCGAGGACATCGGCAGGCACAACGCCGTCGACAAGGTGATCGGCTGGGCGGTGCGGGAGAACCGGATCCCCGCGCACGACCTGGTGCTCGTGGTGAGCAGCCGGGCCTCCTTCGAACTGGTCCAGAAGGCCGTGATGGCGGGCATCCCGATTCTGGCCGCGGTATCGGCGCCGAGTGCACTCGCCGTCGACCTCGCCGTGGAGTCCGGATCGACATTGCTCGGATTCGTCCGTGGCGAATCGATGAACATCTACTCGGGTGAAAACCGTGTGACCTGACGGTTTACGGACGAAGTGGGCGTTGGGCCATACAGCCCAGTACGGTGTCGGACACGGCTACCCAGCACCGAAAGCCCGGGGGAGTTCACAAACGAAAATGCTTCACATCATGACGAACAACCGACGCCACCCGATACGGGTGGCGCTGTCAGCACTGCTGGGCGTTGCCGTATTGGTCACCGCGGGCTGTGGTTCCGACAGCAGCCCCGCCGCACCGCAGGTCACCACGAAGAGCCCGGCCACCTTGCCGGGCGGCCCGGTGACAGCCGAGGTCTCCGTCGCGGTGCCCGGCAGCCTGGCCGCCGACTTCGCCGATCTGCAACGCGGGCTACGTGGCAGCGTGGGGATGGCGATCATGCCGGTCGCCGGGACCAAGATGGTCACCTTCGGCGACTGGACGACCGGCCCGGCTTGGTCGACGATCAAGGTGCCGCTCGCCATCGCGGTCTCGCGCCGCAGCAGCGCCTACAACTCGTCGGTGAACGCCGCCATCACCGCCTCCGACAACGCCGCCGCCGACGCTCTGTGGTCGACCTTCGGCAACAACGCCGACGCGGCCGCCGCGGTGGAAGGGGTCCTGCGCGAGGGCGGTGACGCCACGACGACCGTGCCGACCGTGCGCACCCGCTCGGACGCCTCCATCTACGGCCAGGCCGAGTGGGCGCTGGCCGATCAGGTCCGGTTCGCCGCCCAGCTGCCGTGCCTGCCGCAGAGCGAGCGGGTGGTCGGTTTGATGCAGCAGATCGTCGTCAGCCACCGCTGGGGTCTGGGGGCATTCACCAGCGCCGAGTTCAAGGGCGGGTGGGGACCGGATACGTCCGGAAAGTACCTGGTCCGTCAGTTCGGGCTGATCGATTCGCCCTCGGGCCGCATCGCGGTTGCCTTTGCGGCCAAACCCGATTCGGGCGCTTTCACCGACGGTATGACCATGCTCGACAAGATGGCGACCCTGCTCTCGGGTCACCTCGACGAGCTCGCCGGAGGCCACTGCCCCTGATCCGCGCTGGTGGGGCAAGATGAACGCCATGCGCATCGGAGTCTTGACCGGAGGCGGAGACTGTCCAGGACTGAACGCGGTGATCCGGGCGGTGGTCCGAACCGCGAACGGCCGCTACGGCGACGCGATCGTCGGATTCCAGGACGGTTGGCGAGGCCTACTCGAGGACCGCAAGATCCGCATCCACAACGACGACCGCACCGACCGGCTGCTCACCAAGGGCGGCACCATGCTCGGTACCGCCCGCACCAACCCCGACGTGCTGCGCGCCGGGCTGCCACGCATCCAGCAGACCCTCGACGACAACGGCATCGAGGCCCTGATCCCGATCGGCGGCGAAGGCACCCTCACCGCGGCCAGCTGGCTGGCCGAGGAGGGTGTGCCGGTGGTCGGCGTGCCCAAGACCATCGACAACGACATCGACTGCACCGACGTCACCTTCGGCCACGACACGGCGCTGTCGATCGCCACCGAGGCGATCGACCGCCTGCACACCACCGCCGAATCGCATCAGCGGGTGATGCTCGTCGAGGTGATGGGACGGCACGCGGGCTGGATCGCGCTGAACTCCGGCATCGCCGCGGGCGCGCACCTGACGCTGGTGCCCGAGGAACCCTTCGACGTCGCGCAGGTGTGCGCGATGATCAAGTCCCGCTTCCAGCGCGGCGAGAAGAGCTTCATCTGTGTCGTCGCCGAAGGTGCCCACCCCGCACCGGATTCCGGGTTCACGCTGCGTGAAGGCGGAATCGACGAATTCGGGCACGAGCGGTTCACCGGTGTCGCCCAGCAGTTGGGGTCCGAGATCGAGCGCCGGATCGGCAAAGAAGTCCGCACCACGGTGCTCGGCCACGTCCAGCGCGGCGGCAGCCCAACACCCTACGACCGGATCCTGGCCACCCGCTTCGGCGTGCACGCGGCAGAGGCCGTGCACGCCGGACATTTCGGGATGATGGTCGCCCTGCACGGCACGACCATCGGTCTGGTCCCGCTGTCGGAGGCGACCAAGCAGCTCAAACGGGTTCCGGCCGAACGGCTCAGCGAGGCGCAGGCCTTCTTCGGCTGAGGCCTGCCTGGCGAGGCGTTGCGTGGACTTGTCGGTGCGCGTCGGTACCGTGGTTTCATGCGCACCGGTCGAGTGTTCGTTTCGGTTCTTGCAGTCCTCACCGCCCTGGTCGGCGGATGCTCCGGGTCCACATCGGATTCCGGGGAAACCACCGTGCACGGCAACTGGAACGGCGCGATCGAGGTGCCAGGGCAGCCGATCCCGATCGGGGTGAGTTTCGCCGAAGACGGTTCGGCCACCCTCGACATCCCCATCCAGGGTCTGCGTGACGCGCCGCTGAAAGACGTTGTCGCCGAGCCGGACAAGGTCGAGTTCGCGCTCCCCGACGCGCCGGGCGACCCGCGATTCCGCGGCAAGCTCGAGGGGGAGCAGATCACCGGTGACTGGACGCAATCGGGCCAGTCGGCGCCACTCACGCTGCGGCGCGGCAAGATCGAGAACGTCGCCCGTCCGCAGGACCCGAAGCCACCGTTCCCCTACCGCAGCGAGGACGTCACCTATCGCAGCGGCGACATCACCATCGCGGGCACGCTCACCGAACCCGAAGGGCCAGGCCCGTTCCCGGCGGTGCTGATGATCACCGGCAGCGGCCCGCAGGACCGCAACGAGGAACTGCTCGGGCACCGCCCGTTCCTGGTGCTCGCCGACACCCTCACCCGCGCGGGCTACGCGGTGCTGCGCACCGACGACCGCGGCGTCGGCGGAACCGGCGGCAAGCTCGACGACGCCACCTACGACACCCTCGCCGGTGATGCCGCCGCCGGTGTGGCGTTCCTGCGCGAGCGGCCCGAGATCGACGACGCGAAGGTCGGCCTGTTCGGCCACAGCGAGGGCGGCTACCTCGCACCGCTGGTCGCGGCAAGGCCGGGAAGCGATATCGCGTTCGCGATCCTGATGGCCGGCCCGTCGGTGCCCGGCGCCGACGTGCTGATCGAACAGAACAAGGTCATCATGGCCGCCTCGGGCGCGCCACAGGACAAGATCGATCAGCAGGTCGACTACCTCACGAGATGGACCGCGATGCTGCGCGCCGGTGACCTCGAGGGCGCCCGGGTGTACTCCCAGCAGCACAACGAGTCCTTACCCGAGAACGAGCGTGCACCGAAGGAAGCGGTCGATTCGTTCAACACCCCCTATATGACCTCCTTCATGACCTTCGACCCGCAACCGTCGCTGCGCGCCCTGCGCGTGCCGGTGCTCGCCTTCTTCGGCGGCAAGGACCTGCAGGTTCCCGCCGCCCAGAGCGAGGGGCCCATGCGCGAGGCGCTGGCGGGCGCGCCCGACCCGACGGTGCACACCTTCCCCGGCCTCAACCACCTGATGCAGCCCACCGAAACCGGCAACCCCAGCGAATACTCGACCATCGAAACCACCATCGATCCGGCCGTTCTCACCTACGTCACCGACTGGCTCACCCGCCGTGTCCCGCCGCGCTAGGACCACCGGCCGCGGCCGTGAGCGGCTTACATAGACTGCTAGGCATGAGCGCACCCACGGTCGAGTTGATGGATTACGCCGATGTCATCTCCCGGTACGAGCCGGTGCTCGGCATGGAGGTCCACGTCGAGTTGTCCACGGCGACCAAGATGTTCTGCGGTTGCCCCACCGAGTTCGGCGCCGAACCCAATACCCAGGTGTGCCCGGTGTGCCTCGGGCTCCCCGGCTCGCTGCCGGTCGTGAACGAGAAGGCCGTCGAGTCGGCCATCCGCATCGGCCTGGCGCTGAACTGTTCGATCACCCCGTGGGGCCGGTTCGCGCGCAAGAACTACTTCTACCCGGATCAGCCGAAGAACTACCAGATCAGCCAGTACGACGAGCCCATCGCCACCGACGGCTTCCTCGACGTGGTGCTCGACGACGGCAGCACCTTCCGCGTCGACATCGAGCGCGCGCACATGGAAGAAGACACCGGCAAGTCGCTGCACGTGGGCGGTGCCACCGGCCGCATCCACGGCGCGAGCCACTCGCTGCTCGATTTCAACCGCGCGGGTGTGCCGCTGATCGAGATCGTCACCAAGCCGATCACCGGTGCGGGCGAACGCGCGCCCGAGGTGGCCCGCGCCTACGTCACCGCGCTGCGCGAAGTGCTGCGCTCGCTCAATGTCTCCGACGTGAAGATGGAACAGGGCTCGCTGCGCTGCGACGCCAACGTATCGCTGATGGCGATCGGCGCGAAGGAATTCGGTACCCGCACCGAGACCAAGAACGTGAACTCGCTCAAGAGCGTCGAGGTCGCGGTGCGCTACGAGATGCGCCGTCAGGCCGCCGTGCTCACCGCGGGCGGCGAGATCGTGCAGGAGACCCGCCACTTCAACGAGGCCGACGGGTCCACGTCGGCGGGTCGCCGCAAGGAGACCGCCGAGGACTACCGCTACTTCCCCGAACCCGACCTCGAGCCCGTCGCCCCGGCCGCCGAGTGGATCGAGGAACTGCGCGCCACCATCCCCGAGTACCCATGGCTGGTCCGCGCGCGCATCCAGGCCGATTGGGGCCTGTCCGACGAGGTGATGCGCGACCTGGTGAACGCGGGCGCCCTCGACCTCATCATCGCCACCGTCGAGGCAGGTGCCCCCGCCAACGAGGCCCGCTCCTGGTGGGTCGCCTACCTCACCGAGAAGGCCAAGGAACGCGAGGTCGCCCTGGTCGACCTCCCGATCACCCCCGCGCAGGTGGCGGCGGTCATCGCCCTGGTCGAGGCGAAGACGGTGAACAACAAGGTCGCCAAGCAGGTGGTCGACTTCGTGCTGGCCGGCGAGGGCGAACCCGCCCAGATCGTCGAAGCCAAGGGCCTCGGCATGGTCAGTGACGACACCGCCCTGCAGGCCGAGGTCGAAAAGGCCCTCGCCGCCAACCCCGATATCGCCGACAAGATCCGCTCGGGCAAGGTCCAGGCCGCGGGCAAGATCGTCGGCGACGTCATGAAGGCCACCCGTGGCCAGGCCGACGCCGCCCGCGTTCGCGACCTGGTCATCGCGGCTTGTAGCTGAGAAACGAAGCAGCCCAACTGTTCTCGCCCGTTCGGGGAGAACAGTTGGGCCGGCTTTCGGCCGCCGAAGCGCTAGTCGGGGCCGCCCGCGCCGCCCTGGGGCGGTGGGATGCGCACGACGCGGTCGTCGAATTCGCCTGGGGCGCCGTCGGTTTTGTTGACCGTGCTCACCCAGACGCTGCCGTCGGCACCACCCGTGGCGCCGAGCAGTTTGCCGTACTTGTCCTGGGCGATCAGGGTGGGCGCCGTGGTGACCGCGAAGGTGGTCATGTCGGCGGTGACGGCGGCGAGTGCCTTTCCTTCGGTGAGGGCGACGGCCACACCGTCGGTGGTCGCCGCGCACCCGCCGACGCCGGGGCGGTCGGGCCAGGTCCACGACACGGTGAGGGTGCCGTCGGTGCCGAGATGCTGCAGTCGGTCCTCGGCGGCGGTGCGGTCGGTGACCCACATGCCGTCCTTGCCGTCACGGCACAGGTCTCCGGCGGTGCCGATGCCCGAGGCGACCACCTGCGGTGTGTTCGTGCCCGACGACGGTGAGTCGAGTCGCAACAGTTTGCCCCCGAGCGAGCCTGGGTCGGCCGCGGCGCCGGGGTTGCCCGCGTCGCCGGTGAGGACCAGCAGCTGGTTCGGTGTCGCCCATTCCAGCGCGCCGCGATTCCCGGTGGCGCCCTTGGGGATTCCGGTGAGGATCTCCTTCGGCGCGCCGTCACGGGACAGGCGGACCACACGGTTGTCGCTGCCGGTGGTGATGTAGGCGTACATCAGCCCGTCCTCGGAGAAGGTCGGGGACAAGGTGATATCGGAGATGCCACCGTCGCCCGACCCGTCGACGGGCAGCACCGCGACCTCCTCCGGGGGTGGCTGCGGAGTACTCGCGTCGACCGGGGTCACCGACAGGATGCGACCGGTGCGACGCTCGGCGACCAGCGCGCCGTCACCCACCGCGATCAGCCCGGCGGCCGAATCGAGGCAGGTGCCGATGACATTGGGATCGGGGTCGATACACGGCCCGGTCGGGCGCGGCGCCTGCGAGGGCGAGTCCTGCGGCGGCTTCGGTTCCGCGTTGGCACCGCCGATCGACGGCTCGGTGGTGAACGGGCTGGACGCCGACTCGTCGAAACGGGCACACCCGGCGACCAGAATCGTGCCGAGCGCCAATCCGACTGCCACGCGGCCCGCGAATACCGAACTCATGGTGCAGACGTTACCGGCAGTCGAGCGGGGCTGACACGCCTGATGCGGCGAAGGGCGACGCACCGCGATCCCACGTCCTAAGGTGAGACCGTGACCGACAAGTCGAACGACACTTCCCCCGACGACGCGACGGCGCGGGCCGGAGAGTCCGCCTCCGCGGCGGGGCAGCCGGTGACCAGCCCCTTCGATTCGCCGACCACGCAGATGCGCAAGCCCGACCCCAAGGACGTGCCGCGCACCGACGAGGACCTCGGCCTGGATCCCGGCGACGAGGTCCCCACGGCGAGCAGCGCCAAGTCCGGCGACACCGACTATGGCTACGCGACGATTCCGCCCGCGACGGCCGCGTCGGCGGACTCGGTCCGCCTGCAGCGCCGCAACCGCGAGGCCCGGCGCGGCACCCTCGACTTCGGCTTGTTCGTGCTGCGCCTGGTGGTCGGCGGCACCTTCATCTACCACGGTCTGCAGAAGCTGACCGGCTGGTTCCACGGCCCCGGCATCGACGGAACCAAGGACATGATGGCCGGTGGCGGCTGGGACCACCCGTCGCTGGCCACCGCCCTGGTGATCGCAGGCGAACTCGGCGGCGGCGTCCTGCTCGTCCTCGGCCTGGCCACCCCGCTCGCCGCGGGCGCCATCCTCGCGACCATCTCCAACGCCTGGATGTGGAAGCAGGGCATGATCCCTGGTTTCCAGTACAACGCGGCGACCAAGTCCGGCGTGGAAATCGACACCATCCTCGCCGGCGCCGCGCTGGCGATCATCCTCACCGGCCCGGGCCGCTGGTCCCTCGACCGCACCCGCGGCTGGGCCACCCGCCCCGCCTACGGCTCCTTCGTGGTGGTCCTGCTGGCCATCGCCGCCGCCATCGGCACCTACTGGTTCCTCCACGGCGGCAACCCCCTGAAGGGCATAGGCCCCTTCTGAACCGCCTCCCCGCGAATTCTGGCCGGACTCGGGTGGGTGTCTGGTTTCGACGCGGCTGGCGGGTAGGTGCTCTGGGGAGTTAGCCGGTACCCGGTGAGTTACCCACGCTCTTGCCGAGTCAGTGGCTGCGGGGGTGCGGGTTCGGACAGGTGGTTGGTCATCGTGGCGTGGATGTCGGCCAGGAATGCCTCGAATCGGCGGAGTTCCTCGGGGGAGTACTTACCCATCACCGATTCCTCGACCTTCGTGCCGAGTGGGCCGAAGAAGTCGTTGGCGAGGGCGTGGATGCGTGGGGTGCTGCGCAGCGTGATGACGCGGCGGTCGTCGTGTTCGCGGCTGCGCACGATATGACCGGTCTGTTCCAGACGGTTCAGTAGTGCGGTGGTCGCGCTGTTGGACAAGGCGATTCGTTCGCTGAGCCGCGCCGGTGACAGCGTGGTCCCGCGTTCCTCGGCGGTGAGGATCTCGATGAGCGCCTCGGCGTCGGTCGAGTGCAGGCCCAGCCAGGTGGCGAACCGGCGAGCGAGCTCGCGGTAACTCGCGCCGTAGGCCCGCATACCCTCGTGGATCCGTTCGTACTGCGCCCGAGCATCCGACTGGCTCATAGGTTCCTTTCGCATCGGTTTGACATCCTATTGCCCACAATCTACTTTGACAGTGGAATTATTCCATCATGGAAATAGGAGTGTGCGATGAGTCAAGAGTCGTCCCTTCGCCGATGGCTCGGCTTGATCGCCATTGCCCTCGGCGTAGCGCTGATCGTGGTCGACACCACGATCGTGAACGTGATCATCCCGTCGATCATCGGTGACCTGGACACGGGTTCGACCGAGGCGCAATGGATTCAGGAGTCCTACGCGATCGTGTTCGCGGCGCTGCTGCTCGTGGTCGGTCGCGTCGCCGACATGGTCGGCGCGCGCCGGGTGTTCGTCGCCGGTGTCGTGGTGTTCGGCGCGACGAGCATCATGGCCGGGCTCGCACCGGACGGTGGACTGCTCGTGATCGCCCGATTCCTGCAGGGTGCGGGCGCAGCGATGATCCTGCCGACCTCACTGGCCCTGCTGAACGCGACTTTCACCGGGAAAGCGCGTGGTCAGGCGTTCGCGGTCTGGGGTTCGACGATCGGTGCGGCGGCCGCGCTCGGACCGCTGCTCGGTGGTTGGCTGGCCGAACATGTGTCGTGGCGTTGGGCTTTCGGCATCAATGTGCCGCTCTCGGTGGTGATCGTGGTCGGCGTGCTGACGTGCATCGCACCGTCGCCGAAGGTGGTCGGTCGCCTCGATGTGCTCGGCTCGATCCTGTCGGTGCTCGGGCTCGGATTGCTCGCCTTCGGCCTCGTCGAAGGCCGCACCTACGGCTGGATCACCACCGTGCACCCGATGGGGATCGGCGGATTCACCTGGGCGAGTGGGCCGTCGCCCGTGCTGGTCGCGCTTGTGCTGAGTGTGTGTGCGCTGGGTGCGTTCGTCGCCAGGCAGGTGCTGTTGCGCCGCAAGGGCGACGCCGACAAGGCACTGATGGACCTGAGCCTGTTCTCGCTCGCCTCGTTCCGCAACGGCAATATCGCCACGTTGATCATCGGCCTCGGTGAGTTCGGCGTCGTCGCCGTGCTGCCGCTGTGGATGCAGTTCACCCTCGGTTACAGCGCGGTGCAGGCCGGTCTTGCCCTGGTGCCGATCGCCATCGGCAGCTTCATCGCCAGCGGTGCCAGCTTCGGAATGGCCGGATCGGCCTCCCCGCTGAACCTGGTCCGGCTCGGCCTAGCCCTCGAGGTGGTCGGCCTGGCCGCACTCGGCTTCTTCGCCGCCACCGACAGTTCGTGGTGGTCGATGGCGCTGGTGCTGTGCCTGTACGGCGTGGGCGTCGGTTTCGCCACCGCCCAGGTGACCAATGTCGTGCTGGCCGACATCCCCGAAGCCGACAACGGCCAGGCCTCCGGCATCCAGAGCGCCTTCCGCCAACTCGGTTCCGCCCTCGGCATCGCCCTGCTGACCACGGTCTTCTTCACCACGCTGACCACCGAGGTCGACAACGACCTCACCGCCACGGGCATGCCAGCCGCCCAGTCCGAGCAGTACGCCCACGCCATCTCCGGCAGCGCGGGCGCGGCGATCGAAGGCTTTGCCGTCCAACCCGATACGCAACCGGTGGCCGAGGCGGGCCGCGCGGGAATGACCGCCGGTGTCAACATCGGTGCCTATCTCGCGGCAGGCTTCGTCCTGCTCGGTCTGATCGCGACCGCTCTGATCCCAGCTCGAACCGGCCGTGACGAGGAGTCGTCGACGGAACCGAAACAACCCGCCCTCGCCTAGGGCAGAAACGAGTCCGGCCCCTCACAGAGTTTGTGAGGGGCCGGACCTTTGTTTCGGCTACGGCAGCCGGCGGACGGCGCCCTTGTCGGCGGAGGTGGCCAACGCGGCGTACGCGCGCAGCGCGGTGGTGACCGTGCGGTCGCGGTTCACCGGCTGCCACGGGCGCTCCGAGGCTTCCATCTTCGCGCGGCGTTCGGCGAGCACCTCGTCGGAGACCAGCACCTCGAGGGCGCGGGTGTGGACGTCGATGCGGATGCGGTCGCCGTTCTCGATCAGGCCGATGACACCACCGGAGGCGGCCTCGGGGGAGACGTGGCCGATCGACAGGCCCGAGGTGCCGCCGGAGAAGCGGCCGTCGGTGATCAGCGCGCACACCTTGCCCAGGCCGAGGCCCTTGAGGAACGAGGTGGGGTGCAGCATCTCCTGCATGCCGGGACCACCGGCCGGGCCCTCGTAGCGCACGACGACCACATCGCCGGGCTGGATCTTCTTGCCGAGGATCATCGACACCGCCTCCTCCTGCGACTCGACCACCACGGCCGGGCCCTCGAAGGTGAACAGCTCCTCATCGATGCCCGCGGTCTTGAGGATCGCGCCGTCGGGGGCGATGTTGCCGCGCAGCACGCACAGCCCGCCTTCGACGGTGTAGGCGTGCTCGATGTCGCGGATGCAGCCACCGGCGGCGTCGGTGTCGAGCGAGGACCAGCGGTTGCTGGTGGAGAACGGTTCCACCGTGCGCACCCCACCGGGGGCGGCGTGGAACAGCTCGATGGCCTCCTCGGATGTCTTGCCGGAGCGGATGTCCCAGGTGTCGAGGAACTCCTCGTAGCTCGCGGTGTGGACGGTGGTGACGTCCATTTCGAGCAGCCCGCCGCGGCGCAGCTCACCGAGGATGGCGGGGATGCCGCCCGCGCGGTGCACGTCTTCCATGTGGTAGTCGGAGTTGGGCGACACCTTCGACAGGCACGGCACCCGGCGGCTGATTTCGTCGATGGTCTGCAGATCGAAGTCGATCTCGCCTTCCTGAGCGGCGGCGAGAGTGTGCAGCACCGTGTTGGTCGAACCTCCCATCGCCACGTCGAGGGCCATCGCGTTGCGGAAGGCCTTGGCATTGGCGACGTTTCGGGGCAGCACCGAGGCATCGTCGTCCTGGTACCAGCGCTTGGCGATATCGACGATGACGGTGCCCGCCCGCTCGAACAGCGCGCGCCGCGCCGCGTGGGTCGCGAGGGTGGAACCGTTGCCGGGCAGCGCGAGGCCGAGCGCCTCGGTGAGGCAGTTCATCGAGTTCGCGGTGAACATGCCCGAACACGAACCGCAGGTCGGGCAGGCGGACCGTTCGACCTCGTCGAGTCCTTCGTCGGACACCGCCTGGCTCGCGCTCGCCGAGATCGCGCTCACCAGGTCGAGCGGTGCGTGCGCCACACCGTCGACGACCACGGCCTTACCTGCCTCCATCGGCCCACCGGAGACGAACACGGCGGGGATGTTGAGGCGCATCGCGGCATTGAGCATGCCGGGAGTGATCTTGTCGCAGTTGGAGATACACACCAGCGCGTCGGCGGTGTGCGCGTTGGCCATGTACTCGACCGAGTCGGCGATGATCTCGCGCGAGGGCAGCGAGTAGAGCATGCCGCCGTGGCCCATGGCGATACCGTCGTCGACGGCGATGGTGTGGAATTCGCGCGGCACACCACCGGCGGCGCGCACCGCCTCGGCCACGATGTCGCCCATGTTCTTGAGGTGCACGTGGCCGGGCACGAACTGGGTGTAGGAGTTCGCGATCGCGATGATCGGCTTGCCGAAATCGGAGTCGGTCATGCCGGTCGCGCGCCAGAGCGAACGAGCGCCCGCGGCATTGCGGCCGATGGTGGTTGTGCGTGAGCGAAGCGGTGGCATGGGAGTCCTCGTCAAATGTCGCTGGGTGCGCTCGCGGCGAGCGCGCAGGGGGCTGACCTGCGCGGCACAGAGCGCGGGCGCGGTGCGTCCGGCACCCCGCACGTTACTCCGGCGGGCGGTGGTCGCGTCGCGCCGGTCGTCGGTGCGGGGGTGGGGAACCGGGCTCGAGGCGGGAGTGTCGCTCCGGAGGGTGTCGCCGCGGTGGTGCCGTCGGCGCGAGGGTGCCCGGTGCCGTCAGCTTACCGGTGCAACTCTGTGCGGCATCGTGTGGATTCCCACAGTGCGCTCGGAGGCGCGTAGCTCTCGGCGCCGATGTGCCGGGTGGCTCGGCATTCCGCGGCGCCGGGGTCGGGCGTCGGGCCGGGGGCGAGGTGGTCACCGTGTGGTGCCGGGCTCCCCGTTCTCGCCGGAGTGCGTTTCGGTCTCGCCGGTGGGTGCTCCCGGCGCGTCGGCATCGGTGTCGGTCGACGCGCCGGCCTGCGCACGCTCAGCTGCGAGACGCTCGGCCTCGGCAGCCTCGGCCGCCGCGAACACATCGGGCAACCGGCCCTCTGATGCCTCGATCAGCTCACGCAACCGGTCGTAACCGACGGCGGGCAGCTTCACCTCGGAGTCGTCGGCGAGCCGGGCCCGGATGTACCCACGCTTGGGGATGCTGATGCCTTTGACCTGTGCCCAGTCGAGGTGCTTCGAGGAGACCATCGTGGAGAGGTCGAGCCCCGCATCGGAAACCGTTGTGTGCGTGCGCATCACCCACCACACCGCGATCACCGGTGCCAGCAGCAGCCACCACAGGGCGATCGGCCAACCGACGAACGCGAAGAACACGCAGAACGCCAAGACCAGCACACCGATGTAGGCCAGCCTCGGCACCCCGATCACATGCACGCCGGGCGTCGGCTGGTTCTCCTTGCGCGGAATCAGCAACCACACGATGACCGCCGCGGGTACGACGAGCCCGATCCGCAGGACGAGCGACCAGTCCTGCACGGTGCCGACGACGACGAAGATCAGGTACGCCAGTACCACCGCGGCGATGGCCCCGAGCCTGCCGGGACCGGCGGCGCGCAGGCCACCGGGTCGCGCGGGCCGACCCGTCGCGGTCGTCTCGTCGGCGGTGTGGGACGATTTAGCCGGTGGCACGGACTGATGCGGTGATGACACCCCACCATCCTCGCATCTCGGTATACGGACCCACGCAACCACTCGCGTCCCACATAATGGGACACGAAAGGTAGCCTGTTTGACTCATCGGTTCACACACGAATAACGTCGTAGCCGTGAATCGAAGCGAGCTCGTACTCGGCCGGCGCGTCCAGCGTTGAGCCTGACTGCCTGAGTCGAATACGTCAGCTCGCGTTGCGACGCGCCACCCTCGAACAGCCATGCGCTGATCGGGGGCTTTTTTGTGTTCCGGCGAATTCCGCGCCAGTCCGGAGTCAGAACAACACAGTTAGGAACGAAGACGGTGAGTGCACCTACCGCACGACCCGGGCCATCGGCCCGCAGGTCAGCGCCTTCAACGGGAGCCGCTAACCCGGCGACCACCCCCGCCCGTCGCCAGGTCGCGCCCGAGCGCGTCACCGGCGCGCAGTCGGTGGTCCGGTCCCTCGAAGAGCTCGACGTCGACACCGTATTCGGCATTCCGGGCGGTGCGGTCCTTCCCGTCTACGACCCGCTCTTCGACTCCGAGAAGGTCCGCCACGTGCTGGTGCGCCACGAGCAGGGCGCCGGTCACGCGGCGACCGGTTACGCGCAGGCCTCCGGCAAGGTCGGTGTGTGTATGGCCACATCCGGCCCCGGTGCGACCAACCTGGTGACCCCGCTGGCCGACGCCCAGATGGACTCGGTCCCGATCGTGGCGATCACCGGCCAGGTGCCGTCGAGCCTGGTCGGCACCGACGCCTTCCAGGAAGCCGACATCTCCGGCATCACCATGCCGATCACCAAGCACAACTTCCTGGTGAAGGACCCGGCCGACATCCCGCGCATCCTGGCCGAGGCGTTCTACCTGGCCTCCTCCGGCCGTCCGGGCGCGGTGCTCGTCGACATCACCAAGGACGCCCTGCAGGCCCAGACCACGTTCTCGTGGCCGCCGGAGATGCGTCTGCCCGGCTACCGTCCGGTCACCAAGCCGCACGGCAAGCAGGTGCGCGAAGCGGCCCGGATGATCCTCGAGTCCAAGCAGCCCGTGCTGTATGTGGGTGGCGGTGTCATCAAGTCCGACGCCTCGGCCGAACTGCTCGAACTCGCCGAACTGACCGGCATCCCGGTGGTCACCACCCTGATGGCGCGTGGCGCGTTCCCCGACAGCCACACGCTGAACATGGGCATGCCCGGCATGCACGGCACCGTCGGCGCTGTTGCCGCGCTGCAGAAGTCGGACCTGCTGATCACCCTCGGCGCCCGTTTCGACGACCGCGTCACCGGTCAGCTGGACTCCTTCGCGCCCGACGCGAAGGTCATCCACGCCGACATCGACCCGGCCGAGATCGGCAAGAACCGCCACGCCGACGTCCCGATCGTCGGTGACGCGCGCGAGGTCATCATCGAGCTCATCGAGACCCTCAAGGCCGACCCGCAGTCCGGTGCGGCGCCGCTGCTTAACCTCACCGAGTGGTGGGCCTACCTCAGCGACATCCGCGACAACTACCCGCTGGGCTGGAAGACGCCGAGCGACGGTTCGCTGTCGCCGGAGTACGTCATCGAGACCCTCGGCCGCCTGGCCGGGCCCGACGCGGTGTACTGCGCCGGCGTCGGTCAGCACCAGATGTGGGCCGCGCAGTTCGTCAAGTACGAGAAGCCGCGCACCTGGCTGAACTCCGGTGGCCTGGGCACCATGGGTTACGCGGTGCCCGCCGCCATGGGCGCCAAGATGGGCGCTCCGGAGAAGGAGGTCTGGGCGGTCGACGGTGACGGCTGCTTCCAGATGACCAACCAGGAGCTGGCCACCTGCGCGGTGGAGGGTGTGCCGATCAAGGTCGCGCTCATCAACAACGGCAACCTCGGCATGGTCCGCCAGTGGCAGACCCTGTTCTACGAACAGCGCTACTCCAACACCGACCTGGGCACGCACACCCTGCGCATCCCCGACTTCGTCAAGCTGGCCGAGGCGCTGGGTTGCGTCGGCATCCGCGTGGAGAAGGAAGACGAGGTCGAGGACGCCATCCGCCAGGCCCAGGCCATCACCGACCGGCCGGTCGTCATCGACTTCATCGTCGGCAAGGACGCCCAGGTGTGGCCGATGGTCGCCGCGGGCACCAGCAACGACGAGATCATGTTCGCCCGCGGTATCCGCCCGCTGTTCGACGACGACGAGCAGGTCTCCGAACCCGCCGTCATCCACGAGGCGATGGAACGTGAGCAGGGCGCATTCGAGAAGGGCACCGAAGCATGAGTACGACCCACACGCTGAGCGTTCTCGTCGAGGACAAGCCGGGCGTGCTGGCGCGTGTCGCGAGCCTGTTCTCGCGCCGCGGCTTCAACATCGAGTCTCTTGCCGTGGGCGGCACCGAGATTCCCGAGATCTCGCGCATGACGATCGTCGTCACCGTCGACGATCTGCCGCTCGAGCAGGTCACCAAGCAGCTCAACAAGCTGATCAACGTCATCAAGATCGTGGAGCAAGACGCCGACGCGTCGGTGGCCCGCGAGCTGATCCTGGTGAAGGTGCGCGCCGACGCCTCGGTGCGCACGCAGGTGATCGAGGCCGTGCAGTTGTTCCGCGCCAAGGTGATCGACGTGTCGCCCGACGCGCTCACCATCGAGGCGACCGGTACCCGTTCCAAGCTCGACGCGCTGCTGCGCATGGTCGAGCCGTACGGGATCCGCGAGATCGTGCAGTCCGGTGTCGTGGCCGTCGGCCGCGGTCCCAAGTCCATCACCGCGACCCGCTGAGCCGAGCTCAGCGACCTCCGCGATAACTTTTCTTAACCATCATCAGAAGGGACCAATCAAGTGGCAGTCGAGATGTTCTACGACGACGACGCTGACCTGTCGATCATCCAGGGCCGCAAGGTCGCCGTGATCGGCTACGGCAGCCAGGGTCACGCGCACTCGCTGAGCCTGCGCGACTCCGGTGTCGACGTGCGCGTCGGCCTGGCCGAGGGTTCGAAGTCGCGCCCGAAGGCCGAAGAGGCCGGCCTCACCGTCGGCACCCCCGCCGAGGTTTCGGCCTGGGCCGACGTGATCATGGTCCTGGCGCCCGACACCGCCCAGGCATCGATCTTCACCAACGACATCGAGCCCAACCTCAAGGACGGCGACGCGCTGTTCTTCGGCCACGGCCTCAACATCCACTTCGGTCTGATCAAGCCCCCGGCCGGCGTCACCGTCGCCATGGTCGCCCCGAAGGGCCCCGGCCACCTGGTGCGTCGTCAGTTCGCCGACGGCAAGGGCGTTCCGGCCCTGATCGCCGTCGACCAGGACCCGACCGGTGAGGGCCAGGCCCTGGCGCTGTCCTACGCCAAGGGCATCGGCGGCACCCGCGCGGGCGTCATCAAGACCACCTTCAAGGAAGAGACCGAGACCGACCTGTTCGGTGAGCAGGCCGTGCTCTGCGGCGGCACCGAGGAACTGGTCAAGACCGGTTTCGAGGTCATGGTCGAGGCGGGCTACGCCCCCGAGATGGCCTACTTCGAGGTGCTGCACGAGCTGAAGCTGATCGTCGACCTCATGTACGAGGGCGGCATCGCCCGCATGAACTACTCGGTGTCCGACACCGCCGAGTTCGGTGGCTACCTGTCGGGCCCGCGCGTCATCGACGCCGGCACCAAGGAGCGCATGAAGGCGATCCTGTCCGACATCCAGGACGGCACCTTCGTCAAGCGCCTGGTCGCCAACGTCGAGAACGGCAACACCGAGCTCGAGGGCCTGCGCAAGGCCAACGCCGAGCACCCCATCGAGGTCACCGGCGCCAAGCTGCGCGGCCTGATGAGCTGGGTCGACCGCCCCATCACCGAAACCGCGTAATTCGTTTCGCGAAGGGCCCGTCCGCCGAAATGCGGACGGGCCCTTTCGGTTTGCATGGGGTTTGCGGCGACGCGGTTGGATACGCGGATGTCCTGGTCTTGCCGTTCGGGCCGTGTAGCGGAAGACTTGCCCGATGACAACCGTCGAGGAATTCGATCGTGATGCGGTGGAGTTGGGGCGTGCCGCGCGGAAGATGGTTTCGCGTTCGGGGTTGGGGGAGTGGCGGGCGGGGCCGAAGCGGGAGGATCCCGTGACGGTTCTGGAGCGGCAGGGGGAGTCGCGGGTCCAGAGCCTGCTGCCCATCCGGTATGCGCGAATGGCCATCTCGCCGTTCACCTTTCTGCGTGGTGCGCCCGCGATCATGGCGGCCGATCTGGCGAGTGGGCCGGATACCGGGCTGACCGTGCAGCTCTGCGGTGACGCGCATCTGTCGAATTTCGGGCTGTACGCCTCCCCGGAACGCAACCTCGTCTTCGACGTCAACGACTTCGACGAGACCCTGCCCGGCCCGTTCGAGTGGGACGTGAAACGCCTGGCAGCCAGCGTCGCCGTCGCCGCCCGCGACAACGGTTGTTCCGACACGCAGGCCGGGCGGGCCGCCGAGGCCGCCGCGCGCGGTTACCGGGAGGCGATGGCCGCGATGGCCGAGCTCGATTCGCTCGCCATCTGGTACGAACGCGTCGACGCCGACGTCGTGACGGCGACGATCCCGAAGGAGAAGCGGCGCAAGCTCGCGGAGAAGACGATCAAATCGGCGCGGACCCGCACCAGCCTCGACGCGCTGGAGAAACTCACCGAACCCGATGCCGACGGTGTTCCCCGGATCAAGAACCAACCGCCGCTGCTGGTGCCGATCGAGGCTCTCACGGAGAAGGACATCAAGGCGGTCCTCAGCGACTACCGCCGGAGTCTGCCCGACGAGCTGCGCATTCTGCTCGACCGCTACACCGTCGTGGACATGGCGATGAAGGTGGTGGGCGTCGGCAGCGTCGGCACCCGCTGTTTCATCGTGCTGTTCATGGACTCCGAATCGGGTGCGCCGCTGTTCCTGCAGGTCAAGCAGGCGGAGGCGTCGGTTCTCGCCGCGCACACGAAGCCGAGCAAGTACCACCATCAGGGGCACCGCGTGGTGGCGGGCCAGCGCTTGATGCAGGCTGCCAGCGACATCTTCCTCGGCTGGGCGACGGGCCCGGCGGGCAACAACTTCTACTGGCGTCAGCTCAAAGACATGAAGGGCTCGGTCGACATCGGCGCCCTCAGCCACCACGAGCTCGCCGGTTACGCGGGCCTGTGCGGCGGCGTACTCGCCCGCGCCCACGCCCGCTCCGGCGACCGCCTCGCGATCAACTCCTACCTCGGCGACAGCGACAAATTCGACAGCGCGATGAGCGAGTTCGCCCTCGCCTACGCCGAACAGACCGTCGTAGACCGCGACGCCCTACTCGCCGCGATCGATTCCGGCCGGGTGCAGGCCGCCGCCCACCCGTACTGACACCGCCGGCCGGTCGGCAGCGTCGCGGCTCGACAAGAACAGCGCGCTGCCGATCGCGAACAACCACAGCAGGGTGAGCCCACCGACGGTCGCGGTGGTACCCCACCCGTTGGCCGCGTAGAACTCGGCCGGAACGTTCCCGAAGAACAACGACGGCACGAACGCGAAATTCACCGCTGCCAGCGCCCAGCTGATCACGATGCACCAGCGGGGGAGCAGCCGTGCGGCCGCGGTCGCGAAAGCCACCAGGAACAGTCCTTCGAGCAGTCGCGCGACGGTGCCGTACAGGATGTAGGTTCCGGTGACGGTGATGGTGGGGTCGATCGGTTCGGGTGCCGCGATCACCGCGCCCACTTCGAGCCCAGTCGATACGAAAACCACTGTGAGCCAGGCTGTTCCGGCTGCGGCGGCCAGCGACCCGAACCATTCGCGTTCCGGGTCACGCTGCCGGACCAGGTAGGCGAATCCGCTCATGAACACCACGAACAGCGTCGCTCCGACCAGTCCGAGCAAGCAGCGGGTGAGCACGTTCGCGTCCGGCGGTGCGCCCGGGTACACGAAGTACAGCGGCAATTCGATCAGTGTGCAGCCCGCGCCGATGAACGCGGCCGCCCCGGTGATCCGTTGAATTCTGTTGATACCCACAGCTATCGGACCTCACTGCCGGGCAGGCGTCCCCGGCTTCGAATTAGTATAGGTCTTAAACTATAGGGCCTATGTTAAGTTGGCGATACCCCGACGAATGAGGAGACGGTGACCGGCAAGCCACGGCCGCGCGTCGGCCGCCCGGCCGAGTTGGACGCGGAACGCATCGTCGCGACCGCCATCGCACTCGCCGATCGCGACGGTCTACGTGGCGCCTCGCTGACGAAAGTCGCTGCGGCACTCGATGTCACCGCGATGTCGCTCTACCGTCATATCGGTTCCAGAGACGGCCTCACCGACCTGATGGCCGACGCCGCCTTCGGGCCGCCGCCTGCCATCGGGTCCGACTGGCGTGCGGCCCTGCGGGATTGGGCGAATGGTCAGCGTGCCGCGTTCGCCCGTCATCCTTGGGTCACCCAGATACCCGTCACCGGACCCCCGCGCGGCCTCAATGCGCTCGCCTGGATGGACGCGGGCCTTGCCGCGCTGCGCGACACCGGCCTGGACTGGCGCGCCAAGATCGGTGCGATCACCGTCGTCGGCGGCTATGTCCGGCAGGCGTTCGTCACCGACCGGCACATGGCGCAACGGCGCGGCGCCGACCAGCGCACCGAGGCGCAGGACCTCGACGCGTATCAGCGTGACGTGGCGGCCGTCGACCTCTCCGGTTTTCCGGAGATCGCGGCCCTGTTCACCGCCCAGGCCTTCGCCGATATCCCGCCGGACGACGAATCGGCGGACGACGATTTCACCTTCGGTCTGGAGCTGATCCTCGACGGGATCGCCACCGCCATCGCCAGGTCGGCGTGACTCCGGGCGCTACCGCACCGTCGGAAACCCTCTCGATATACTCATTACTGATGAGTAACTTCTTTCCCTCGGTGGATCAGGTGACCGACCGGCTCGCAGCGGCCGGGTACCTGCCGTCCCTCGACATCGCGACGGCGGTCTTCCTCGCCGATCACCTCGGCAAACCTCTGCTGATCGAGGGTCCCGCCGGTGTCGGCAAGACCGAGCTGGCCAAGGCTGTCGCCGCCGCGGCGGGCGCGGACCTGCTGCGGCTGCAGTGCTACGAGGGCATCGACGAGGCCCGCGCGCTGTACGAGTGGAATCACGCCAAGCAGTTGTTGCGTATCACCGCCACCTCGGGCGAGGGGTGGGACAGCACTCGCGATCATGTGTTCTCCGAGGAGTTCCTGCTGGCCCGGCCGCTCCTGGCGGCCATCCGCAATCCGGACCCCACCGTCCTGCTCATCGACGAACTCGACAAGGCCGATGTGGAGCTGGAGGGGCTGCTGCTCGAGGTGCTCGGTGATTTCCAGATCTCGATCCCCGAACTGGGCACGGTCAAGGCCGTGCGCCGCCCGTTCGTCGTGCTGACGTCGAACGCCAACCGCGACCTGTCCGAGGCCCTGAAACGGCGCTGCCTGTATCTGCACATCGATTACCCGACCGCCGAGCTGGAGCGTTCGATCGTCCGCTTGAAGGTCCCGGAATTGGACGAGATGTTGGCCGAGCCCGTGGTTCGCACGGTGGCGGCGTTGCGTCAGCTGCCGTTGCGCAAAGCGCCGTCGATCGCCGAGACAGTCGACTGGGCGAAGACCTTGGTGGCCTTGCGTACCCGCGAGATCACCTCGTCGGTGGTGCGGTCGACCCTCGGCGTGCTCCTGAAGTACCAGTCCGACCATCGGCTCGCCGTCGAACGTCTGGCGCTCGACGGGGAGAGCCCCCGGCCATGACCGCCCCCACCGATCGGCTGGTGGACTTCGTGGGTCTCCTGCGTGAGCACGGCATCTTCGCCGGTCCCAGTGAAACCATCGATGCCGCGTCGGCGATCGTCGCCCTCGGCATGGACGACACCGACCGCCTGCGTTCCGGTCTCGCCGCCTGCCTGCTGCGCCGCAACGGTCAGCGTTCGGTCTTCGACCAGCTCTTCGACCTGTATTTCCTCGGCACGCAACTGCCTGTACCGAGCCCGAGTGACGACCCTGAGTCCCTGCGCGACCGCCTGATCGCCACCCTCGTCCAGGGCGCCGACACGGCGGACCTGGCCAGGGAGGCCCTCGACACCTTCGGCGCCTACGGCGGGGCGGGGGAGAGCGCGGGCCGGGTCACGCAGGCATCGGGTGCGGGCTGGTCGTCGTATCTGACGATGAAATCCCTTCGTCCCGACGAGATCTCCGAACAGGTGGCCCAGACCATGGGCGGCACGGGGCAATTCGATGCCGCCGTGCACACCATCGAAGCGCGACGCCGCGTCGACCAGTTCCGGACGGCGGTGCAGAACGAGGCCCGGCTGCGCTCGGCCGAACTGCGCGGCACCGATTACATCGCCCGCCGTGGTGTCGAGAACTCGGCGGACCGAACGGATTTCCTCGGCGCCCGCGAGCAGGACCTGGCCGAGATGCGCCGGTTGGTGCATCCGCTGGCGCGCAAACTCGCGACCCGTTTGGCGGTGCGTCGTAAGAAGGCGGTGCGCGGTCAGATCGATCTGAGGCGCACCCTGCGCCGTTCGATGGCGACCGGTGGCGTGCCCGTCGACCCGGTGCTGCGCGCCCGCAGACACGGTCGTCCCGATCTGGTTGTGCTAGCCGATGTTTCGGGGTCGGTGACCGGGTTCTCCGAGTTCACCCTGCAATTGGTGCAGGCGTTGCAGGACCAGTTCAGCAAGGTCCGCAGTTTCGGTTTCGTCGACACGTGCGCCGAGATCACGCACTTCTTCACACCGGGTGAACCCCCACCGCCCGGCTTCGCGCAGAGCATTGTGCGTGAGGGCGGGGTGGCCCGTTTCGGGTCGAGCAACTACGGCGAGGCCTTCCAGGGTTTCGTCGACCACTATCTGGACGCCCTCGGCCCACGCACCTGCGTGCTGATCCTCGGTGACGCCCGCACCAACCGCACCGACCCGAATCTCGCTGCGCTGGAAGTGATGTCCGAGCGTGCGAAAGCGGTGTATTGGCTCAACCCGGAACCGTCGAGCTCATGGTCGACCGGTGATTCCGCCGCCGACACCTACACCGACATCGTCACCATGCACGAGTGCCGCAACGTCCGCCAGCTCACCGAGGTGATCGGCAGACTCCTGCCCGCCTGAAGCCCGGCCCGGGCTTCCGCACGCATCTTCATGCGGTGAGACGGACGACCGCGTATTCGCGGCCTGCCTTGGCCTGGTACTTGCCGTAGCGGGGCTGGGCGGTGGTGATCGCGTCCCAGGCGTTCGCCCGTTCGGCGCCGGTGAGCACGTGTGGGACGACCGGAACCGGCTGGTCGCCGGGCAATTCGATGGTGGCCTGTTCGGGGTGGGCCATCAGGTTGCGGAACCAGTCGGGGTCGCCGTTCTTGCCGCCGGAGGCCACCAGCAGCCAGCCGTCGCCACCGTCGGAGAACCAGGAGATCGGTGTCTGGCGCGGCTCACCGCTGCGGCGGCCGACGGTGTGCAGGATGAGCACGTCCATGCCCATGAAGCTGCCGTTGCCGCGGCGGATCTTGCGGTTCATCCGGGCGTTCATCTTGTGCTGCATCCAACGGGAGAAGCCGCTGTGGGTCTGCTGCTTCGTGCTCATCGCAAAGGTCCTTTCGGGTGGTGTGGAGGGGCTCAGCCCCAGGCGCCGGCGATCTGGCGGGTGGTGGCGTTGAGCCGGTTGAACATGTTGGTGATGCCGATCATCAGCACGATGGCGGCGAGCTGACGCTCGTCGAAGTAGCTGGCCGCGTGGTCCCAGACCTCGTCGGTGACGGCATCGGCGCGGTCGGCCATCCGGGTGGCGGCCTCGGCCAGTTCCAGTGCGGCGCGTTCCTCGTCGCTGAAGTAGGGCGTTTCCCGCCAGGCGACGACGGTGGCCAGGCGCTCCTCGCTGACGCCGGCTTTGCGTGCGGTCTTGGTGCCCGCGTCGACGCAGGAGCTGCATCCGTTGATCTGGCTGACCCGCAAGTGCACCAGCTCCAGGATCTCGCCTTCCACGCCGCCGGTCTTGATGGCACCGAAGATCTCCTGGATGGGGCCCATCGCGCCGGTCAGGATCATCGCGGGGTTCTGCATACGGGACTGCATGATGTTCTCCTCGGTTTCGGCGTTTTCCGCTGCTCGCGGTGTGTCCCTATAACAGCCCGACGCGTGCTCCGAAACGAGGTCTGTGGGACACTCTGGGACAGTGGAAACGGCTCTGACCTCCGGATTGTCGGCGGGAAAATAGTCGTTTCATACCGGGACACGGAGTGCGGAACAGTGGTGGTGCAACAGCGGGCGTACCCGCAGGACGAGCTGGCGGCGCGGCTGCGCATGCTCCAGGAACTGTCCGGGCGTGGAGTGCGGGCGCTGGCGCGCGACACGGGGCTGAGTTCGTCGTCGCTGTCGCGCTATCTCAACGGGCAGACGGTGCCGCCGTGGCCTGCCGTGCTGGAACTGTGCCGTCTGGTGAAGCGCGACCCGCGCCCGCTGCGCGCGCTGTGGGAGCGCGCCAACAACCCGCTGCCCGCCCCGCCCAAGACGAGCCGCCAGGTGGCCCCACCCAACCTGCCCGCCGAAGCCGTCCCTCCGCGTAACGACCTGCCCCGCGACGTCCCCGACTTCACCGGTCGCGAAGAGGCTCTGGCCGAGGTGCTCGCCGCCGTCCGAACGAACCGGGTGGTGGCCATCGACGGTATGGCCGGTGTCGGCAAGTCGTCGCTGGCGGTGCACGCCGCACACCAGCTGACCGCCGAATACCCCGATGCCCAGCTGTATCTCGACCTGCACGGCTTCACCGACGGCCGTCAGCCCCTCGACCCCGACGCCGCCGTACGTGCCCTGCTCTCGGCGCTGCGCGTCCCGTCGGAGAAGGTGCCGCAGGACGGCGGAGTAGAACTGCGCGCGGCGTGCTGGCGTTCGGAACTGGCCGGATTGCGGGCGGTGATCGTGCTCGACAATGCCGTCGACGCCGCCCAGGTGAGCCAATTGCTGCCCGGCGCAGGCGAATCGGTCGCCATCATCACCAGCCGCAACCGTCTGCTCGAACTCGACGAGGTGCCGCCGGTGACCCTCGACGTGCTCACCGCCGAGGAGAGCGCCGAGCTGCTCGCCCGCGCCAGCGGCGATTCGCGGGGTCCCGACGGCAGGCTCGCGAGGGAACCCGAGCAGGCGGCGGAAGTGTTGCGGCTGTGCGGCAATCTGCCGCTGGCACTGCGGCTCGCGGCGGCCAGGTTGCGGCATCGGCCCGGCTGGTCGGTGGGCATCCTGGTCGAGCGAATGGCCGAGGGCGCAACGGAATTCGACACCGCGTTCGGGATGTCGGTGCGTCAGCTCAATCGTGACCAGCGTCGCCTGTTCCGGTTGCTCGGCCTGGTGCCGGGCTCCACCTTCACCGACTACGTCGCCGCGGCGGTGGCCGATGTGCCGCTGCGCGCCGCACGCGACATGCTCGAGGACCTGCTCGACGCCCACCTCGTGGAGCAACCCGCCGAGGGGCGCTATCGGCTGCACGATCTGGTGCGCAGGCACGCCCGCCAGGCAAGCGCCGAACACGACACCGACGCCGACCGCGAACGGGCGCTGCGCCGCATCCTCGACTACTACGTGCACACCGCGGCCGCCGCCGACGCCGCCATGCCGTTCCTGTCACCGACCCGTCCCGTGTCGGCCGGTCCCGCACCGAAAGCGGTGCCGCACTTCCCGAACCGCGATGTCGCCTTCTTCTGGTTCGTTAGCGAGTACACCAATCTGATGGCGGTGTTCTACGCCGCCGTGGAGATCGGCGCCAACGAGCACGTCTGCGAACTGCCCCGCTTCCTGCGCACCTTTTTCGCACGGCGCTGCGGCACCACCCACCTCAATGCGTTGTTCGAGCAATCCCTCAGCGCCGCACAGCAACTCGGTGATCCGCGTCAGCTGGCCGAAGCCCACAGCGATCTGGGTTTCGCCCGCTACAACGCCGGCCGCATGGCCGAGGCGGCCGCCGCCTATGCCGCCGCCGCCCCGCTGGTCGCCGAGGCGGGCGACCCGCTGCCCCGCGCCGAACTCACCATGCGCTGCGCCCAATTGCGCTGGGACGAAGGCGATGTCACCGAACCGCTCGAACTGTTCCGCCAGGCCCATGACCTGTACACGCGCAGCGGTTGTCCGATGAGCGCCGCCGACGCGCTCGCCGGCGAGGCCTGGGCGATGCTGCAACTCGGCAAACGCGACGAGGCGGCCGAGTTGGCCAGACGCGCACTCGAAATCTCCACTGGCGACCCGGACCAGCCGCCGTCGCTGCAGGCCCAGATCGCCCTCGGCGTCTCGATCGCCCCCGACGACCCCGATGCGGCCCTGCTACATCTGGACAGCGCGCTGACCGCCGCCCGCGCCGACGGTCACAAGCACAACGAGGCGTGGTGCCTGAACTGTCGCGGCGTCGCGCTGCGGGAAATGGGCCGCTACGACGAGGCCCTCGACAGCCACCGCGAGGCCTTCGCCCTGCTCGACGACCTGTTCGAACCGCACTGGAAGATCCACTTCCTCAACGGCTACGCCGAAACATGCCGACTGGCAGGACTTTCCGACGAAGCTCTGCGCCTGTACAACGAAACTCTCGACCTCGCACCACGACTCGGGTACCGGTTCGAGCAGGCCAGGGCTAACCAGGGCATCGCCGACGTCCTCGACGACACCGATCCGGCTGCCGCGCAACAGCATCGCGCGGCGGCCGAGGCGTTGCTGAACGAACTCAGCCCATCGACTTAGCCCCGTCGAGGGCCTCCCGGATGATGTCGGCGTGGCCCGAGTGCTGCGCGGTCTCGGTCATGATGTGCATGAAGGTGCGTCGCGCGCTCCACCGGCCGCCGGGTTCGAACCAGGGCGCCTCGGGCAGCGGCTGGGTCGCGTTCAGGTCGGGCAGCGTGCGCACCAGTTCGTCGGTGCGGGCCGCGACCTGGTCGTATTCGGCGAGCAGTCCGGCGAGCGTCTCGCCCGGCAGCATGCGGAAGGCATTGCTCCATTCCGCGAGCTGCTCCTCGGTCATCGAGTCGAAACTCGGGCCCGCCGCGGGGCCCTCGACGATGAACTTCGCCCAGTTCGCTTCCACCGCGGCCACGTGTTTGATGAGCCCGCCCAGGCACAGTTCGCTCACGGTGGTGCGCAGCGCGGCCTGTTCGTCGGTGAGGTCGCGCGTGGTGTTGCGCAGGAAGTAGCGGTGCTTGGCCAGCATCTCGAGGAGGTCGGCGCGTTCGGTGTCGAGCACTGTTTCGGTCATGAATCCCAAGGTAGAAGGTATTGCGGTCAGTTTCTGTCCGCAATGAACGGATACTGGAAATATGGCTGATACCAGTGCACGCACCCTGCGGCTGCTGTCGTTGCTGCAGACCCACCGCTACTGGCCGGGCACCGAACTCGCGGCGCGGCTGAAGGTGTCACCGCGCACCCTGCGCCGCGACATCGACCGCCTGCGCGACCTGGGCTACCCCGTGGACGCGCGCCCCGGCATCGAGGGCGGCTATCAGCTGGCCGCGGGCGCGGCCATGCCCCCGCTGGTGCTCGACGACGACGAGGCCGTCGCGATCACCGTCTGTCTACAGGCCGGTTCCGAAGGTGCGGGTGACGGCCTCGCCGAGCCGTCCGTGCGCGCTCTCGGCAAGCTCGGCACCGTCCTGCCCGCCCGGCTGCGCCGCCGCGTCGACGCGCTGCGCGCCATGACAGTTTCCGCCGGCTGGCACGCCGTCCCGCTCTCCGACGTCGACCCCTCGGTCCTCACCGACCTGGCCCTCACCTGTCGCCGCGAGGAACGCCTCACCTTCACCTACACCGCCGCCGACGGTCGGACGAGCACCCGCGAAGTGGAACCCCATCGGCTGGTCTCCCTCGGCCGCCGCTGGTATCTCGTCGCCTACGACCTCACCCGCCACGATTGGCGCTCGTTCCGCGTGGACCGCCTCACCGACTCCCATGCCACCGGAATCCACTTCCGCCCGCGCGAGCTGCCCGCCCCCGATGCCGCCACTTTCGTTCGCAACGGAATAGGCGGTGCGCGAACGGGTTACAGGGTGGTCGCCGAGATAGAGGCGTCCCCCGAGCACGTCCGTTCACGGGTAGGCCGCTGGTGCACCATCACACCTCTGCCGGGCAACCGCACCCGCGTCGAGCAGACCGTCGACTCCCTCGACTGGCCCACCTATCTCCTCGGCCGGGTGGAGGCCGAGTTCACCATCATCGAACCGCCGGAACTCATTGCAGCCGTGAGTGGTTGGGGATCCCGATTCGTCCGCGCGACGAATTCGGACCGGGCCGGGACGGCATGAGGATCGCGGGTCCTGTCCCACGGCTGGGGATCGGCCGCCCTCGACGGCCGATCCCGGTGGGTCAGTCCACGCTGCCGAAGGCACCGTGCGGCAGCAGGTGGTGCAGCAGCTTTCGCAGCGGGTAGTGGCCGAGGTGCAGGCCGTTGTCGTGATGACCGTTCCGATCGACGAATTCGACGGACTGCGAGGGTGTCTCCGGGGCAGCCGAAGCCTGGGCGGTCACGCTGACCAGGGGAGCGGCGACGAGGGCACCGATCACGGCGACCCTGATCGCGGTGCGGTGCGGAGAACGAGCGAACATGGGCAGATCCTCTCGGGTGAAATCCTCGGACCCCACTCTCGCCTAGTTCGTCGCCGTTGTCGCGTGATGTTCAGCGGGGTGGACCCGGGGGTGCTCGCTATCGATACCCGTCTTGCGGACGCGGCACTTGCGGGTGGTGTCCCGGTGGAGCCCACTGTGCCTGTGGTGCCGCGTATCCGGGCGCCTGCGGCATGCCGGGGTGCTGATACGGCATCCGGGGCGCGGCTGTTGCCCAAGCCGGCCGCTGATTCCCTCGTCCGCACCACTTTCGCGTCGACGGCAGGAGCGCGAGCAGGAACGTCACCGCAGGGAACACGAGCAGCAGAATCGGCAGGAACCACGGCAGATCGATGTGCGATCCGAGCAGCGAGTTCACGGCCGACTGCCCGAACACCACCTCACGGAAGATACGGCTGCCCATATCGAAGTGCCCGAACTGTGCGACGGAGGTGATCACCCCGGCCACGTAGGCGCCGATGACCCCCGCACAGCCCAATGCCACCATCGTCGGCCCGGACTTCCCCCGCCGGAACAGCAGGATCGCACCGATCAACAGCAGCACCGCCGCGACGACGTCGACCACCAACAGCACCGCCGAGACGATGGAAACCCACGCGGGCGCGTACCCCCACGCGAACATCGGATAGTCCGACGTCACCATCCGCACCATCGCGGCGATCATCCCCACGACCCCGAGGAGCCCGCCGACCAGCGCCGACATCCCGGCGACGATCGCCGTCCCCCCGCTGGGCGGTCGTTGGACTGGCGCGGGATACATCAGGGTCCTCCTCGAGTCGGCTGCCACCACTCTGACTCATACCCGTGGCGCTGTCGCGCCACGCATCGAGCTCACCCCCGATGCCGCTGCGTCCGCCGCCGTTCGAAGAACAACTGATCCACTTCCACCGGTTCCACCATGGCCGTGATCTCCGCGAGCCTGCTGTCGTACCGATGTTCGGTGATGCACCGATGCAGCCGGGCGCGCCGCTCCGGTCCCAGCCCGCCCCACACCTTCCCGAAACGATTCTGCGCCTCGGGTCCCGACGCGGCGACGAGATCGAGTAGTGCGGGCCAGCAACCGGTTTCGGTCGCCCGCGCAGGCAGCTCCGCGACCGCCGTGTCCGACAGTGACGCCAGCGTATCGCCGACCTCGTTCCTGGCCCGCTCATCCATGCGCGAGGCCAGGGTGAACAACCCGCGCCAGCTCTCGACATCGTCACGATGTTCCAGCGTCGACACCACCCGCGCACCGACACCCGGCTCGTCGAACACCCGGTTGCCGACCAGCGACCACAACCCCAGCGGTGTCAGATGTCCTACCAGCGTGAGGAATTCGGGTATGGCACCGACGGTCAGCGCGTTCCGCACCAGTTTGGTGACGTCGGCAGGCTGGGCATTGCCGAACAGCACGTCGCCCACTCGGCGCACCACGTCGTCCTCGCAACGCGAAAACACCGACAGCGCCGCATGTTGCAACCCCGGTGGCCCGTTGAGCACTGTCTGCAGCATGCGCGGGATCCGGTGATGCGGCCCGTCGAGTAGCTGGCGCACAACAGCACTCAGCACTTCGGCGTCGAACGAGTACGCCGCCGAGTAGATCAGCCCCGCATCGTCACCCACACCGGCCTCGACCGCCGCGATCAATTCGGTTGTCGCACAGGACAGGAACGGTCCCGCCGTCACATAGTCGCGCCGCCGCAACAACTCGTTGACGATCCGCACCACCGGCCGCGCGGGCGCCTGATCGGCCAGCTGCGCGATCGCCCGAGGATCCAGATACGGTGCGCAATCGGCCGCGTAACTCGTATCGAGCATCGCCAACGTCTCCACAGCCTTCTGCGGATGCTCGACCCCCACAGCCCCCGCCGCCCGCCCGGTCATCATCGGCGGAACCAGCTTCTGCACCAACGGAATCGAAATCGTCAGCGGAATATACGGCACCAGCGCACTGATCCGCCGAAACGTCGTCGCGTGCTGATCGAACAACACCGCCGACACCTGCGCCTGCAACTCGTGCAACCGCGCCGCCCCCAGATACCGCAGATGATGCACCCGCTGCGGATGCACATGCAACGTCCGCGCCAGCAAAATCAACTGCGCCCGCGTAGTCAGATCCGTCATCGCCCACCGAACATGATCTTCTTCGCCACCCGCCGCAACGGCCGAGGCAACGCCCCAACCAACGAGTCGATCGACCTGTCCATAGTCGCCGCCTCGAACGCCCCCGCCGCCCTGACCAGCTCGAACAAATCCCTGGCCTCGCGCACAGGCAACCGCTGCAGCGCAGGCAACCCCGCCGGCCCACCCTCATCATCCCCACGACGGATGGTCATACGAGCTCCCCAATACACAGTCCTAGCAGTTCTGAGGATGCTCCTTAACCTGCACGTTGGACAGCATTTCCGTGAATTGCTGTGTGGGGCAATGAAAAGGGCTGTCCAAATACATGTAACCCACGCTCACGAAAAGCTCGCTAAGAATAGGTGAAGGGGGCGAAGGTCGACGATAACGTGCCGGCGTTGTAGGTCGTCGGCCGCTATTCTTGGTCGAGTTGCGGTCACTGTGGCGGCGAGGGGGCATAGATGCGGGCCGAACCGGATCGCGATGTGCGCGACCTGCGCCCAAGCGATCGCCTCACCTCGATCGAGTTGTGCGCCGGCGCAGGGGGACTCGCGCTCGGACTGGAGCAAGCCGGGTTCGATCCGATACTTCTACTCGACAACCGTGACGTGGCCTGCGAAACCTTGCGAGCGAACCGTCCCACCTGGAATGTGCTGCAAAAAGACCTGCTCCGGTTCGAACCCAGACACGACCTTCCGGCACACCGTGACATCGACGTACTGGCCGCGGGGTTGCCGCGGGTGAAGTCGGCAGCGACCGCGTCACGTCCCCGGGGTAGTAGCTGGGAACTGGAACTGTTCGAGACTACTGCGCGGTTGACCGTGGAATTGCGTCCGCGTGCGTTGCTGATCGAAAACGTTCCTGACTTGCTGAAACGGGACGAATATGCGTCGAGTCGCACCCGCGTGGCCAAGCATCTCGAGGACGCCGGGTACGAGTACTGCTGGCTGCTCGTCGACGCGTGCGACTTCGGAGTGCCGCAGCACCGTGAGTACGCGGTCATGGTCGCGCTCCGCGACGACGCAACCGATACCTTCACCGCGAATCTGCGTCCAATCCCGCCCGCCCCAGGTCTGACAGTGGGATCGGTGCTGCGTGGATCGATGGGCGCACGCGGGTGGCCGCAGGCCGCGGATTGGGCAACCCGGGCCGATGGGATTTCGCCGACTATCGTAGGAGGGTCGTGGGATCGAGGTGGTGGGGATCTGGGTCCGCAAGGTTCGGTTCGCGCGTGGGCGAAGTTCGGGGTCAATGGGCGTGCACTCGCCGACGATGTCCCGTCAGCCGACTTCGTCTGGGATCCGTCGCTCGGCGTTGACCACATGCTGAAACTCACCGTCGACCAGGTCGCCGCGCTGCAGGGTTTTCCGCCGTACTGGACATTCGCGGGTCGAAAGACAGCCAGGTATCGGCAGGTGGGTAATGCCACCCCACCGCCGTTCGCGCACGCGCTGGGAGTCGCATTGAGGACAGCTCTCTCGGCCGGTTAACGGTCGGTAGTCCGCCGAACCCCGCGCCGGCTAAGATCTCGTGTCATGCCCACCGACCGCGAGCCGCCGCTGCCACGCCGAGCGGACATGGTCGACCTTTTCGCGGGGCCGGGGGGCCTCGATGTCGCCGCCCGATGGTTGGGATTGGACGTTTACGGCTTCGAGTGGGACCGCAACGCGTGCGCGACCAGGGCGGCTGCCGGCCTGAATGAGCGGCCTCACGATGTCCGTCATTTCGGTCCAGCGGACGTGCCGGGTGCGTGGATTCTCACAGGCGGACCACCATGCCAGACCTTCACCGTCGCGGGTTCCGGGGCAGGCCGGAAGGCGTTGGACGAAGTGCTGGGATATGTCGACCGGATGGGTGCGGGCGATGATGTGTCCGGCGATCTTGCTTGCCTCGAGGATGAGCGGACGGGCCTCGTTCTAGAGCCCTTGCGATGGGCGCTCGAAGCGGACGAACGTGGAAGCCCCTATAAAGTCATTGTGCTCGAACAGGTTCCGGCTGTGCTGCCGATCTGGAAGCGGATGGGCGATGTCCTCGAAGGAATCGGCTACCACGTTGTCGCAGATGTACTCCGCACCGAACAGTACGGCGTCCCACAGACGCGCAGGCGCGCTATTCTTATCGCCCGGCTCCGAGGTGAACCCGAACTGCCGACCGCGACACATCGTCCCTACCGCAAAGGCGTTGACCGCACGCTGGGCGCAGCGGATCTGCTGCCCTGGGAAACCATGGGCGACGCACTGAATCGCGGCTACGACTTTCAGGTCATCTCCAACTACGGGACCGGAGGCGACCCGAAGTTGCGGGGACGCCGCAGTTCTCGGGAACCTGCGGCGACTGTCACGGGGAAGGTCTCGCGAAACCAGATCATCGACAGCACCGGATTCCCCTGCCCACGATTCAGCCCTGGTGAGGCCGGTCGCCTCCAGACATTCCCGCTCGACTACCCCTGGTCGGGCGGCGATATCGCGCAGCAGATCGGCAACGCTATCCCACCGGTGTTGGCATTGCATGTGCTCTCGGCTGCATTGGGTAGCCAGGTGAGTCACGAGGAAGCCACGAAGGTCGTGGACCGTCCCTGGCTCGACACCCGTGACTCGGCGCCGCTCGACCACTTGCAGCGGATGGGGCTGCTCTTCAGCTGAGGATGTAGCGAATCGGCGTTGCCCACTGATAACCCTCATCGACCGGGTAACAACTCTCGCGCTCACTTCCAACTGGTCGTATCGAGCCGATAGTGTTACCCACAACATAGGGGGGCGAAACCTCCTATCGTCGACCGGGTGGTTCGTACGCAGGTGGGAGTTCGATGACTGATCTGATTGATGGGCAGTACGAGGTGTACAAGGCGCTCCTCGACACCTACTCGCCTGCCGAAGCCATCAAGAAGCTCCGGCAGTTCGGCCCCTCGGAGGACATCATCAAGCGGATCATGGAGCGCTACGACGCGGACATGGTCCGAATCAAGGAGATGCGTGAGCCGCACTCCGTAGTGATCGACAACTACGAAACCTGGTATGCGGGACCGCACCCGGGCGACAAGCTGTGGCCTGCGATCGAAGAAGACCTCGTCAAGCAGGGTTGGCCGAGGGATCCCGCGATCAACAGCTTGGACGACTCGTCCACACGGATTGTGTCGTTGCTGCAGCACCCACGCAAGAACGAATTCTCGACCCGCGGACTCGTCGTCGGCTACGTGCAGTCCGGCAAAACGACGAACTTCACTGCCGTCATGGCGAAGGCTGCCGACCGGGGCTACAAGCTGTTCATCGTGTTGGCAGGCATCCACAACGGGCTGCGCAGGCAGACCCAGGCACGGCTCATTCAGCAACTGGTGCAACCGAATCCGACCCTGTGGACGCAGATTACCGACCTGGACCGTGACTTTTCACCGACCGCCAACCCGGCGAGCTTTTTCGGGAAGTCGAACAAGACCCATGTGCTGTGTGTGGTCAAGAAGAACGCGACGGTCCTGCGGAAGCTGGTCAAGTGGTTGAGTGATGCATCGGAGTACCTGGCGGATTGCCCCGCATTGATCATCGACGACGAGGCTGATCAAGCCACTGTGGCGACCAAATCGATCAACCCGTTGATTCGTGGAATCCTCGACACCCTGCCCAAGTCTGCCTATGTCGGCTACACAGCTTCGCCGTTCGCCAACTTGCTCATCGATCCGTCCGCCGACGACCTGTATCCCGAGCACTTCATCGTCAACTTGCCCAAACCGCATGGGCATTTCGGTACGGAGGTTCTATTTGGTCGTTATGCCCTGGATGGGGAGGATCCGACCGAGGTCGACGACGGCTACGACATGATTCGCAACGTTCCCGACGACGATGTCGCACTGGTCCGGCCGAAGACCAGGGCAGATGCCGAAGACTTCTATCCCTCGATCACTGAGACACTGCGTCGTGCCGTCCTGTACTTCTGGCTGACGACGGCAGCTCGCCGAGTGCGGGGCACGGGAAATCCGCACTCCACCATGCTGATTCACACCAGCGTCCGAACGGCCGTGCACAACAGTTTCCGTGACCCGCTGATGCTGTTGCGTGCCAAGGTCAGCAGCAACCTCGCTGATTCCGCTCTTCGTAGGGAATTGCGGGAGCTCTGGGAGGCGGAGACCGCGCGGGTGCCTGCCGCTGAATTCGGCGAGAAGGCCGTCGAGTTCGACGATCTCGCGACGGAACTCCCCGGCGTACTACGCGACTGCCGCGTTGTCATGGACAACTTCCAGAGCACTGACCGCCTCGACTACGAGAACGGGCCGGTCGTCGCTATCGCGGTGGGCGGTAACACGCTCTCGCGCGGACTCACCCTGGAAGGGCTCTCGGTCAGTTACTTCGTTCGAGCAGTTTCGACCTACGACACACTACTGCAGATGGGGCGTTGGTTCGGCTACCGTAGCGGATACGCGGACTTGCCTCGAATCTGGATGACAGAGGAGCTCGAGGATTGGTTCCGCCACCTTGCCACGGTCGAGACCGAGATGCGCCGCGACATCGATGTGTACATGACCGAGGGCAAGACGCCGATGACGTTCGCGGTGCGCCTGCGGACGCACCCGTCGCTGCGCGTCACCGCCGCCGCGAAGATGAAGGACGCGGTGCGGGCACAGTCGTCCTACGGTGGGCAGCGAGTTCAGACTCGGTATTTCCATAAGGACGCTGACTGGCTGTTGGACAATCAAGCGGCGGCGCGGACCCTTGTGGCCTCGGCACTCGCGGTCAACAGAGCCGAAGGGAACGGAGCTGATGGTCGCTATCTGATTCGTGACGTTTCAAGCGAGCTGATCCTGGACTTTCTGCGCAACTACCGATTCCACGAGAAGTCGACTGAATGCGACGCGGATTTGATGTCCGGCTACATCGAGAAGCGCATCCGAAACGCGGGAACGCTTCGCCGGTGGAACGTGGCGGTATTGGGCAAACCTGCTGTGGCGGAACAGGATTTGTTCGAGTTCGCACCGCAAGTGAGCGTAGGTCGAATCACACGCTCCCAGTTCGCTTCCGGGCCTGACCACGTCGATATCAAGACGTTGATGAGCCGTCGAGACGCAGGCTTGGATCTCGACGGAATCACCAGCACAAGCACTGAGGTCGATATCGTCACCGCTCGCAAGGCTCAGCAACCGGATGCGGGTCTGTTGGTGTTGTATCCGATCGACAAGGTATCGGAGCCTGAGCCGGCCAAAGACAAGCGTGTGCCGTTGAATGCGCCGGAGCACGTGATCGGTGTCGGGCTCGTGTTTCCGTCGCCCGCCGACAACGACAGCACCGTCGCGTGGGAGTCCGACTATATTTCTGCGGATCTGTCCGGTGTCGAGATCGAGGAGGAGGACTTGAGCCCTCTCGACTCCGAGGATGTCTGATGCTGAACGACCTCAAGAAAGTTCTCGACGACAACTGGAGGCTGCTGCAACGGCGTCCGCGCGCTGACTCCTCGGTGGTCATCGTCTCCGAGCTGCCGGTGCCAACGCCGAAGGGGCCGTTGGTTGCAGGCCTGGACAGGGAGGGGAACCGGCACCTGCTCGTTCCGATCGGCGCGCACCAGATAGTCCGCAAAGGACTGAACGGCCCGGTGCTGCGCCTGAGTAGACGGACGCTGGAACATGATTCGAAGCTTCAGGACTTCGCCGACCTCGTGTGCCTTCGGCCGGACCTGAACGATATTTTCGCGACCCTTTGTGCCGACATCCTGTACGCGACCGAGGAATCGCCCGACAACCCGGTGAAGGTGCTGCACCGTGTCCTCGACCGCTGGCGGGCGTTGTTTCTCAATCCCGGCCCACCACTGGGATCACAGCAACTTGCCGGTCTTTTCGGCGAGTTGGTGGTCCTCGAACTCCTTCTCGAACATGACAGCAGTGCCATCAAAGCGTGGAAAGGTCCGTCCGGACATCGGCACGACTTCGCCACGGGCGCGGGTGCATTGGAGGTGAAGACTTCGACGAACCCGGACGGCCGATCAGTGCGCATCCATGGCCTGGATCAGTTGGAGCCACCGCTCGACGGCGACCTCGGCTTGGTTTGGCTACGTCTGGAGATGGATGTTCACGGCGGCATCGGCTTCCTCGACATGATCAAGCGTGTGCTGGAGCTTTCGGACGACGAGAGCGAAACCCTGACCCGGTTGGCGACGGTCGGATATCGTGCCGCGGACAACGATCACTACGCGCACTCGCGCTACTCGATCATCGAACAACG
The DNA here is from genome assembly GCF_040655475.1 of Nocardia sp. NPDC050413. Lineage (NCBI taxonomy): Bacteria > Bacillati > Actinomycetota > Actinomycetes > Mycobacteriales > Nocardiaceae > Nocardia > Nocardia sp. NPDC050413. The sequence continues at coordinate 85,352 of NZ_JBFAJZ010000008.1, read as the reverse complement.
CTGGTACAACGTCGATGTCGCGTTTCCAAGGCTCACAACGGTCGACTTGGCAGCGGCGGCGATTTCCACCAACGTACACAATGTCGATTACACGATCGACCTGTCAGGGGATTCTCCCGCACCGATGAAGATCCACGACGTCGAGCGACATATCACAGCGATGCTGGAGGAACTCCGATGACGGCTCCCGCGTGGGTCTCCCAGCCGTTTCCGCCCGAGGGCGCCAGTGCTGCCGAGGGCATCAGGAACCAGCTCGGCAAACCCGAGTTGGATCACTTGACGATCCTGGTCCGGGAATCGGCACAGAACAGTTGGGACGCTCGCCAGGGCGACGGAGTACCCGTCGACTACCGGATCGATCTCCAGACCGTCAGTGCGGCCGATGCGCCCGCGTGGCGTGAGAACCTCCTGCGAAAGGCGCCGGCCAAGAATCGCCTTCCGCTCCGGGAAGCTCTGCAACAGCCCACTATCCGCGTTCTGTCGATATCCGACCGCGGCACTCGTGGGCTCGGTGGACCGACGAGAGCGGACGCCGTCACCGACCAAGGTCGCGACTTCGTAGCGTTCCTCCGCAATATCGGTGAGCCCCGTGAGCGGGAATTGGGCGGTGGAACCTACGGGTTCGGCAAGGGGATCCTTTACCTCGCATCAGGGTCGGGCACCATCCTTGTCCACACTCGGTGCCACTACGAGGGTCGGTTCGAGACGCGCCTGATGGCGGCGGCGCTCTGGAAGAGCTACGACGCCACCGAAGGAGATCGCGAACGTCGCTACACCGGCAGGCACTGGTGGGGCGACGTATCGGGCGACGTCATCGAACCTCTGGTGGGAGCGGACGCGGATGACATGGCCCGCAAACTCGGTCTGCGGCCGTTCGGTGCCACCGAAACGGGAACGACGATCTCCATTCTCGATCCCGATCTCGAGGGCGGAGAACCGGCCGATGTAGCTCGCTACCTGGCCGAGACCATCGTGTACCAGCTCTGGCCGAAAATGCTGCCCAACAGTAATGGTGTCGTTCCGATGCGGTTTTCGGTTACCTGTGACGGAATCGACTACCCCGTGCCTGACCCTGCCCAAATGAAGACACTGAAGCTGTTCGTCCATGCGTATCGAAAGATGGTCGGCAGTGACGCCGAGGAGCTGTACTGCAGGCGCCCCAAGAAGCTGCTCGGCCGCTTCGGAATCGAGCAGACGGTTGCGCTTCGATTCGAACCGAGCGAGGCAGAATACATGGCTGGTTTCGAGACCGGCATGGTGCATCATGTGTGTCTCATGCGTCCTGCTGAGCTCGTTGTCACCTATTGGCCAGGTCCGAAGCCTGCCAGCGAAATTTCCGCTTACGCAGCTGTTTTCCGTGCCGACCGAGAGGTCGACGTAGCGTTTGCGCGAGCTGAGCCCCCAACGCACGACAACTGGAACTATCAGTCGCTCGATCACCCCGAATATTCGTTCGTGAAGATGGCGTTCACGAGAATGAAGGAAGAGATCGACAAGGTCATCGGCCCTCGTGGCAGTAGCGGGGTCGAGGTTGCGCAGGTGTCGCTCGGTGCGGCCAGTGACCGGCTGTCTCCGCTGGTCGGTGGTGCATGGGGTATCGGCTCGGCCACCGACTACGGCAGGCCCGGCGATACTGCGCCACCTCCACGGCCTGCGCCACAGCGGCGGCCGAGTGGTCGGCGAATGGATCCTGCGGAGCCCGATGACCTCGAATCGTCCGATGCGATCGAGTCCCAGGGCTCTGGCGATTTCGGTTCCGGAGCTGGTGATGGCTACGGAGGCAGCGAGAACGGCCATGTGCTCGAATCTCGCACAAAACAGTCCTCGGCGCGGCGGCGCCGACCCAAGATCGAGTACGTCGGTGACCCCGAACCGGACGAGCTGTGGGGGCACGGTGTTGTGGTGCAGCGGTTCAAGTTGCCGGTCGCGGTACTCCAGCGCGTCAGCGCTGACGTCGCCGTTGCGTTGGCCAGTGATGGTGGTCTGGAAATGGATCCGCCGACCGGTGCCGAGATACCCAATCTTGTGGGTTGGGAGGACCCAGCCGGGGAGGTTCATCAGACACCGACATACGTGATCGAGGGTGGCGACGGGCGAGTGTGGAAAGCGATTGTCAAGCCCGCCGCTGACACGATGACTGACATCGTTCTGTTCACAGCGGCGGTTGCCTGATGCCTAATCGTGTTCTGCCGTATAGGAAGCCAACTGTCGGGGTTATCGAGGCAGGAGAGTGGTTGCTCACGGTTGGTGGTGAGGAGATCTCACTACCGGACCACCTTCCGCACTGGGATTATCAGACGAATCTGTTGTTGCGCAGGGTCGTACACGTCGACCTCGAGCGTGCACTGGCGGAGTCGACTCTCGCACCTGGAACCGAGTTGGCGTTGGCGGGGGTCTGGACGTCGACCGGATCCAAACTACGTGGGACGCTGTCTCGCGCAATCGTTCCCGCCAACGGTGAGGTCGAGCTGCGGGCAGAACTCGTCGGCGCTGATCTAGGCGGTGTTGTCACGCTCGATACCGCACTGGTGCTGGCGCGACGCAGACACGGCACAGATCGGCCGGTGGCCCCTCGTCGCGGTGGATCGGTACTGTGGAGCGATCGCACGCAAATTCGACTGCAGGGCGATGCGCCGCAATTTCCCATCGCCATCGTCGATTTCGACCAGACAAACTACCCGGGTGATGCCGCCTGGCACCTCGAGATCGGCAGCGACCTCGACGTCGCCACAATGGGTTCACTACTGCTGCTGGTCAACGAGAAGAAGACGTTGATTGCAGAAGCACTGCAGCGCGCGGCAAATCCTCGCCTGCAGGACAAGCTGGCGCTGTCCATGCTCTACGCGGACGTGGCACGGACCATGGTGGATCATGCTTTGAGCATCAGTGAATTCAATGACGACGCAACCTATCTCGACGAGACTCTGGGAGCCACTCTCCAGGAATTGTTCGGCCGCCTGTTTCCCGGTCGATCCATCACAGATGTCCGCCTTGCCGCGCAGGAATCCCCGAACCTCTTCGCCTCGCAGCTGCAGGCAGCAGTCAAGATCTTCGAGGGGATCGCATGACACTTCTGTATCCGCGACTGCTCCGACATCGCGCGAAACCTCTTGCCGCGGAATATCGGGAGCTCGGCCCGATCGAGTTGAGTAGCCGCTGCTCTCTCTCGGACAGTTCTGCAGTGTTCGTCGCGACCGGCGGTACGCGTGTCGATCCGGCCAAGCTCCAGCTCCTGCGCGACATCGTCGTCGACTTGGCCAAGGAATCCGGTTTCCCGCAACCCCCGGACGCCAAGCAGAAGACCAGCTTCGACCTGCAACTCGCAGTTGCTCTGCACCGTGAGATGCGAATCTCGCCCGCGGAGGCAGCCTCCGGCGATGTCTGGGCATTTCTCGCCCTGATCGTCCTGCCCGATGTCGCGCACTGGCGCTATCCCAACCCCCCGGCAGATCGAGTGCTCGGCTCTGACCTCACCCGCCACGTCCTCGGACGGATGTGGTGGCGATCCCAACTCGTATACGCGCCCAGTGACGCAGATCCCTACGCTGCGCTCCACGTGCTCGGTGAGGCCGCGTTCGACCAGATCTACGCGCGCCGCGCGGCCCTGGGCGGCAGCCCCCACCTGATCCAATCGATCCTGCGCACCTGGAAACAGATGAATTTCGCGGGGCCCGATATCACCGAACGAGACATTCTCCGAGACTTCCTGAAACGTCTTCTCCGACTCGCGCCTCTGATGCTTTTCGAAGCGCTCGATAGTCGAGCACTTGACGAGGAACTCCTCGAGATCGCCAAGGAAACGGTGATCGGCTACTTGTCGTCCGGTGGCCGGGTGTCTCCGAACGAGATCGAGACCCGAATAGCACAGGTCTTCGCCGCCAGCTTCTGAGGCGCATGATCGCCGTCGTGCGGCTGGCGGTCTTGATCTGTTCGCCGAGCCCTCGATCCGTCCCGCTACGGCATGACCGCCCTCTAATCGTCGCGTCGGGCAGCCTGTCGATGAGAGGGACTCGAACTCACGTCGACTCGATCTGGTTTTGACCTGCACGGGTCAGGGTGTGATCGGAGGTGACGGCGTCCTAGTTGTTCGACGGTTCGACGCATGAGATGCGGCGCATAATAGATTAATGAATAGTGTTGTGCAGCAACTGATTACTGTCGCAGGTGTGCTGCTGGGCGCAGGGGCAACCTTTGTGGGGGCTGCCCTCACCGAACGGGCGAAGTGGCGTCGGACTCAACAGAGCAGGTGGGACGATCGGCGGCTGGTTGCCTACAGCGAGTTCGCGCACGCGCTCAAGAATTATTCAGTGGTGTCTATGCGGATGGCTGCAGGCAGGGGCTTTCCGAGTGCCGGGCAGTCGATCCCGGCCGAGGAAGGAGAACGCCTTTTGCTCGAGGCCGACTCCGAGAAGACGTTGAAGTGGGAGATGGTGTTGCTCCTCGGGTCCCCTGAAGCTGTTGCCGCCGCGCGGGCCTGGAACAAGGCAGTGTGGGAGTTGAGCCTTGTGGCGCGTGGCGCTGAAATCAGTCATGAGGAATACATCCGTGCCTTCGAGGCGGCCGGGCACAAACGGAATGCCTTCTACGAGTGCGCCCGCAACGACCTCGGGGTTCGAACCGGTGAGTTGCCGTTCGGCGACGGACCATGGCTTCCGCAAAATGCCGGTTTCGGGGTAGTTACTGCCGGCGAAGGTGGTGGGGTCACCAGCTCGACATGAATCAGCGGCGATGATAGCGAATTCGCTATCATCGAAGGATGGCAACAGGCTATGGCACGCGGTCGACCGCGAGGAGCCTGGTTCGTGAGGCTCGATGTCGTCGCGGGTTGTCCCAGCGTGAGTTGGCAAAGCGGGCAGGGGTTGCGCAGTCGACAGTGGCGAATGTGGAGGCGGGGCGGAGGCAGCCCTCGTTCGCGATGGTCGAGCAGTTGCTGGGTGCGGCTGGGTTCCGGCTGGGGACGGCATTGGTGAATGCGGTGCGCCCGAGCGTGCTGCTCGAAGAACGGCGGAGTGAATTCGAAGCCGTCCTGGCGCGCTATCCGGTGACCAATGTGTGGTTGTTCGGGTCGGTTGCCCGGGGCGAGGACCGGCCGGACTCAGACCTCGAGCTGCTGGTGGAATTGGCGCCGAACGTGTCGAGCCTCGACATCCTGGACCTGGACTCCGAGCTCCGCGACTTGCTCGGGTGTCCGGTCGATGTGGTGACGACGGCTGATCTGGAATCGAACGAGTTGCTTCGCCGTGGTGTCGATCGCGGCCCGAAGCGGCTGGCGTTCGCCGCGTGAGTGACGAACGGGTCGATCAGCGGCTGCTCTATGTCGACGCCACAATGTAAGGAAATCGCCGACCTGGCTGCTCGAGGAAGAGCCTCGTTCGATGCCGACATCGCGGTGGCTCGTGCCTGCCAATACAGCGTCATTCGGCTTGCCGCCGACCTCGACCGGATGGGGGAGGAGTGGCTCGAGAACCATCCGGACATTCCCTGGCGCCTCATCAAGGGGATGCGCAATCGAATTGCACACAGCTATTGGCTTGTAGATGACGACATTGTCTGGGTCGTCGTCGATGTGCATGCGGCTGATCTGCACAGGCGCTTGGTCGATGAAATCGAAGCGGCGCGAATTCGATTGGCAAAGTAGTTCGTGATCAGAGGGACGGGGTTGGGCGGACCATGGTCTGTTGGTGGACCTTTGATCCTTGGTAGCGCAGGCCGGGGACTGCGGCAGGGGATCCGTGGGTGGTGAAAGCGTGGCGTTCGAAAAAGCGGACGGCGCGGGGGTTTTCGACGAGGGTTTGTAGGTAGCAGCCGGGGGAGCCGCTTGCGCTCAGGTGGTCGAGGAAGTGGTGCATCAGGGCGTCGGCGGCGCCTGTTCCTCGGGCGGATGGGGTGAGGTTGATGTGGAGGTGGGAGGGCCAGCGGGGGTCGGTGAGTTCGGTGGCGAGGGGGTGGTGGCGGAGTCTGGCGATGGCGGTGTCGGTGAGGGCGCGGGCGAAGAAGGTGGCGGGTTTGCGGCGGAAGATCAGGCGGTGGTCGCGGATTGCGGATTCGAGGCGGGCTTCTTCGGTGGGGAAGGTGGTGCTGTCGACGCAGCCGGTGAGGTAGCCGACCAGGCGGCCGTCGTCCACCGCGAGGAAGAGGGAGTCGGGGGCGAGGTCCATGTAGGGGGTCAGGTACACCGCCTTCTCGGATTCAGGGTGGCCCCAGAGGGTGGCTGTCGGGGAGCCCTCGCCGACGTGGGAGGCCAGGGCCGTCAGTTCCGGACGGTCGGCCTCGGTGTATCTGCGGATCTCCACGGATTCAATGTACGCACGAAAGCTCGTGCCGACTCATAGGTTTCAGCGAGGTGGGCAGATCTTGATGGCGTCGCGGGAGATGCACACGTCGTATTCGCCGGGGGAGGCGATGACGGCGTTTCCGTAGGCGGAGCGGATGAAGGGGGAGGTGTACCAGCGGTTTTCGCGCATGTCTTCGAAGAAGTCGCGGTCGGAGCCGTTGAGGAAGATGTGGGATTGGGTGGTGGGTCGGCCGTCGAGGCGCTGGCCGTACAGGCGGGTGAGGGTGTAGCCGGAGTGGAAGCCGAGGGCGTTGACCCAGGGTTCCAGTTCGACGATGGCCGCCTGCATCACCCACAGGTCGCCTTCGATGCGGTGGGTGGTGCGGTCGGTGACAGTTCCATCGGTGTCGAAGGTGGTGACGTCGAGTTCGAGGGATTGGTCCCCAATGGTTTTCGCGATCACGTGGGCCGCTTTGATCTCGCCCGTCAGGCCGAGATAGGTCTGCAGGAGGGTGGCGATCCACAGCAGCACGGTCGCGGCCAGGAGGAGGGCGAGGCCGGGGATCGCGCGGCCCAGCACGGATTTGAGGCCGCGGCGGCGGGCCAGGACTGCCGCGACGAGCAGGGCGACGCCGACCGCGAGCAGGACGAGCAGGCCGATCTGGGGGAGCCCGAAGGACACCGGGAAACTCATGAACTGGGTATACCCCGAAAGCTGTTGCGGCAGGCCCTGACTAGAGGGACTGATCCGGCAAGGAGGGCTGACGCCGCCGCAGGATCAGGGCGACGATGGCCGCGCAGACGAGCGCGATGATCACCGCGACGGTGCCGGGCACCGGTCCACGGTCCACCTCCGCGGTGCGGTACCAGGCCGAGGAGTAGGCGAGGTGACCGAATTCGGTGTCGCTCAGTGCTACTCCGAGGGAAGGGACGAACAGCACGCAGAAGCCGACGACCGCCGACGAGGAGTTGACCGGAACCGCACTGCCCACGCCGTAACCGCAGACGGCGCCGAGCGCGAGGCAGCCCACGGTGGCGGTGAGTGTCGCCGGCGGCGCGGTGATGTCGGCGGCGAGGGTGAGGCCGGCCAGCGCCACGATCCAGAGGGCGGCGGCGAGGGGGCGTGGGCGGTGCAGGCCGATGCCGAGACCGAGGGCGATGGCGACGAGGGTGCCCAGATCCACCCAGCCGTTGCGGGGCAGGGTGATGACCAGGCTGCCTGCCACCGAGAACGACGACATCAACGCGGTGAGCACGCCGTCGCGCTCGGGCAGCACGAAGGCGGCGGCCGCGGTGGCGGCGAGCACGATGATCGAGGCGATCACCACGTGCCGCAGGCTGGTCTTGTGGTGCGACACGTTCAACGAGGTGAAGATGATCGCCGAGTAGACGAAAACGGCGGCGAGCACCGGCGCGAGCGGGATCGCGGAATCGGTGTGTGACGGGGCGGGCGCGGCGCTGGTGACCGCGAAATAGGCGAGCGCGAGCACGCTGCCCCCGATGAACCACAGCGGCAGCGAGCCCGCGAGCGCCCCGTCGAAACCACCGGTGGTGTCGTCGGTCGGCGTCTGGGTGATGTCGCCGAGGACCGTGGCCCCGATCGCGGCGAACAGGAACGCGATGCGCAGCCGCTGCTCGTTCCACACCGCCACCGCGGTCGCACCGAGCGCCATGCCGGCGAGCAGCGCGTCGACGAAGTTCAGGGTCGCCAGGGACACACCGCTGTCGAGACGGCCGTCGCTGCTGTCGCCCGCGGCGAGCAGGTGGCTCAGCAGAATCCCGGCGAGCGCGAGCAGGGCGGTCCAGCGGGCGGTGCGCACACTGCCCACCGCCACGGTGACGGCGGCGGTGATGACCGCGATGAACGCGCCGCCGGTCATCGCGCGCGGGATGTTGAACACCAGCAGATCGTCGTGGGCGGATTCGCCCAGATCGGCGAAGCTGATCGGCATCATGATCGCGAGCACCGCCACGGAGGTGGCGACGACGACTGTGAGTGCCTCGGCGGCGGGTCTCGCCGCGACGCGGATCATGACCAGCCGTGCCGGAGCGGGGGTCGCGCAGGATGGTGAGACACCGGATCTCCGTTCTCGCGGACGAACCTGGCTGGAGTTTATCCAGCTCGGGTGCGTCGACCGGTCCGTGCGCTTTCGTGTCGCGCCTCGCGGCATGCGACCATGAACGAATCGGCATGTCAGGCAAATGATTAGGAAGGTCGGTGGATGACCGGCGGCGTGGTGAGCTGGTTCGACGGCGGCAAGGGGTTCGGTTTCATCACCCCGGACGCGGGCGGACCGGAGGTGTTCGTGGAGTACACCGAACTCGTCGGCGAGGGGTTCCGGACACTGCGGGCCGGTCAGCGCGTGGAATTCGCGGTGCACGAGACGCGGCGCGGTCCCGAGGCGCAGCGGGTGCGCGTCGTCGACTAGTTCTGACCGCTCGGCCAGAAACGGCTGGCGCGTTGCCCGTGGATCGGGCGGGTCAGGTTCGGATCCTCGGCCTCGGTGATACCGACCTGCATGAGCAGGATCATGGTGACCATGCTGATGGCCACGATCAGCGGCGTGAGCAGCTGTGACGCGGTAGCGCCCGTGGCGTGGGCGACGTGCGCGCTGGTGTGGGCGCTCATGGAGAACATGCCGGTGTAGTGCATGCCTGTGACGGCCACGCCCATCAGCAGGGCCGCGCCGATGGTGGCGAGGAAACCGTGGATGTGCAGGGCGAACCAGAGGGCCGCGGTGGCGGCGACCACGGCGATCACCAGCGAGGCGACCACGACCGCGGGCGCGTAGACGATCTCGATGTCGGTTTTCATCGCATACATCCCGGCGTAGTGCATGGCTGCCACGCCGAGACCGGTGATCGCGCCGCCCACCGGGAGCGCGGCGGTGTCCCAGCTGCGGCGCACGACGATCGACAAGCCGAGCCACACCACGGCCATGGCGACGGCGGCGCTGAACAGCGTGATCGGCACGTTGTAGCGGATGGTCGCGCCCTGCACGGAGAAACCGAGCATGGCGATGAAGTGCATAACCCAGATGCCGGTTCCGCCGAGTGCGATCGCGGCGGCGGTGAGCCATCCGCCGTGGATGCCGGAGGCGCGCGAGCGAACCATGCAACGCAGTGCCAGCATCGATCCGAGGACCGACATGAGATAGGCGAGCAACGGGGTCAGCCAGCCGTAAGTGAAATGGTTGATGTTCAGCACGCTCAGCTCCTTGCGCGTTTTCTCGTCCGGGGTGTGTGCACCCTCACGAAACGGAAAATACGCTGGTAGGGAATTTGCCGTACTGGTTTTATCGAAAATGTCTAGGGTCGCTGACGGTGGTCGCTCACCACGCAATAGGGTTATCGATGGTGATGCGTGCCAGTCGGTTCGGTTCGTGTTCCGGACAATTCGCCGCATCCCTGCGGCAACTGCGTCGGCATCCACGCAGCATCCACCTCGCGAACTATGTGACAGCACCAACTGGCAGCTACCGGGGTTGGCTTGCTCACAGCGCTCCGGTGGAGGTGTGGAGGAATTTCCGAAACCGTGGCATTGTTGAACAGTGAGACCGGGACCGGACTATTAGGACCTGGCTCGTCTACAGGAAAGTTTTTGAAATGGCTCAGGGCATTGTGAAGTGGTTCAACAGCGAGAAGGGCTTCGGCTTCATCGCGCAAGACGGCGGAGGCCCCGACGTCTTCGTGCATTACTCGGCTGTCAGTGGCTCGGGCTTCCGCTCCCTCGATGAGGGTCAGCGTGTGGAGTTCGAGATCGGCCAGGGTCAGAAGGGCCCCCAGGCTCAGGACGTCCGCGTCCTCTGATTCTGCGCGAACCAGCGTACGAACGTGAAGCTCCGCACCGGATGGTGCGGAGTTTCTGCTATTTCAGGGCCTCCGCGCGGAAGAACTCGTCGGTCACCGCTCGCGCCGTGGTGAGGTCGCGCGGCGTGCGTGCGGTGAACTCTGTTGCGGCTCTGGCGAACTCGTCGTCGATGAAGGCCGGGATCAGGGCAGGCGGTGCGCCTGCCCCCATCTCGCGGGTGCGCGACTTCAGGTCCGTGAGTTCGGTGATGGCCCCGACCAGACCGGCGGGCAGCTCGCACTGCGCCATCAATGTCGGCAGGTGCATGGGCGCCACCGCAGCGCCGGGATGCTCGCGCAACCAGCGCAGCGCCATCGCCGGGCGCAGCGAGTAGAACACCTTCTTCAAACCGCCGTTGCGCGCGTAGAGCCCCCATTGGCGGGCACCCAGGTGCAGATAGTGACGGGCGATGCGGTCGCGATCGGCCACCTGAACAGCGACTTCACGCAGACGGGCGCGGAAATCCTCGTCGCCGCGATAGACGATGGGTGACATCAGCCACTCCACGAGCACCGCGTTGCCCTGCACCAGCAGGCGCAGCGCCTTGGCCAGATCCCAGCCGTTCACATCGAGCAGGCCGGCCGGTGGCGTCTCGATCACATCGCGGGTACGCCACGGCGACAGATACGTCTCCAGGCCCGCGACATAGACGAAACGGCAGTCGTAATCGGAATCGGGGGAGGGGAAACCCCAAGCGCGGCTGCCGCTTTCGATGGCCAGGCGGATGCGCACACCGTGCTCGGCGGCGACCCGGTCGAGCTCGGCGTCGACGGCGGCCACCACGGCCGGATCCATCGACTCGGGGACGGTGCGCAGCGACATGCGGTGACGTTAAGGGGCGCGGCTCCCAGGGTTCACCCGGTTTTCGGGCAGGGGGGTAAGGGGACCCGAACCCCGGCGACTATTCTGGGCCGCGGTAACTGCCGACCCCTTTCTTCCCCAGGAGTACCCCACAGTGAGCCAAGCAGGCCGTCCTGTAGTTCTGATCGCCGACAAGCTCGCCCAGTCGACCGTCGACGCGCTCGGTGACGGTGTCGAGGTTCGCTGGGTCGACGGCCCCGACCGCCCGGCGCTGCTCGCCGCGGTCCCCGAGGCCGACGCGCTGCTCGTGCGTTCCGCCACCACCGTCGACGCCGAGGTGCTCGACGCGGGCAAGAAGCTCCAGATCGTCGCCCGTGCCGGCGTGGGCCTCGACAATGTCGACGTGCCCGCCGCCACCGAGCGTGGCGTGATGGTCGTGAACGCGCCCACCTCCAACATCCACACCGCCGCCGAGCACGCGGTCACCCTGCTGCTCGCCGCCGCCCGCCAGATCCCGGCCGCCGACGCGACGCTGCGTGAGAAGACCTGGCAGCGCAGCAAGTTCAACGGTGTCGAGATCTTCGGCAAGACCGTCGGCGTGATCGGCCTGGGCCGCATCGGTCAGCTGTTCGCCGCCCGCCTGGCCGCGTTCGAGACCAAGATCGTCGCCTACGACCCCTACGTGTCGCCGGCCAAGGCCGCCCAGCTCGGCATCGAGCTGCTCTCGCTCGACGAGGTGCTCCAGCGTGCCGACTTCATCTCGGTGCACCTGCCCAAGACCCCCGAGACCAAGGGTCTGCTCAACGCCGAGCGTCTCGCGCTGACCAAGCCGGGCGTCGTCATCGTCAACGCCGCGCGCGGTGGGCTGATCGACGAGCAGGCGCTCGCCGACGCGATCACCAAGGGCCACGTGCGTGCCGCGGGCCTCGACGTGTTCGAGACCGAGCCGTGCACCGACTCGCCGCTGTTCGACCTGCCGCAGGTCGTCGTGACCCCGCACCTCGGCGCGTCCACCTCGGAGGCCCAGGACCGCGCGGGCACCGACGTCGCCAAGTCGGTGCTGCTCGCGCTGGCCGGTGAGTTCGTGCCCGGTGCCGTGAACGTCACCGGTGGTGCCGTGAACGACGAGGTCGCCCCCTGGCTCGACGTCGTCCGCAAGCAGGGCGCGCTGCTCGGCGCCATCGCCAACGAACTGCCCGTGAGCATCGAGGTGCAGGTGCGCGGCGAGCTGGCCGCCCAGGACGTGGCCGTGCTCGAGCTGTCGGCGCTGCGCGGTGTGTTCTCGGCGCTGGTCGAGGACCAGGTCACCTTCGTCAACGCGCCGTCGCTGGCCAAGGAGCGTGGCATCACCGCCACCGTCACCACCGCCACCGAGAGCCCCAACCACCGCAGCATGGTCGACCTGCGCGCGGTGTTCGGCGACGGCTCCACCCTGAACGTGGCCGGCTCGCTCACCGAGCCCGCCCAGGTGGAGAAGATCGTCAACATCAACGGCCGCAACTACGACATGCGCGCCGAGGGCCTGAACCTGGCCGTGCTGAACTACGGCGACAAGCCGGGCGCGCTCGGCAAGATCGGCACCCTGCTCGGTGAGGCCGAGATCGACATCCTGGCCGCTCAGCTGAGCCAGGACGTGGATGCCGAAGGCGCCACCGTCGTGCTGCGCGTGAACCGCGAGGTGCCCGCCGAGGTGCAGACCGCGATCGGCGAAGCCGTCGGCGCGTCGAAGGTCGTCCTGGTCGACCTGGCCTGAGATCGACGTCCCGGTTCGACGCCGGGACATCGGCAGCTGCGCGCCGTCACCCCACGGTGGCGGCGCGCACTCGTATCCCGGTGGCGAACCGCCCCGGCTTCGAAACGGAGCTTGTTCATGAAACTCGCAGTCATCGCCGGTGACGGCATCGGTCCCGAGGTCATCGCCGAGGCGCTCAAGGTGCTCGACGTGGTGTCGCCCGGCGTCGAGAAGACCGAGTACGACCTCGGCGCCGCCCGCTACCACCGCACCGGGGAGATCCTGCCGGAGTCGGTGCTGCCCGAGCTGAAGCAGCACGACGCGATCCTGCTCGGCGCGATCGGTGATCCGTCGGTGCCGAGTGGTGTGCTCGAGCGTGGGCTGCTGCTGAAGACCCGGTTCGCGCTGGATCATCACGTGAACCTGCGGCCCTCGAAGCTGTACCCGGGCGTCACCAGCCCGCTCAGCGGCAACCCGGACATCGACTTCGTCGTCGTGCGTGAGGGCACCGAAGGGCCGTACACCGGTACCGGTGGTGCGATCCGCGTCGGCACACCGCACGAGGTGGCCACCGAGGTCTCCAACAACACCCGCTTCGGCATCGAGCGCGTGGTGCGCTACGCCTTCGCCGCCGCGCGGGCCCGCCGCAAGCACCTCACCCTGGTGCACAAGAACAACGTGCTCACCTTCGCCGGGTCGCTGTGGCAGCGCACCGTCGACGAGGTCGGCGCCGAATTCCCCGATGTGGCAACGGCTTACCAGCACATCGACGCCGCGACCATCCACATGGTGAACGATCCGGGCCGCTTCGACGTGATCGTCACCGACAACCTGTTCGGCGACATCATCACCGACCTCGCCGCCGCCGTGAGCGGTGGCATCGGCCTGGCCGCCTCGGGCAATATCGACGCCTCGGGTGTGAACCCGTCGATGTTCGAGCCGGTCCACGGCAGCGCCCCCGACATCGCGGGCCAGTCCAAGGCCGACCCGACCGCCGCCATCCTCTCGGTGGCACTGCTGCTCAACCACCTGGGCAACACCGAAGGCGCCGCCCGCATCGAATCCGCCGTCGCCAAGGACCTGGCCGCCCGCACGGGCACCGCCTCCACCGTGGAGATCGGCGACCGCATCGCCGCCACCGTCTGAGGAAACCGACAAGAAGGGCCCGCACCGGCAACTCGCCGGTGCGGGCCCTTTCGTGTGTGCTCATCGGCCTGGAAGACATCCGTGCAGTGAACAGCTACGGCGGCGAAGGATCCGAGTCGCCTGCCGTTGAACACCTTTCAGCTTCGCGGATCATCCGGCGCTGCTGGGTGAGTCCCTTGGGCGGCTAGCGACCCGACTCGGCGCGGCGCCAGGCGGAGGAGCTGAGGAGTCGGAGGCCGTTGAGGGCGACGATCACTGTCGATCCTTCGTGGCCTGCCACGCCGAGGGGCAGGGGTAGGTGGCCGACCAGGTCCCAGGTGACCAGGACCGCGATGAAGGTGGCGGCGATGGCGAGATTGGCGACGACCAGGCGGCGGGCTCGGCGGGACAGGGCGATGACGGTGGGGATGGTGGTGAGGTCGTCGCGGACCACCACGGCGTCGGCGGTTTGCAGTGTGAGGTCGGAGGCGGTGGGGCCCACGGCGATTCCGACGTGGGCGGTGGCCAGGGCGGGGGCGTCGTTGATGCCGTCGCCGACCATGGTGATGCGGTCGCCGCCGGACTGCAGCGTCCGGATGGCGGTGACCTTGTCCTCGGGGAGCAGGTCTGTCCGCAGGTCGGTGATTCCGACGCGGGTGGCGAGATGGCTTGCGGTGGTGTGACTGTCGCCGGTGAGCAGAACCGGTGAGGTGCCCGTCGATTCGGTGAGTCTGGCGACGGTGGCGGCTGATTCAGGGCGGTCGCGATCGGTGATGCCGAGGACCGCCACCGGGGAGCCGTCACAAACGACGACCACGGCGGTATGACCGCGCGACTGCTGAGTCGTCACCTCCACGGCAACAGCTCGATCCGCCGCGGGCGTGGCGAGTAGCGCTGTGGGCGAACCGATTCGGATCGCATGCCCGTCGACGGTGGCGGAAACGCCGCGCCCCGGTTCGGACGTGAAATCCACGGCATCGGGCAGACTGAGGCCGCGCCGGCGAGCGGCGCGCACGATGGCCTCGGCCAACGGATGTTCGCTGCCGTGCTCGGCTGCCGCGGCCAGCCGCAGAACTGCGTCCTCGGTCAGCGCCGTACCGGGCAGCACGCTGACCTCCGCGACCTCGGGTGTGCCACGCGTGAGCGTGCCGGTCTTGTCGAACGCGACGCGGGTGGTCGTGCCGAGTTGTTCCATCACCGCCGCGGACTTGACCAGCACACCGTGGCGGCCCGCGGTGGCGATGGCGGCGAGCAGTGGCGGCATGGTCGCGAGGACGACGGCGCACGGGGAGGCCACGATCATGAAAGTCATGGCGCGCAGCAGCGATTCGCGCATCGGCTCGCCCCAGAGCAACGGCACCACGAACACGGCGATCGTCGCCGCCACCATGCCGACCGAATAGCGCTGCTCGATCTTCTCGATGAACAGCTGGGTGCCCGCCTTGGTGCGCACGGCCTCGTCGACCAGGCCGGCGATCCGCGCGACCACCCAGTCGCTCGCCCGCCGATCCACCCGGATCCGCAGCGTGCCGGTGCCGTTGAGGGTGCCCGCGAAAACCTCGTCGCCGACGGTCCGGTCGACGGGCAGCGGTTCGCCGGTGATGGTGGCCTGGTCGACCTCGCTCGACCCGCCGACCACGGTCCCGTCCGCCGCGATACGGTCGCCCGGACGGACCAGCACCACGTCACCGATGACGAGATCCGTCGCGTCCACCGTCTGTTCGTCGCCGTCGCGCAGGACGACGGCGGTGTCGGGGGTGAGGTCGAGCAGTCCGCGCACGGAATCCTCGGTCCGCGCGGTGGCCAGCGCCTCCATCGCGCCGGAGGTCGCGAAGATGACGATCAGCAGCGCACCGTCGGTCACCTGCCCGATCGACATGGCGCCGATCGCCGCGACAACCATCAGCAGATCGACATCGAGCGTCTTCTCCCGCAACGCCTGCAACCCGCCGAGCGCGGGCTCCCAACCACCGGTCACGGCGCAGGCCAGATACAGCGCCCACCACGACCACGACGGCGCACCGGACAGCTGCGCGGCCAGACCCCCCAGGAACAGCACGAGAGAGGCCGCCGCCCAGCGGATTTCGGCGATCTCGAACAGCCGGGTCCGTCGCGCTCGCGGAGGAGCGGCGGCGCCGGGGCGTGCCGCGACGGCGGTGGGCATGGCCACGGGAAACCTCCGTGAGACGGGAACAGAACAACCCGAGAATAACAGAACATATGAAGAGGTTTTCATTTCAACGGGTCGGTTAGACTCCTGCCATGGGACACGGTGTGGAGGGCCGCGACCGGCCGACCACCCGGCTGGACGCCGATACGGCCGCGCACGTCGCGACCACCCTGCAGGCCCTCGCCACCCCGAGCAGGCTGCTGATCCTGTCCGAACTACGGCAGGGCCCGCGCCCGGTGACCGAACTCGCCGAGGCGGTGGGGATGGAACAGTCGGCCGTCTCCCACCAGTTGCGCCTGCTGCGCAACCTCGGTCTCGTCATCGGCACCCGCGCGGGCCGCAGCATCGTCTACAGCCTGCACGACAACCACGTCGCCCAACTGCTCGACGAAGCCGTCTACCACAGCGAACACCTGCGCCTCGGCCTGTCCGACCGTTCCGGCACCGCCTGATCCGCCGGGCCGAACAACCGAAGTGGGCGACTACCTTCCGGTGCCCCTCGGTACCAGAGGCACCGCCGCCATGGCCGCCACGGCCGCGAACGCGAACGCCGTCGGGTACCCGCTCACCGTGATCAGTGCGCCGAATGCCGGTGGGATGGCGGCCAATACGAGGTTCTGCCCCGTGTTCTGAATGCCGAGCCCACGTCCGCTCCAGAACGGTCCGGCGATCTCGGCGACCGCGGTGAACGCCAATCCGTTGTCCGACACCGAGATCACCGACGCCGCCACCATCAGTGGCACCGCGATCCACCCCCAACCGGTCCCCGCGGCGACCGCTAGCGCGGCCATCGACAACACCGCGGCCACAGCGACCTGACGCAGCGGCCCGAGCCGGTTGCCCACCCGATCCGACCACGCGCCCGCACCGATTCGTCCAGCGGCGCCCAGCAATTGGGTGACCGTCATCAGTGCGCCCGCCGCCGCCAGCGACCAGCCCAGATCGCGGTGCAACCACATCAGCCCGAACGTCCACAGGGTGGCCTGCGGGAAGACCAGCAGGATGGACACCGCGTGAATACGCCACAGCGTGGAGCCCCCACGGTAGGGGTTGGCCCGGTCGGCAGCTTTCGCGGGCGGCCGGGGCGGATCGACAATGCCTGCCAGACAACCGATCGCACCCGCACCGGCCAGCAGTGCCGGCACCAGCAGGGCGGCGGCGATGCCGTACCGGTCGGCCACCCATGGGATGGTCAGCGCGCCCACGCCGACGCCGAGGGGCTGGGCGGTCTGGCGAATACCCATCGCCAGCCCGCGCCGGTCCGGCGGGAACCAGCCGACGATCACCCGCCCGCTCGCACCGTTGGAACTGGCCGCGCCGACACCGCCGAGGAACAGCAGCACGCCGAAGGCGACCGGGTCCTCGACCAGGGCGGCGCCGACACCGGCGGCGAACATCAGCGTCGTGCCCGCGACCAGCACGATCCGCTCACCGATGCGGTCGACGACATAACCCCACGCGATCAGCGTGCACACCAGACCGACGGTCGGCAGGGCGACCAGCGCGCCCGCGGCGGCCAGCGAATCACCGCGATCGGTGAGCGCGGGCAGCAGGAAGGGGGTGCCGTGCACGAAGGTGGAACTCGACGTCTGCGCGAGCACGCCGAGAGCGAGCATCAGCCAGCGTCTGCTGTTGCTGATCTGGGTTACCCCGGCCGTCGGCCGCGCGTTCGTCACGGTACTCACCTCGCCGAATTGCACGATTGCATCTCACTATTTGAGATCGAAGTCTCATCTTGTGAACATCGAAGATCACGCTACACCGGTGACCCCGGATTCCGGTGCCCGGCGTCGGTGTCTGACGGATCACATCCGGCGGCGGCCGTGCGTAATGCGAATCACGAACGCGGGCAGCAGGTTCGAAATCACACGAATGTGACTTCGCTCGCCCTTCCGGTTCGGCCGCACCAGGCGATCACGGGCGCGTTCGGGCAGGTGGGCGCGCCTCGATAGACTCCCCGGCATGCGCTTAGGTCGAGTTGCCAGTCCCGATGGAGTCGCGTTCGTCAGCATCGAAGGCGACGGAAGCGACGCCGTCGCCAAGGAGATCGCCGAACACCCGTTCGGCACGCCGACGTTCACCGGGCGGAGCTGGCCGCTGGCCGACATCCGCCTGCTGGCGCCGATCCTGGCCAGCAAGGTGATCTGCATCGGCAAGAACTACGCCGCCCACGCGGCCGAAATGGGTGGTGAGGCACCGAAGGATCCGGTGATCTTCATCAAGCCGAACACCTCGATCGTCGGGCCGAACGCCCCGATCATCCTGCCGCCCAGCTCCTCTCAGGTCGACTTCGAGGGCGAACTGGCCGTGGTGATCGGCCGCCCCTGCAAGGACGTGCCCGCCGCCAAGGCCGCCGACGTGATCCTCGGCTACACCGTCGCCAACGACGTCACCGCGCGCGACCAGCAGCGCCACGACGGGCAGTGGACACGGGCCAAGGGCTACGACACGTTCTGCCCGCTCGGCCCGTGGATCGAAACCGCCATCGACCCAAGCGATCTGGAGATCACCACCGAGCTGGACGGCGAAGTCCGCCAGCGCAGCCGCACGTCGCTGTTCCTGCACGACATCCCGAAGATCATCGAGTGGATCAGCTCGGTGATGACGCTGCTGCCCGGCGATGTGATCCTCACCGGCACACCGGAAGGCGTCGGCACGCTGGCGGCCGGGCAGAACGTGTCGGTCACCGTCGAGGGCATCGGCACCCTCACCAATCCTGTTGCCACCAAGCGCTGATAGCGGAGAAGAGAGTCATGACACAAGTACGGGTCCGTTTCTGCCCGTCGCCGACCGGCACGCCGCACGTCGGCCTGATCCGCACGGCGCTGTTCAACTGGGCGTTCGCCCGCCACCACGGCGGCAGCTTCGTGTTCCGCATCGAAGACACCGACGCCGCACGCGATTCCGAGGATTCCTACCGCGCGCTGCTCGACGCGCTGCGCTGGCTCGGCCTCACCTGGGACGAGGGTCCGGAGGTGGGCGGCCCGTACGAGCCGTACCGGCAGTCGCTGCGCCGCGACCAGCATCTCGACGTCGTGCGCAAGCTGCTCGAGGCAGGCGAGGCCTACGAGGCGTTCTCCACGCCCGAGGAGGTCGAGGCACGTCATCGCGCCGCCGGTCGCGACCCGAAACTCGGTTACGACAATTTCGATCGGGATCTGACGCCCGAGCAGATCGCCGCCTACAAAGCCGAGGGCAGGCCCGCGGTGGTGCGTTTGCGCATGCCCGATTCCGACCTCGGCTGGAATGATCTTGTTCGCGGGGAAACCACCTTCAAAGCGGGCACGGTTCCCGATTTCGCGCTCACCCGTGGAAATGGTGATCCGCTGTACACACTGGTGAATCCGGTCGACGACGCGCTCATGAAGATCACCCATGTATTGCGCGGCGAGGACCTGCTCTCGTCGACGCCGCGTCAGCTCGCGTTGTATGCCGCGCTGCAGCGTATCGGTGTTGCCGACTTCACTCCGGAGTTCGGTCACCTGCCGTTCGTGATGGGTCAGGGCAACAAGAAGCTGTCCAAGCGTGACCCGGAATCGAATCTGTTCCTGCATCGCGATCGGGGATTCGTTCCCGAGGGTTTGCTGAATTACCTCGCACTGCTCGGCTGGAGTATCGCCGAGGACCGCGACGTGTTCTCCATGCAGGAAATGGTCGCGGCTTTCGACATTTCCACCGTGAATTCGAATCCGGCTCGTTTCGACCAGAAGAAGGCCGACGCGATCAATGCCGAACAGATTCGTCTGCTCGAGCCCGGTGATTTCGGCCACCGTTTGCGTGAGTTCCTGACCGCGCAGGGGCATATCGGTGCCGAAATCGACGAGAAGACGTTCCTGGCCGCCGCCGAACTCGTGCAGACCCGGATCGTCGTGCTCGGCGACGCCTGGGACCTGCTGAAGTTCCTTTTCGTGGCACCGGGGGAGTTCGCGATCGACCAGGCCGCGGGCACGAAGAACCTCGGCACCGAAGCCGACCAGGTGCTCGACGCCGCCATCGCCGCGGTCGAGCCGCTGGCCGAATGGACCACGCCGGCCCTGGAAGAGGCCCTGAAGAAGGCGCTGATCGACGATCTCGGCCTCAAGCCACGCAAGGCCTTCGCGCCCGTGCGAGTGGCGGTCACGGGCTCGCACATCAGCCCGCCGCTCTACGAATCGATGGAACTGCTCGGCCGCGAGGTCTCGCTCGACCGCTTGCGTGCCGCACGCGGTTGGCAACCCACCGCGCAGTAGCCGATACGGCAGGCGGGTGCGGCACGCGCCGCACCCGCCCGGCAGCCGGAAAACGCTCGAAAACCGGCCGCTGACCAGGCGATTTGTAGTTTACCCCCTGCTGTTTGGTAATCTTCTCATCGCCGCGGAACACGGCCTCGCAACACCGACAACCACTCGGTGAGCGCAGGGCCGAGCGTTTCCATCCTTGGGGTATGGTGTAATTGGCAACACAGCTGATTCTGGTTCAGCCATTCTAGGTTCGAGTCCTGGTACCCCAGCAAGGTTTCACTTCGGTGAAATCGTCCTGGCCCCGTCGTCTAGCGGCCTAGGACGCCGCCCTCTCAAGGCGGTAGCGCGGGTTCGAATCCCGTCGGGGCTACCAAGAAAGGCCCCCGGTCGAATCCGACCGGGGGCCTTCTTCGTTTCACAATCGTTTGTGCAGCGCCTCCGCCGCCGCCACCAGATCGGCCGCCCAGCGCGCGCCCGGCCTGCGGCCCATCCGGTCGATCGGACCCGACACCGACACCGCCGCCACCAGCACGCCCGAGGCGTCACGCACCGGGGCCGAGACGCTCGCCACGCCCTGTGCGCGTTCTGCCGCGCTCTGCGCCCACCCCCGCCTGCGGACCTCGGCCAGCGCCCGCTCGCCGAACACGGCGTCGGCCAGGACGGTGCGCTGTAGCTCCGGGTCGGCCCACGCCAGCAACACCTTGGCCGCCGAGCCCGCGGTGAGTGGTAGTCGCGAACCGACAGGCACTGTGTCGCGCAGGCCGACGGGTGGCTCCAGCGCGGCCACGCACACGCGCGCGTTGCCGTCGCGGCAGTACAGCTGGACGCTCTCGCCGGTGATCTCGCGCAGCCGGGGCAGAATGGCTCCCGCCGCCTCGACCAGTGGATCGGCGGCGCCCGCCGACAACTCGCTGAGCGCGGGACCCGGCCGCCACAGCCCGTTGGCGTCGCGCGCCAGCAGCCGATGCGTCTCCAGCCCGACCGCCAGGCGGTGCGCGGTGGCACGTGGCAGGCCGGTTCGGGTGCACAGGTCGTTGAGACCGCAAGGTTCGTCGGCGACGGCGTAGAGCACCGCCACGGCTTTGTCGAGAACACCGATACCGCTATGCTGTCTCATAGAACGATACTAACTTCTCATATGTTGAGATCCAAGTATGCCCGTCGAAAGGTGATCAAGCAATGGCCGAGCGCGCCCGCACACTGGCCGAGAAGGTGTGGGAACAGCACGTCGTCGTCCCCGGCGACGGTGACGGTACTTCCCGCGAACCCGACCTGATCTACATCGATCTGCACCTCGTGCACGAGGTGACCAGCCCGCAGGCCTTCGACGGGCTCCGCGCGGCCGGACGGCCGGTCCGCCGGCCCGACCTCACCATCGCCACCGAGGACCACAACGTCCCCACGGCCGACATCGACAAGCCGATCGCGGATCCGATCTCGCGCATCCAAGTGGAGACGCTGCGCCGCAACTGCGCCGAATTCGGCGTGCGCCTGCACCCGATGGGCGATGCCGAACAGGGCATCGTGCACGTGGTCGGTCCGCAGCTGGGTCTGACCCAGCCCGGCATGACCGTGGTGTGCGGCGACAGCCACACCTCCACCCACGGCGCGTTCGGCGCGCTGGCCATGGGCATCGGCACCAGCGAGGTGGAGCACGTGCTGGCCACCCAGACGCTGTCGCTTCGCCCGTTCAAGACGATGGCCATCACCGTCGACGGCGAATTGGCGCCCGGCGTCACGAGTAAGGACCTGATCCTGGCCGTGATCGCCGAAATCGGCACCGGCGGCGGCCAGGGGTATGTGCTCGAATATCGCGGCGAGGCCATTCGCAAGCTGTCGATGGAAGCGCGGATGACGATCTGCAACATGTCGATCGAGGCGGGCGCCCGCGCGGGCATGATCGCCCCCGACGAGGTGACCTACGAATTCCTGAAGGGCCGTCCGCACGCACCGCAGGGCGCCGACTGGGATGCCGCCGTGGCCGCCTGGGAGGCGCTGAAGACCGACGAGGACGCGGTTTTCGACGCCGAGGTGCGCATCGACGCCAGCACGCTGACCCCGTTCGTCACGTGGGGCACCAACCCCGGTCAGGGCCTGCCGCTCGGTGCGAACGTGCCCGACCCGGCCCAGATCGCCGACGAGTCCGAACGCGAGTCCGCCGAGAAGGCCTTGCGCTACATGGACCTGACGCCGGGAATGCCGCTGCGTGAGGTGAGCGTGGATACCGTTTTCGTCGGTTCCTGCACCAATGGCCGGATCGAGGATCTGCGTGCCGTCGCCGGTGTTTTGAAGGGCCGCCGCGTCGCCGACGGTGTGCGAATGCTGGTTGTACCCGGCTCGATGCGGGTGCGCGCCCAGGCGGAAAAAGAAGGACTCGGCGAGATTTTCACCGCGGCCGGCGCGGAATGGCGCCAGGCGGGCTGTTCGATGTGCCTCGGGATGAATCCGGATCAGCTGGAACCGGGTCAGCGCTGCGCCTCCACCTCCAACCGCAATTTCGAAGGCCGACAGGGCAAGGGCGGGCGTACTCACCTGGTCTCGCCGCTGGTCGCCGCCGCCACGGCGGTGCGCGGCACCCTGTCCTCGCCCGCCGATCTGGCCTGAGCGGCCCCGAACCACCACGATCGAAGGAGAATCGTTATGGAAGCCTTCACTGTTCACAAAGGCATCGGGGTACCGCTGCGCCGGTCCAATGTCGACACCGATCAGATCATCCCCGCCGTTTACCTGAAGCGCGTGACTCGTACCGGTTTCGAGGACGGTCTGTTCGCCGGTTGGCGTACCGATCCGGACTTCATTCTCAACACCGAGCCGTACCGCAGCGGCAGCGTTCTGGTGGCCGGGCCGGATTTCGGCACCGGTTCCTCGCGTGAGCACGCGGTGTGGGCGCTGTCGGACTACGGCTTTCGAGTGGTGATCTCCTCGCGTTTCGCCGACATCTTCCGTGGGAATGCGGGCAAGGGTGGTCTGCTGGCCGCGCAGATGTCACAGAACGATGTCGAAATGCTCTGGAAGCTCATCGAGGAACAACCCGGCCTCGAATTGGTTGTCGACCTGTCGGCGCGCACCGTCACGGCGGGAACCATCGTGTTGCCGTTCGATATTGACGACTACACCCGCTGGCGTCTGCTGGAGGGTTTGGACGACATCGGCCTCACGCTGCGGCAAGGCGACGCGATCACCGAGTTCGAAAAGGGAAGGCCGTCATGGAAACCCGTGACGCTGCCGGAGCCTATTTCACCGGCGTAATCGGCTGGGGCGCTTAGGGGCGCTTCCCTGGGAGCGGTAGCTGGACGTGTGCTAAACCACATGAATTTTGGCGTGGCACATAGACTCTTGCTCAAACTGGGTTTACCGTGGTACCTAGTCGGTCCGACGACGGGCCATTAGTCTGCGGAGGATTCAATGAACAAGGCGGAACTGATCGACGTTCTGACCGAAAAGTTGGGTACGGACAGGCGCACGGCTACTGCGGCTGTCGAGAACGTGGTCGACACCATCGTCCGTGCCGTGCACAAAGGTCAAAGCGTCACCATCACCGGATTCGGTGTGTTCGAACAGCGCAAGCGTGCTCCCAGGGTTGCCCGTAACCCGCGTACCGGTGAAACCGTGAAGGTGAAGGCGACTTCGGTGCCTGCCTTCCGTCCGGGCGCTCAGTTCAAAGCGGTGATCGCGGGTAAGCAGAAGCTGGCCGCGTCCGGCCCGGCCGTGAAGCGTGGCGTGAATGCGCCCGTGGCGGCGAAGAAGGCGGCAGCCAAGAAGACCGCGGCGAAGAAGACTGCGGCCAAGAAGGCCACGCCGTCGAAGGGTCCGGCCAAGACCACGGCCCGCAAGGCCGCGACCAAGGCTCCCGCCGCCAAGAAGACGACGGCGGCCAAGGCCACCGCCGCCAAGAAGACCACGGCGGCAAAGAAGGCTCCGGCCAAGAAGACTGCCACCAAGGCCACCGCCGCCAAGAGCACCGCCACCAAGGCCACGGCGGCCAAGAAGACCACCGCTGCTAAGAAGGCTCCTGCTAAGAAGACTGCTGCGAAGAAGACAGCCACCCGTCGTGCTCGTTGATCCTGCCGCAGCGGGATCAGGTCGGGGAATGTGCACGTAAAGCCGCATCACCCACCACTGGACCGAGAACGGCCCCGGAATTCCGGGGCCGTTTCGGCTGTGCGGGGTAACTTTTGTTCAGCCGGTGACGATTCCCGTAGACAACGCACGATCCATATGGTTCGCCGCGACTAATCGGTCCCCGATGAACGACAAAGCCCAGACGCTGCCCTTGCGATTACGCGCGGGCGGCAGGGTGAGTCCGTCGCGCTGAGCCAGCCACTGTGTCAGATCGGGAATCACCCCGCCCTGACTGCAGACCACCGGTACACCCCGATCTGTTACCAACGACAGAAATCGTTGCCGCGCCGCATCTTTCGCTGAATCGTAACCTTGCTCGGAAAACATTGGCTCGCAATTGATTTCAGCGTTCAGATGCTCCGCCAACGGGGTAACGGTTTGGATACAGCGCAGGGGGTCGGCCGAATAGATCCGGGATGCTCCGAACGCCAGCAGATTCGGGACGAGAGCCTTGGCCTGCCTTCGCCCGGCGGCCTCGAGCGGGCGCTGGTCGTCCGGACCGTCGAACTCGGCGCGCTTGCCCGCCTTGGCGTGGCGGACGAGCAGCACGGTGGCCGTTTTCGGTGGGTGACGGGCGAAGACGCGCACGATCTGGCGGTCCATCGGATACGACAGCTCGTCCATCACGTCGTCGAGCGGAATCCAGCGCAGTTGGTCGACTTCGGAGTTCTCGGTGAACTCGCCCTCGGCCGCCTCTGCGGCCCAGTAGTCCACCCGCTTGAGCTGTCGATGGCCCGGGATCGGATAGGTGACCCGGCCCAGATAACGCCCGAGCGTGCACGGCAGGCCGGTCTCCTCGCCGACCTCGCGCACGGCCGCGACCACCGGTGTCTCGCCGGGATCGAGCTTGCCCTTGGGCAGTGACCAGTCGCCGTACTTGGGCCGGTGGATCACCGCGATCTCCGGTCCGGTGGCGCCCGCACGCCACAGAACCGCCCCAGCGGCATGAATATTGGGCCGGACCCGCGGGTCGCGCATCGGTTCGGGCTTCTCCTGTGCGTGCTTGCTCACGGCTGTTCGGGACGACGCAACCGCATGAGGAATTCCTGGTGATCGCGCACCTGGTTGGCGTCGGCGTCGGTGGGGCTCGCCTGCCAGGAACCGTCGGGCAGCAGCACCCAGCAGCGCGTCATGGGGTCGAGCGCGGAATCGAAGACCACACCGAGCTGCTCGGTCAGGCGCGGATCCTTCACCTGCACCATCACCTCCACCCGGCGGTCGAGGTTGCGGTGCATCATGTCGGCGCTGCCGATCCAGGTCTGTTCCTGTGCCTGGAACTGCAGTACCCGCGAGTGCTCGAGGAAGCGGCCGAGGATGGAGCGCACCTCGATGTTCTCGCTGAGGCCCGGCACGCCCGCACGCAGGCCGCAGATGCCGCGCACGACGATCTGCACCGGCACGCCTGCCTGGGAGGCGCGGTAGAGGGCGTCGATGATCTGCTCGTCGACGATCGCGTTGGCCTTGAGCCGGATGCGGGCGTCGAAACCCTCTCGTGCCAGCTCGATCTCGCGATCGATCCGCTCGATGATGCCCGCCCGGACACCGAGCGGGGCGACCATCAGGTTCCGGTAGTCCTCCTTGCGGGAGTACCCGGTGAGCGAGTTGAACAGGTCGGTCAGATCGGCGCCGATCTCCGGTGCCGCGGTGAACAATCCGACGTCCTCGTACAGGCGCGCGGTCTTGGGGTTGTAGTTGCCGGTGCCGATGTGGCAGTAGCGGCGGATGGTCGAACCCTCGCGGCGCACCACCAGGCACGTCTTGCAGTGGGTCTTGAGGCCGACGAGGCCGTAGACCACGTGCACGCCCGCCTGTTCCAGCGCCCGCGCCCATTTGATGTTGGCCTGCTCGTCGAAACGGGCCTTGATCTCCACCAGGGCCACCACTTGCTTGCCCGCCTCGGCGGCCTCGATCAGGGCGTTGATGATGGGGGAGTCACCGGAGGTGCGGTACAGGGTCTGCTTGATCGCCAGCACCTGCGGGTCGGCGGCGGCCTGTTCGATGAACCGCTGCACGCTGGTGGAGAACGAGTCGTAGGGGTGGTGCACCAGCACGTCGCCCTCGCGCAGCGCGCTGAAGACATTGCGCGGGGTCTCGCGCTCACCGAACGCGGCGGGGGTGGCCGGTACGTAGGGCGCGTCCTTGAGTTCGGGCCGGTCGACGCCGTAGACCTGCCACAGGCAGGAGAGGTCGAGCAGGCCGGGCACCTGGATCACATCGGCGGGGTCGACCTCTAACTCACGTAGTAGCAACTCCAGCATGTGCTCGGTCATGTCGTCGGAGACCTCGAGCCGCACCGGCTTGCCGAAACGGCGACGCGCCAGTTCGCGTTCCATTGCCTGCAGCAGGTCCTCGTCGCGGTCCTCGTCGACCTCGAAATCGGCGTTGCGGGTGATCCGGAACGAATGGGTCTCCACCACGGTCAGGCCGGGGAACAACAGATCGAGGTGGGCGGCGATGAGTTCTTCCATCGGCAGGAAGGCCGCGATGGCCGACGGCGCGCCGGTGCGGCGCACGCGGACGAACCGGTCGACGTTGTCGGGCACCTTCACGCGGGCGAAGTGCTCGCCGCCGGTGCCCGCGTCCTTTACCGTCACGGCGAGATTGAGGCTCAGGCCGGAGATGTAGGGGAAGGGGTGGGCCGGGTCGACGGCCAGCGGTGTGAGGACCGGGAAGACCTGATCGGTGAAATAGCTCGAAAGGCGTTGCTGTTCGGCTTCGTCGAGGCCCGACCAGCCGATGATGTCGATGCCGGCGCCTGCCAGCGCCGGGTTCACCGAATCGATGAAGACCTTCGCGTGCCGCTCGGCGAGTTCCTGTGCGCGGGCGGTGATCATCTCGAGCTGTTCGGACGGTGAGCGGCCGTCGGCGGAACGCACCGAGAGCCCGGTCTCGGCGCGGCGTTTGAGCCCGGCGACCCGGACCATGTAGAACTCGTCGAGGTTGGAGGCGAAGATCGCGAGGAACTTCGCGCGCTCCAGCAACGGCAGGGAGGCATCCTCGGCGAGGGCGAGCACGCGGGCATTGAAGTCCAGCCAGCTCAGTTCCCGGTTGAGGTAGCGATCGCGTGGCAATCGCTGCGAACTGCCGTCGGCGCCCGAGGCGATGGCGGCCGCAGGTGGCGGGGAAATCGGGGGCAGGGACTTGATGGTTTCCGTGTCGCTCACGCTGTCAATCATCCCCTACGGACCGCGTGGTCCGCAGCATGACATCGGGTGAACTCCTGGTGCGGCGACCGGCTAGCACACCGTGCGGACGGGATCGCTTCGGTTGGTGGTGATTCCGAACTCCCGCAGCGCGTCGGCGGTGTGGACGCCGACGCCGAGCGCGCGCACGGCGTCCAGATCCTCGGGTGTGTCGACGTCACAGCGCAGGCCCGGCCAGTGGCCGGGCACGACGACGGCGCCGTATTCGCGGTGGGCGCGGGCCGAATCGGGGCCGAAACGTGGTGCCAGCGCATCCGGTGCGGTACCGGCCAGCAATGCCGAAGTGCCGGTCCCCGTGTGATCGATCACCACCGCGCGGGTGGCGGGCGCGACGGCGAGGAAGTCGGTGAGTTCGGCGGTGCGCAGGGCGGGCAGGTCGGCCTGCAGCGCGAGCAGGCGGACCGGGCCACTGCGGTGGCGCACGTCCTCGGCCGCGGCGGTGAGGGCGGTGTTGAGGGGGTCGCGGTCGGCGGGCGGCTCGGCCAGGACGTGCGCGCCGAGTTCGCGTGCGCGGGCGGCGACGACGGCGTCGGGGGTGACGACGGTCAGCGAACCGATCGCCGGCACGGCGGCGGCCGCCTCGACGGTGTCGGCGAACATGGCGAGCACCAGCCGGGCGCGCTGGTCGGCGCTGAGCACGGCCGACAACCGGCTCTTGGCCCGGTCTCGGTGCTTGACCGCCATCACGGCGTGCACGGTGTGCATGGTCTCGATCCTTGCATGGCATATTGGGCTGATGACGAGGGCTGCGGTTATGGGTGCTGGGTCGTGGGGTACGGCATTCGCGAAGGTGTTGGCCGAGGCGGGTACCGAGGTGACGATCTGGGCCAGGCGCGAAGAGGTGGCTCGCGCGCTCGACACCGAGCATCAGAATCCGTTCTACCTGCCGGGCGTGCAGTTGCCCCCCGTGCGGGCCACCCATGATCACCGGATCGCGCTCGACGGCGCGGAGCTGGTCGTGCTCGCGGTGCCGTCGCAGTCCCTGCGGGCCAATCTGGGCCACTGGAAGGACGATATCGGCGCCGATGCCACGCTGATGAGCCTGGCCAAGGGCATCGAGACCGGGACGCTGCTGCGGATGAGCCAGGTGATCGCGGAGGTGACCGGCGCCGAGCAGGGCCGCATCGCGGTGCTGTCGGGACCCAATCTCGCCCACGAGATCGTCGAACGCCAGCCCGCGGCCACCGTGATCGCCTGCACCGACACCGAACGCGCACAGCAGGCCCAACATGCTTGTGCCACCGGCTATTTCCGGCCCTACACCAATACCGATGTGGTGGGCTGCGAGATCGGCGGCGCGTGCAAGAACGTCATCGCCCTGGCCTGCGGTATCGCCTCGGGCATGGGACTCGGCGACAACTCCGTGGCCAGTCTCATCACCCGCGGGCTGGCCGAGGTGATGCGGCTCGGGGTGGCGCTCGGCGCGCAACCGGTGACGCTGGCCGGGCTCGCCGGCGTGGGTGACCTCGTCGCCACCTGCACCTCGCCGCTGTCGCGCAACCGGTCCTTCGGGTATGTGCTCGGCCAGGGCGGGTCGATGCAGGCCGCGCAGGAGGCGACCAACGGTCAGGTCGCCGAAGGTGTGAAGTCGTGCACATCGGTGCGGGCGCTCGCGGCCGAACACCAGGTGGAGATGCCGTTGACCGACGCGGTGCACAAGGTGTGCCACGAGGGACTTTCGGTGAACGAGGCCGTCGGCAGCCTGCTCGGCAGGCGCATGAAACCCGAATAAGGCCGATGCCGCCGCGGCGGCGCGAACCTACTACGGTGACGTTCATGACGGAACGGATCAGGGTAGCTGTGGTGTTCGGCGGGCGCAGCAGCGAGCACGCCGTCTCGTGTGTGTCGGCGAGCAGCGTCCTGCGCAACCTCGATCCGCGGCGCTACGAGGTGGTGCCCATCGGGATCACCACCACCGGCAGCTGGGTGCTTGCCGAGGGGATCGGCGAACTCACGCTCAGCCACGGCGAACTGCCCGCCGTCGATGCCGCGGGCACCGCGCTCACCCTGGCCGCCGACCCCGGCCGTTCCGGCGCGCTCGTCGCCCTGGACGATCCGACCGCCACGCTCGGCACCGTCGATGTGGTCTTCCCCATCCTGCACGGCCCGTTCGGCGAGGACGGCACGCTGCAGGGCATGCTCGAGCTGGCTGGGGTGCCCTATGTGGGTGCCGGTGTGCTGGCCAGCGCGGCCGGGATGGACAAGGAATTCACCAAGAAACTGCTGGCCGCCGAATCGCTCCCGGTCGGTGTGCAGGTGGTGTTACGTCCCGGCACGCAGACCATGACCGCCGAGGAGCGCGACCGCATCGGCCTGCCCGCCTTCGTGAAACCCGCGCGCGGCGGCTCTTCCATCGGCATCACCAAGATCACCGACTGGTCGGCCCTCGACGACGCCGTCGCCACCGCCCGCGCCCACGATCCCAAGGTGATCGTCGAGGCAGGCATCGTCGGGCGTGAAGTCGAGTGCGGTGTCCTCGAATTCGCCGACGGCGACGTGCGCGGCAGCGTCGTCTCCGAGATCCGCATGCCCGACGCCGACGCCGCGGCCCCCGAGTTCTACGACTTCGCCACCAAATACCTCGACGACGTGTGCGAATTCGACGTGCCCGCCAAGCTCGACGACGCCGTCGCCGACGAGATCCGCGCCCTGTCGGTGCGTGCCTTCCGCGCGCTGGACTGCCAGGGCCTGGCCCGCGTCGACTTCTTCCTCACCGCCGACGGCCCGGTCATCAACGAGATCAACACCATGCCCGGCTTCACCCCCATCTCCCAATACCCCCGCATGTGGGAAGCAACCGGCATCGACTACCCCACCTTGGTCTCCACCCTCATCGAAACCGCCGTAGCCCGAGGCACCGGCCTGCGCTGAACCACCGGCCGACCACCACGGATTTTCGGCCGCCTCGGATCCGAAGGGCGAGACGTAACGGCGAAGCCGAAGTATCGCCCTTCGGATTCGAGGCCTCCCAGGCCGAAAATCCCGCGGCGCCAGCCGCCAAAATTACAGCTCGCCAGGGTTGATCGGTTGGGCGGGGAGGGTCGCGGTAATCGTGTCGGAGACCGTTTGCACCGCGGCTGTGCCCGATCCGTCGGGGACCGTCAGGGCGATGTAGGTTTCGCGATCGACGGCGAACCATGTGCCCGTCTTGGCCGTCTCGTCGCGAACCTGGAACCATTTCACCCCGTTGACCTCCTGCAGCGGTGAGGCACGGTTG
The DNA here is from genome assembly GCF_040655475.1 of Nocardia sp. NPDC050413. NCBI lineage: Bacteria > Bacillati > Actinomycetota > Actinomycetes > Mycobacteriales > Nocardiaceae > Nocardia > Nocardia sp. NPDC050413. The sequence continues at coordinate 54,638 of NZ_JBFAJZ010000008.1, read as the reverse complement.
AATTCGAGCGGCCGGTCGAGGCCGCAGCGCAGCACGATCGCTTCCCCGCCCTCGGGCAGTTGCCAGGCGCGGGTTGCGGGCGGCGCCGGTTCGGCGAGGGTGGATTTGGTGTAGTCGCCAAGGTCGGCGGGCAGGGCGGGCAGCAGGGCCGCGCAGGCGGGGCCGTCGGCGGCGGGGGCGGGGACCGGTCCAAGCGCGAGGGGTTCGCGTTCGACGGGGGCGCGCAGGATCAGGAAGGCGGCTATGAGCACGCCGACGATCAGCACGATGGGCAGGGCGACAGCGGTGGCGATCAGTGCGGGGGAGTACTGGCTGTCAGCGGCCGGTGCGTCGTCGGTGGCGCTCTCGGCGTCAGGGCTCTCGTCGGGTTCCGCTTCTGGAGCGGCTTTGCGGAGGGCTGACGGTCCAGCGGTGTCCTCGGGCCCGGTCGCCTCGTCGCGATCGTCCGCTGTCGGGTCCGACGATTCCGCCATAGCCGCGTGGTCCTTCCTGGTCGCCTGCGCCGCGCACCGTCGGTGGTGCCCGATCGCCTCCGAAAGGGTACCGTCGTGGCGATTTCGTCGGTCGGAAGCACAGCGGGAAGGAGTCGGTCATCAGCGAGGACAGCCGTTCGCAGACGGTGCGTGAGCTGGGTGAATTCGCCTTGATCGACCGGATCAACGCCGGTCGCGAGCAGGCCGCGCATGTGCTGCTCGGCCCGGGCGACGACGCCGCGCTGCTCGCCGCGCCCGACGGCCGGTTCGTGGTGAGCACCGACATGCTCGTGGAGGGCAGGCACTTCCGGCTCGACTGGTCGACGCCCGCCGATATCGGGCGCAAGGCGATCGCGCAGAACGCCGCCGACGTGGTGGCGATGGGGGCGCGTCCCACCGGCTTCGTGGTCGCGCTCGGTTGCCCCGCCGATACTCCGGTACGAGTCGTCGAGGGCATCGCCGACGGCATGTGGACCGAGGCCGTGCGGGCCGGCGGTTCCATCGCGGGTGGCGACCTGGTGCACAGCGAGCAGTTGGTGATCTCGGTGACCGCGTTCGGTGATCTCGGTGGGCAGGGTGCGCTCACCCGTTCCGGTGCGGTCGAGGGCGATATCGTCGCTGTCGCAGGCGAACTCGGCTGGTCGGCCGCTGGTCTGGCCGTATTGTCCGGCGGGGCAGATCTTTCCGACCCGGCATTTGCGCATGCGCTTGCGGCACATCGGGTTCCGCAGCCGCCCTACTCCGAGGTCATCGACGTGTTCGGCGTCCACGTCCCGAACGCCCTCACCGATGTCTCCGACGGGCTGCTCGCCGACCTCGGCCACCTCGCCGCCGCCTCCGGCGTCGCGATCGACGTGCACGCCGCCGCCCTCACCGACCCCGAACTCGACGCCGTCGCCGCCCGGCTCGAAGCCGATGCGGGGCAATGGATTCTGGCCGGGGGAGAGGACCACGCGTTCGTCGGCACGTGGTCGCCCGCGATCGCGCTGCCGCCGGGCTGGCGGCCCATCGGGGTCGTTACCGCAGGCAGCGGCGTCACCGTCGACGGCGCGCGGCCCGCCGGTGCCACCGGGTGGGAATCGTTCCGTGGGGCGGGCGCTACGGCCGAGCCCGGCAAACGATAGGTTGTGCGGTCATGGGTGCCAAACCACTGTCGGAGATCATCGACCCGGGCTGGGCCCGGGCCCTGGAACCGGTTGCCGACCGCATCAGCGAGATGGGTGAGTTCCTGCGCGCGGAGAACGCCGCCGGACGCGGATATCTACCCGCTGGGGAGAACGTGCTCCGCGCGTTCCGGCGCCCGTTCGACGCGGTGCGCGTGCTGATCGTCGGCCAGGATCCCTACCCGACTCCCGGCCATGCGATGGGACTGAGTTTCTCTGTCGCGCCGGATGTTTCGCCGATCCCGCGCAGCCTGTCCAACATCTTCGCCGAGTACACCAAGGATCTCGGCTTCGATACGCCCAAGTGCGGCGACCTGAGCCCGTGGTCGGATCAGGGTGTGCTGCTGCTGAACCGAGTGCTCACCGTCACCCCCGGCACCCCGGCCTCACATCGTGGCAAGGGCTGGGAAGCGGTGACCGAGCAGGCGATTCGCGCGCTCGTCGACCGCGACGAACCGCTCGTCGCCGTGCTGTGGGGCCGGGACGCGGGCTCGCTGAAGCCGACCCTGGTCGCCGCCGAGGTCCCCTACATCGAATCGGCACACCCCTCGCCGCTGTCCGCCTCGCGCGGGTTCTTCGGGTCGCGACCCTTCTCCCGGGTCAACGAACTGCTCGACGAACTCGGCGCCGATCCTGTCGACTGGCGGTTGCCCTGACCCGGGGTGCCGCCCGCACGAGAAGAAAATGATGAAGGAGCACAACCGGATGCACACCACAACCGTTCGCGCCGCACTGGCGACCGTCGCCGTCGCCGCCGCCATCACCGCGGGCGCGGGCTCGGCCTCGGCCGCGGGCCTGCAGCTCGAGCCCTACAACGAGCAGGCGACCCCGGTCGCGACCAGCCCCGTCGGCGAGGAATGGACCTCCACCGGCACCTCGACCATCTCCTCCGGCGTCAACGCCAAGATCACCTGCATCCTGCAGAACACCTTCAGCGCCTTGGGCGCCGCCTGCTGAGTCAGTCGACTCCGCGATAGTCCGGCTTGCGCTTGGCGACGAAGGCGTCGACGCCTTCGCGCCCGGTGCTGCTGTTCGCGGCGGCGGCGATGCTGTCGCGTTCCGCGTCGAGCTGCTGGTCCAATGTTGCCGTCGGCGACTGGGCCAGCAGCTTTTTCATGGCTGTGTAGGCGGCGCGGGGGCCGGAGGTGAAGCCGGTGGCCACGCGCAGGGCCTCGGTGCGGATCTCGTCGTCGGGGACGATCCGGCTGAGCAGCCCGAGTCGTTCGGCCTGCTCGGCGCCGATCACGGCGTCGGTCAACAGGATCTCGCGGGCCCGGCCGGCGCCGACGATGCGCGGCAGCGACCACGACATTCCGCCGTCGGGGGTGAAGCCGATGCCGGGGTAGGCGGGACGCATCTGGGTCGACGGGCCGCCGATGGCGACGTCGGCCGCGCACACCAGGCTCATGCCCGCACCGGCCGCCCAGCCGTGCACCGCCGCGACGACCGGGACGGGTGCGGCGGTCAGGGCGCGCACGAAGTCGTGCAGCTGGGTGGCCAGCTCGTGCAGGAAAGCGCCTCGGTCGTCGGCACCGGCGAAGTGGCGGACATTGCCGCCTGCGCAGAAGTTGGCGCCCGCACCGGTGATCAGGATCGCGCCCACCTCGTCGCCCAGCGAACGCAGGGCGGCGGTGCCCGCGTTGATCAGGTCGAAATCGAGGGAGGTGCCCGCGGCCGCGGTGGCGATGGTCAGGTGCAGTACGCCGTCGACGACGACCGGTTCGCTACTCATGCCCGTCACATTAGCGAGGGGCGCGTCGCCACTGTTGTTCGGGCAGCAGCGTGAACGGGTCGGTGCGGCGCAGACCCGTATCCCTGAATCCGTGCCTGCAGTAGAAGGCGTGCGCGCGCGGATAGTTGCCGAGCACCCACAGAGTGCATGGCGCATGGGGAACGGTGGCCGCGAGCAGGTCGTCGGCGACGCCGGTGCCGTGCCAGGCGGCGCGCACGTACAGCGCTTCCAGTTCGCTGCCGGTCGGCTGTCGTGACGCGGCGGCGAAGCCGATCAGGTCGTCGCCGTGACAGGCGACGAGCAACCGATAGCGGTCGTCGGTGCGGCGACGTTCCCAGGTGATGGCCGAACTGTCGAGATCGAACGCGGCGAGCAGGTGGGCGGGGACCAGCGAGTCGTAGGCCTCCCGCCAGCTGGCGATGTGGCAGGCCGCGAGCGCTGGGATGTGCGCGGCGCTCGCCGGAACGATCCGCCACTCAACCACGAATCACCCGTTCGACGACAAAACCCCGGACAACCCATGAAGGGTGCCGGGGCACTGTCGGCAGAATGTACGGGCCGGAAATCAGCCGCGGACGACCTTGCCCGCCTTCAGGCAGGAGGTGCACACGTTCATCCGGCGGGTGTTGCCAGGGGCAACCTGCGCACGCACGGTCTGGATGTTCGGGTTCCAGCGACGGTTGGTGCGCCGGTGCGAGTGCGAGACCGACTTCCCGAAACCGGGGCCCTTGGCGCAGACGTCGCAAACGGCAGCCATGTCGCGAGCTCCTTCATGTCATAAGCGGTCAGCGCGCACGTGTGCCGCTGAACCGGAAACTGATGTCGTCAAATGCCTTGCCGACTTGCATCGGCCAGCGCAGACCTGTCGAGGCCGCACGAGGCAACCCTGCAAGCGTAGCGGGCCCGGCCGGGAACTTCCAAACCGGGTGTCCTGCTCGACGGCGCGGACACGTGGTGCGTCCGTGGTCAGGATACCGCTGTCGGTCGCTGGCGCTAACCTGGCTGCGATGCTCGGCGGGCGAGCACGGCCGACGGGGAACGAGGTGACGGTGACGCAGGTGCCCGAGGCGCTCGACGGCGCCGCGCTGCTGTCGTGGGCCAGGTCCTGCTGCGCCGAGCTGGAGTCGCGCCGTGCCGAGATCGACGCCCTCAATGTGTTCCCCATCGCCGACTCCGACACCGGAACCAACCTTCTGGCCACGATGCGGGCCGCCGTCGCTGCCGCCGCGGCCGACGGCGGTGCGCAGGAGCAGTCGCGCTTGCAGTCCGAGCTGGGGCAGACGCGTTATGCGACCGACTCGTGCGGCGGCGCGCTGGGCGATGGTCGGGCCGGGGAGGTGGCGAAGGCGCTGGCCCGTGGCGCCACGGCCGGGGCGCGGGGCAATTCCGGGATCATTCTTTCGCAGGTGTTGCGGGGGATCGCCGAGGTGGTGGTGGACGGGCCGTTGACCGGGGAGCGGCTGCGGGTGGCCTTGCGGCGGGCGGCGGTGCTGGTGCGGCAGGGGTTGAGTGCGCCGGTGGAGGGGACGATTCTGACGGTGCTCGATCGGGCCGCCGTCGCTGCCGCCGAGTCCGGAGCCTCCTCGCTGGAGAGTGTGGCGAAGGCGGCGGCCGACGGCGCGGCTCGCGCGCTGAACGAGACTCCCGCCCAGCTGGGTGTGCTGCGGGCGGCGGGCGTGGTCGACGCCGGCGCGCGCGGTCTGCTGGTGCTGCTGGACTGCCTCGTCGGCGAGGTGTGTGGTGTGGCTCCCGAACGCCATACCTACGCCCGTGAGCGAGGTGGCGGCGCGTCACCGGCAGCGGGTGCGCAGCGTCGGGACGGGCAGTCGATCAGCGCCTCCGAGCGCGGACGCGGTGGTGGGCAGCCGCCGAGCTCGGTCGGCGCGCCTCCGGGTGGGTCCGATGCCCGTCGTGATCGTGGTGCGTCGCACGGTGGTCGTGACCTCGGCGGCCACGCCGGGACATGCGGTGACCACGACGAGGCGCCGGGCCGCTGGAATGACGAGGCGCGGGGGCGCTGGGACGACGAGGCGCCGGGGCGCTGGGCTGAGGCGTGCACGGTTGATGGCGGGCCGGGCCGCGACCAAAACGAGTCGTTCCGTGGCCGTGACGGGGTGCGCGTAGACCGCGACGGTCTACGGGGAGACGAGGAACGGGGACGCGGCGCCGACCCGCATTTCGAGGTCATGTATGTGATCTCCGGCACCGATGACGCGGGCGCGGGGATACTGCGGGAGCGATTGGCGGTGCTCGGCGATTCCGTCGTCGTGGTCGGCGACGGGGATACCACCTGGTCGGCGCATGTGCACTGCCGTGACGCGGGCGCGGCGATCGAGGCGGGGCTCGCGGTCGGGGCGTTGAGCGCCATCCGGGTCGAAAGCTTCGCGGTCACAGCGCACAACGGCATCGGCGATCACCCGGAGTCGGTTCCGGTCGAGGCGAGCTCGGTGGGGCGAACCACCCTTTCCACCGATGGGCTCGCTGACCGAGGGGTCGTCGCCGTCGTGGCCGGTGCCGATGCCGCGGAGCTTTTCGAGGACGCGGGCGCGGTGGTGTTGCGCGAGGACGAGGCCTTCGACGCCGACATCCTCCTGCGGACGATCCGGGCGATGCCGCACCGCGAGGTGCTGGTGCTGCCCAACGGTGCGCTGCCCGCGCAGGAATTGGTCGCCGTCGGTGTGGCCGCGCGTGACGGTTCGCGCGACGTGCTGTTGTTGCCGAGCGCGTCGATGGTGCAGGGGCTCGCCGCGCTCGCGGTGCACGATCGGGGGCGGATCGCCGTAGACGACGCCTTCGCCATGTCGGAGGCGGCGGCGACCACCCGCTGGGGTGCGCTGCGGGCGGCCCGGGTGCGTGCGCTGACGATGGTCGGAACCTGTTCTCCCGGTGACGGTTTGGGCCTGGTCGGCGAGGATGTGGTGGTGATCGACCCGGACGTGGTCGGCGCGGGACGCATCCTGCTCGACCGGATGCTCGGTCTCGGTGGGGAACTGGTGACCTTGCTGATGGGCGCGGGCGCCGGGCACGAACTGGGGCAGATTCTCGCCGATCATGTGCGCGCCGGATTCCCCGGCGTGGATGTGGTGGTGTATTCCGGTGGGCAGCAAGCGGATCTGGTGCAGATTGGGGTCGAGTAGACGATGACGACACTGAGCGACCGGCTCGACCACGTACTCGGCGTGAAGGCCGCCGACCGCCTGGCCGAAGCCTTCGACATGACCACCGTCGAAGACCTGCTGCGCCACTACCCGGCGCGGTACGCCACCCAGGGGCAGCCGCTGACGGAGGAGGAACCGGAAGAGGGTGCCCACATCACCGTCATCGGCCGGATCACGAAAACCGAACTGCGCCCGATGAAGAATCGCCGCGGCTCACTGCTGAAGGTGCAGCTCGACACCGGCGCCGCCCGGCCGATCGAGGCCACCTTCTTCAACGGCGACAAAGTCCGTTATCTGGTGAAAGACGGTGTCCGGGCGATGATGTCGGGCACCGTGCACTGGTGGCGCCCCGACCGCTGGAACCTCTCGCACCCCGACTACCTGATTCTGCCCGACAAGGCCGAGGCGGGCGTGGAGCAGCTCACGTCCGTGCGCGGCAGCGGTGCGTTGCGCGGGCTCGCTCAGAGCGCCAAAGGTGCCGGGGGAGTGGACGCTTCGTTCTTCGAACGGGAGTTCGTCCCGGTGTATCCGGCGACGGCGAAGGTGCAGAGCTGGGATCTGCTGGCCTGTATCCGGCAGGTCCTCGACCAGCTCGACCCGATCGAGGACCCGCTCCCGGCCGAACTGCGCGAGGAGCGCAACCTGCTCGAGGTGTCGGACGCTCTGCGCCTGATCCACCTGCCCGAACACAAGCTCGATATCGAGCGGGCACGGGACCGTCTACGTTTCGACGAGGCACTCGCCCTGCAACTGGTGCTGGCCGAACGCCGTCACGAGGTGGAGGGTCGTACCGCACCCGCCTGCCCGCCACGCACCGACGGCATCGCCGCCGACTTCGACCAGCGGTTGCCCTTCGAACTCACCGAAGGCCAGCGGCAGGTGATCGACGAGATCTCCGACGACATGTCGCGCACCCGCCCCATGCATCGCCTGCTGCAGGGCGAGGTGGGTTCGGGTAAGACGATCGTCGCCCTGCACGCCATGCTCCAAGCGGTGGACGCCGGGCGCCAATGCGCCCTGCTCGCCCCGACGGAAGTTCTTGCCGCGCAGCACTATCGGTCGCTGCGGGCGATGCTCGGCGATCTCGGCACCGCGGGCGAACTCGGCGCCGCCGAGAATTCCACCAAGGTGGTGTTGCTCACCGGCTCCATGTCGGCGGCGGCGAAGAAGTCCGCGCTGCTCGACGCGATGACCGGCGAGGCGGGCATCGTCATCGGCACCCATGCCCTCATCCAGGACGCGGTCGAGTTCTTCGACCTCGGTCTCGTGGTGGTCGACGAACAGCACCGTTTCGGCGTCGAGCAGCGAGACGCGCTGCGCGCCAAGGCGAAAGGCGGCGTGAGTCCGCATCTGCTGGTCATGACCGCCACCCCCATCCCGCGCACGATCGCGATGACGACCCTCGGTGATCTGGAAACATCCACGCTCACCCAGTTGCCCAAGGGCCGTTCGCCGATCACGTCGAAAGTCGTTGCGCGCAAACTGCATCCGGCCTGGGTGGAGCGGGCATGGGAACGCATCGTGGAAGAGGTCGGCCAGGGCAGGCAGGCCTATGTGGTGTGCTCGCGCATCGGCGAGGACCCGGACGCGCCACCGGCCAAGGGAAAAAAGGCCGAAGAGAAGGAAGGCCCGACCACCCAGGCCGCGGTCGACATGTACGAGACGCTGAGTACCGGGCCGCTCGCGGGTGTGCGCGTGGGACTGCTGCACGGACGGCTGCCGTCCGACGAGAAAGACCACGTGATGCGCCAGTTCAACGACGGCGCGATCGACGTGCTGGTGTGCACCACCGTCGTCGAGGTCGGTGTCGACGTGCCGAACGCCACCGTGATGGTGATCGTCGACGCCGACCGGTTCGGCGTGAGCCAGCTGCACCAGCTGCGCGGGCGCATCGGCCGCGGCAAACACCCCGGCCTGTGCCTGCTGGTCACCGATGCCGCGCCCGGCGGTACCGCGATGGCCCGGCTGGAAGCGGTCTCCGCCACCACCGACGGCTTCGAACTGTCGGTGCTGGACCTGCGTCAGCGCCGGGAGGGCGACGTACTCGGTTCGGCCCAGTCCGGCACCGCGCGCTCGCTGCGCCTGCTCTCCCTGCTCGACGATCTCGAGGTCATCACCGCCGCCCAGGATCTGGCTCGCCGGATCGTCGCCGAAGACCCGGGCCTGGTGAAACACCCAGGCCTGGCGGGAATGATGAACGCCGCTGTCGACGGCGAACGACTCGAGTACCTCGCCAAGTCTTAGGAGTTCCGAGAGGACCCACGCGGTGTGCCCGGCGTCCCCGCACAGACGTTCGGCGCGGCCGATGTCGCGAAACCGCCCGCACGCCTACCAGCCGCCGAGGCTCGGCGCAGGGGTCGACCGGCACGCCCGCCCAGGGTTCACCGCGGCAGACGCGGATACGGTAGGTCCGTCGCCGTGTGCTCGGCGACCGCCAAGGGCCGGCCGATCTGCGGGAACGCCCGCTGTGGGCAGGCGGGCCGTTCGCACACCTTGCACCCGGCCCCGATCGGCACGGCGATATTCGGGTCGTCCACCTGTATCCCCTGCGAGTACACCAGTCGGTCGGCGTACTCGATATCGCACCCGAGCGCGACGACGAAGTTCTTCGCCGCGGTGCCGTATCCCTGTGCCGTGGCGGGTGTGGTGCGCGCGATCCACAGATAGCGGCGCCCGTCGGGCATCTCCGCGACCTGGGTGAGGATGCGTCCCGGGTGGGCGAAGGCCTCGTGGGTGACCCACAGCGGGCAGTTGCCGCCCACCCGCGAGAAGTGAAAAGCCGTGGCGGATTGGCGTTTCGAGATATTGCCCGCACGGTCGGTGCGTACCAGGAAGAACGGCACCCCACGCTGACCCTGTCGTTGCAGCGTCGCCAGCCGGTGGCAGACCGTTTCGAACCCGACTTCGAACCGCAGCCCGAGCAGGTCGACGTCGTAGCGCAGCTCCTCGGCCGACCGCAGGAACCGTCCGTAGGGCAGGATCAGCGCCCCGGCGAAGTAGTTGGCCAGCCCCACCCGCGCCAGCGTGCGCGACTCCCCGACCAGGGCCCGGGATTCGGCGAGCACATTGTCGATCTCGCGGCCGTAGAGCAGCAGGCCGAGCGTGGACGCGATCTGGAACGCGCGCTGCCCGGGCCGCAGCCGCCGGGCCAGGGTGAGCGTTCGCGTGTCCGGGTCGTAGTGGCGTTTGGGGATGGACGGGTCGGCGCCGTCGCCTCGCACGAGCACGGTGACGCCCGCGCGTTCCTCGGCGATCCGCGCCAGCTGCCGGTCAAGCGAACCGATGCTCAGCCCCGATTCCTCGAACAGCTGCTCGGCGGCGTGATCGAGGGTGGCGATGTGGTTGCGGTGGTCGTAGAAGAAGTCCCGGACGTCCTCGTAAGGCAGCGGTGTGCCCGGCGCGCCGGTCGGGGTGTCGACGCGGGAGGAGAGCAGATCGAGTTGATCGGTGGCCGCGCGCAGCCGCCGGTGCATGGCGATGACGATCCGCGCCACCTCCGGCAACCGGGTGGCCAGCTCCTCCACCTCGGTGATCGGTGCGGTGTCGCCGCCACCCGCCGCCTCGACCAGCACCTCGTGCAGGTCCGAGACCAGCCGCGCGTCGGAATCGGCGGCGAAGAACTGCACGTCCAGGTCGAAGGTCGAATTCAGTTTCAGGAGAACGGGAATGGTGAGCGGACGCTGATCGCGTTCGAGCTGGTTGAGGTAACTCGGCGAGAGATCGAGCGATTTGGCCAGCGCGGCCTGGGTCATCCGTCGTTCTTCGCGTAGCCGTCGAAGTCTGGCCCCCGCGTACATCTTCCGCACGCCAGGATCCTAGCGCCGCTGGTTCGCAATGTTCGCTGAAAGTGTGGAATGCCCTAGGAGAAGTGCAGTCCCGCAAGGGATTCTGCCGTGGATTACTCGTGCGTAATATGCGAAGCGATCGTGGGTGCCGATCGCACCGGAGCCGGCGCGCGGCGGTGAGATGTGACGGCCGCGTAACCGCCGGTTCGCAGGTGGGCGGGGGCGACGGTGAAGAATGCTGCGAACCCACCTTGCGTGCCGGACGGGTCGATGCGGCCGGGTACCGTGGTCCAATGTTCTCGAAAGTCTTGGTCGCCAATCGCGGTGAGATCGCTATCCGTGCCTTCCGCGCGGCCTACGAACTCGGCATCGGAACGGTCGCGGTCTTCCCGCACGAGGACCGCAACTCCGTCCACCGGCTGAAGGCGGCCGAGTCGTATCAGATCGGCGAGGAGGGGCACCCGGTCCGGGCGTACCTCTCGATCGAGGCGATCATCGACGCGGCCAAGAGCGCGGGCGCCGACGCCATCTACCCCGGTTACGGATTCCTGTCGGAGAACCCGGACCTCGCCGCGGCCTGCGCACGCGAGGGCATCACCTTCATCGGCCCGTCGGCCCAGGTGCTGGAGATGGCGGGCAACAAGGCGACCGCGATCGAGGCCGCCCGGGCCGCCGGTCTGCCGGTGCTGAAGTCGAGCGAACCGAGCGCCGACATCGACGAGCTGCTCGCCGCGTCCGAGCAGCTCGAGTACCCGATCTTCGTCAAGGCCGTGGCCGGTGGTGGCGGGCGCGGTATGCGCCGGGTCGCCGCGCCGGAGCAGCTGCGCGAGTCGATCGAAGCGGCCTCGCGCGAGGCCGAGTCGGCTTTCGGCGACCCGACGGTGTTCCTCGAGCAGGCGGTGGTGAACCCCCGCCACATCGAGGTGCAGATCCTGGCCGACCAGCACGGCAATGTGATGCATCTGTTCGAGCGCGACTGCTCGCTGCAGCGTCGCCACCAGAAGGTCATCGAGCTCGCGCCCGCCCCGAACCTCGACCCGGCGCTGCGCGAGCGGATCTGCGCCGACGCCGTCGCCTTCGCCCGCCAGATCGGGTACAGCAACGCGGGCACCGTCGAGTTCCTGCTCGACGAGCGCGGCAACCACGTGTTCATCGAGATGAACCCGCGCATCCAGGTGGAGCACACGGTGACCGAGGAGATCACCGATGTCGACCTGGTCCAGTCGCAGTTGCGCATCGCCGCCGGGGAAACCCTCGCCGACCTCGGCCTGAGCCAGGACAAGGTGGCGATCCGCGGCGCCGCGCTGCAGTGCCGCATCACCACCGAGGACCCGGCCAACGGTTTCCGTCCCGACACCGGGCGCATCACCGCCTACCGCACGCCCGGCGGCGCGGGCATCCGTCTCGACGGCGGCGCGAACCTGGGCGCGGAGATCGGTGCCTACTTCGACTCCATGCTGGTCAAGCTCACCTGCCGTGGCCGCGACCTGCCCGCGGCCGCCGCTCGTGCGCGCCGCGCGTTGGCCGAGTTCCGCATCCGTGGCGTGACGACCAATATCCCGTTCCTGCTGTCGGTGCTCGACGACCCCGATTTCCAGGCGGGCCGGGTGACCACCTCGTTCATCGACGAGCGACCGGAGCTGCTCACCTCGCGCGGGTCGGCCGACCGTGGCACCAAGATCCTGACCTACCTGGCCGATGTCACCGTCAACAAGCCCAACGGTGACCGCCCGACCACGGTGTACCCCTACGACAAGCTGCCCGCCGTCGACCTGACGGTGCCGCCGCCGGACGGTTCGCGCCAGCGTCTGCTCGCCCTCGGACCGGAAGGTTTCGCGAAGGCCCTGCGCGAGCAGAAGGCCGTCGGCGTCACCGACACCACCTTCCGCGACGCGCATCAGTCGCTGCTCGCCACCCGGGTGCGCACCAACGGCCTGCTCGGTGTGGCGGGCCACGTCGCCCGGCTCACCCCCGAGCTGCTGTCGATCGAGGCGTGGGGCGGCGCGACTTACGATGTGGCGCTTCGCTTCCTGCACGAGGATCCGTGGGAGCGCCTCGCCGCGCTGCGCGAGGCGGTGCCGAACATCTGTCTGCAGATGCTGCTGCGCGGCCGCAATACCGTCGGCTACACGCCGTACCCGGAGCAGGTGACGCGGGCGTTCGTGTCCGAGGCCGCCACCACCGGCATCGACATCTTCCGCATCTTCGACGCGCTCAACAATGTCGACCAGATGCGCCCGGCCATCGACGCGGTCCGTGAGACCGGCACCTCGATCGCCGAGGTCGCCATGTCCTACACCGGCGACCTGCTCAACCCCGACGAGCAGCTCTACACGCTCGACTACTACTTGAAGCTGGCCGAACAGATCGTCGACGCGGGCGCCCACGTCCTGGCCATCAAGGACATGGCCGGCCTGCTGCGCGCACCGGCGGCCGCGAAGCTGGTCACCGCGTTGCGCAGCAACTTCGATCTGCCCGTGCACGTGCACACCCACGACACACCCGGCGGTCAGCTCGCCACCTACCTCGCCGCCTGGCAAGCCGGTGCCGACGCGGTCGACGGTGCGAGCGCCGCGATGGCGGGTACCACCTCGCAGCCCGCGCTGTCGGCGATCGTCGCCGCGGCCGCGCACACCGAGCGCGATACCGGCCTGAACCTGCAGAACGTGTGCGATCTCGAGCCGTACTGGGAGGCGCTGCGCAAGGTGTACGCGCCGTTCGAGTCGGGTCTGCCCGCACCGACCGGTCGCGTGTACACCCACGAGATCCCCGGCGGTCAGCTGTCGAACCTGCGTCAGCAGGCGATCGCGCTCGGTCTCGGTGACCGGTTCGAGGAGGTCGAGGCCAAGTACGCGGCGGCCGACCGGCTCCTCGGCCGCCTCATCAAGGTGACGCCGTCGTCGAAGGTCGTCGGCGATCTGGCCCTCGCCCTGGTCGGTTCCGGCGTCGACATCGAGGACTTCGCCGCCGACCCCGGCCGCTACGACATCCCGGACTCGGTGATCGGGTTTCTGCGCGGCGAACTCGGCGAACCGGCCGGTGGCTGGCCCGAACCGTTCCGCAGCAAGGCGCTGGCCGGGCGCAACGAACCCAAGCCGGAGACCCCGCTGAGCCCGGCCGACCAGCAGGCCCTCGACGGCTCGTCCGAGGAGCGTCGCGCCACCCTCAACCGGCTGCTGTTCCCCGGCCCGACCGCTGAATTCCTGGCCCATCGCGACAAGTACGGCGATACCACCGGCCTGTCGGAGAACCAGTTCTTCTACGGTCTGCGCCGCGGCGAGGAGCACCGGGTGCAGCTGGAGAAGGGCGTCACCCTGCTCATCGGCCTGGAAGCCATCTCCGAGCCGGACGAGAAGGGCATGCGCACGGTCATGTGCATCATGAACGGGCAGCTGCGCCCGATCGCGGTGCGTGACCGGTCAGTCGCCTCCGAGGTACCTGCCGCCGAGAAGGCCGACAAGAACAACGCCGGTCACATCGCGGCACCGTTCGCCGGTGTGGTGACCCTCGCGGTGACCGAGGGCGACACCATCAACGCCGGTGACACCGTCGGCACCATCGAGGCCATGAAGATGGAAGCGGCCATCACCGCGCCGCGCGCCGGCGTGGTCCGGCGCATCGCCACCGCCAAGGTGCAGCAGGTCGAAGGTGGGGATCTGCTGGTGGAACTGGCCGCGCGCGAGTCGGAATGACCCGCATCATCGCCGGTGTGGCCGGCGGGCGGCGCCTCGCGGTGCCGCCCGTCGGTACCCGGCCCACCTCCGACCGGGTGCGTGAGGCGCTGTTCAGCGCGATCGACGCCCGGCTCGATCTCGACGGCGCGCGGGTACTCGACCTGTACGCCGGATCGGGTGCGCTCGGGTTGGAAGCCCTCTCGCGCGGAGCGTCCCAGGCGCTACTGATCGAGGCCGATCGCAAGGCTGGTGCGGTGGTGCGCGCCAATATCGCCGAGCTGAACCTGCCCGGCGCCGAACTGCGGCTCGGCAGCGTCTCCTCGGTACTGGCGCGTCCGGCTCCCGTGGCGTACGACGTGGTGTTCTCCGACCCGCCCTACGACGTGAGCACCGACGACGTCACCGCCGACCTGCGTGCCCTCGCCGAACACGGCTGGCTCGCACCCGAGGCGCTCGTGGTGGTGGAACGTTCCATCCGATCGCCCGAAATCACCTGGCCCGCAGGGTATTCGGTGCTGAAGGCACGTAAATACGGGGAGACGAGGATCGAGCTCGCCGAGTTCGGTGCTAGCGTCTGAGCTATGGCTGCTGCAGCACTGTGCCCCGGTTCCTTCGACCCGGTCACCAACGGTCACCTCGACGTGTTCACCCGCGCCGCCGCGCAATTCGACGAGGTCATCGTCACCGTGATGGTGAACCCCAAGAAGCAGGGCATGTTCACCGTCGAGGAGCGCATGGAACTGCTGCGTGAATCGGTGGCGCACCTGCCCAACGTGCGCGTCGCGTCGTGGCAGGGGCTGCTGGTGGACTTTGCCAAGGAGGAGGGCGTCAGCGCGATCGTCAAGGGTCTGCGTGACGCGGGTGACTTCGGCTACGAACTGCAGATGGCCCAGATGAACCACAAGCTGGCGGGCGTGGACACCTTCTTCATCGCCACCAACCCGTCACTGAGCTTCCTGTCCAGCTCTCTGGTGAAGGAAGTGGCGGCGTACGGCGGCGACGTCACCGACATGCTCCCCCCGGCCGTCCACAAGCGTCTCCTCGACCGCCTGGCCGAGCGACGCGCCTAGAAGACGAAGCCCCGTAGCGCCAGGAAGCGCAGACCGCCGACGGCGGCGGTGATGGTGAGGACGGCCAGCGCTTGGGCGACATCGCCGAGACCGGGGGCCCAGACGCCGAGCGCGCCCAGGCTCGCCGTCGTGATGACCAGCCCGAGCAGGGCGAGCCCACCACCTTCCCACTGCGCGGTGAACCAGCCGACGCGATCGGCGGCGTGGAAGGTGAGCTGACGGTGCAGTTCGTTGGCGATCACGGTGCTCACGATCGAGCCGACCACATTGGCCACCAGCGGGCCCGTGCCGATCATCGCGAAGAACAGCAGCACGTAGGCGATATTGCTGGCGCCGCCGACCAGGGCGAAGCGGATGAGCTGGGGGAAGGCGCGGTCGTCACGCACATAGCGCAGCGCGCGGTCGAGGCGCGGGCGGACCGCGGGCGGTGTGGGCATCGTCGTGGGATACGGAGCGAACCAGGGTGTGAAAACACTCGTCACCGGATACTTCGGTGTTTCCAGGACGGTCATGATCGCTCCGATCGCGGTACAGGCGTCGACGCCGTTGTCGTGCCCTTCGATCGTAGCGAAGTGGAGGGTTGCACTCCACTTGATATTCGTGCGATCTCGGACACTGTCGCGACACACCGCGCCGACATTCGGCACACCGGCCGATCACGGGCAGACTGGGCACGGCGGTAGCCGTTTTCGCCGTGAGTCCGCAGGAGGGTAGTGAGCATGTATCGCGTATTCGAAGCACTCGACGAGCTCGTCGCCATCGTCGAGGAGGCGCGCGGCATCCCGCCGACCCGCAGCTGCATCGTGCCCCGAGGTGATGTCCTCGAACTCCTCGACGACGTCCGTGACGCCCTGCCCGGCGAACTCGACGACGCCCAGGACGTACTCGACCACCGCGACAAGATCGTCGGCGACGCCCGCGCGGGCGCCGAGACCACCATCACCTCCGCCAACGAGCAGGCCCGCACCACCGTCGAGGACGCTCGCGCCGAGGCCGACCGGATCCTGGCCGACGCCAAAGCCCACGCCGACCGCATGGTCGCCGAGGCCACCGCGCACGCCGACCGGCTCGTCGCCGCCGCCCAGGCCGAGGCCGACCAGGTGGTCGCCGACGGCAACGCCGAATACGACGAACTCACCGGCCGCGCCCAGATCGACGCCGACCGGGCCATCGAGGCGGGTAAGGCCTCCTACGAACGCTCGGTCGCCGACGGTGAGGCCGAGCAGGCCCGGCTGGTCTCGCAGACCGAGGTGGTGCGGGCCGCACACGCCGAGTCCGCGCGCCTGATCGACGAGGCGCAGGCAGAGTCCGACCGGGTCCGCGCCGAATGCGACGAATACGTCGATCAGCGGATGGCCGAATTCGACGGCAAACTCGCCGCACTCGAGGAGACGCTCACCACCACCCGGCGCACGATCACCCGGGGCCGCAGGCACATGCGCGGCGCTCCGGCGCCCGACTATCCCGAATACGCCGCCGAGCACCGCCGGTGACGTTTTGAATTCGGGCGGGGTCCTGCATTACTGTTGAGTGGTTGCCCACGATCCCCTCAGCAGAAGTGAGTTTGTGATGTCCGCCCGTTCCGGTTCGCCTTCGCGTCCGCACAAGACCAGCAACGGTCCTGTGTCCGACGCGGGTTTCGTGCTGGATGTCCGCAATCTCGGCCGTCGGCCGGGAACCATGCGGGAGGTGCGGCGCACCGCCACCGAGCACGAGCGGATGGGTCTCGACCTGATCGCCATCCCGGCCGACGCCGAGGTGGACCTCGACCTGCAGTTGCAGGCCGTCTCGGAGGGTGTGCTGGTCACCGGCACGGTGTCCGGGCCGACGGTCGGGGAGTGCTCGCGCTGCCTCGAGCCGTTCGAGGACCGGGTCGAGGTTCGTCTGACGGAACTGTTCGCGTATCCGGACAGCAAGACCGAGCAGACGACCGAGGACGCCGAGGTCTACCGCATGGAAGACGACCTCATCGACCTCGAGCCGGTGATTCTCGACGCCATCGGGCTGGAGCTTCCGCTGCAGCCGCTGTGCACGCCGGACTGCGCGGGCCTGTGCCCCGAATGCGGTGTGCGGATGGCGATTGCCGGTCCCGATCATGGGCATGAGATACTGGATCCCCGCTGGGCCAAGTTGGCATCGTTCGCCACCGAGGCGCCCGGCACCGGCGATCCCGCCGAGGGTTCCACCCCCCAAGACCGATCCGCTCCCGGGGCAGACGACGCCCGTGTGGTCAGCGAAAACCAAGAGGAGAAGTAGCCGTGGCTGTTCCCAAGCGCCGGATGTCCCGTTCCAACACCCGGTCGCGGCGCAGCCAGTGGAAGGCCGTCGCGCCGACCCTGGTCACCTGCCCGAACCGTGCCTGCGGTGAGAAGACCCTCCCGCACATCGCGTGCCCGTCCTGCGGTACCTACAAGGGCCGCCAGGTCACCGCTGCTGTCTGATCGTCCGATCAAACGTAGCGACGTGACCGATCACGCCAGTCTCCTCGCCGCCCTCGGTGTCGACGTACGACCGGAGCTTCTGCGCCTCGCGCTGACGCACCGGTCGTACGCGTACGAGAACGGTGGCCTGCCGACCAACGAGCGCCTGGAATTCCTCGGCGACTCGGTGCTCGGCCTGAGCATCACCGAACGCCTCTACACCGAGCACCCGGAGAAGTCCGAGGGTGAACTCGCGAAGCTGCGCGCCAGTGTGGTGAACATGCACGCGCTCGCCGAAGTGGCGCGTGGCCTCGGCGACGGCGGACTCGGTCAATACCTGCTGCTCGGCAAGGGCGAAGAGCTCACCGGCGGCCGCGACAAGCCGAGCATCCTCGCCGACGGCATGGAGTCGCTGCTCGGTGCGGTGCACCTCGAGCACGGCATCGAGGTCGCGCGTGGTGTGGTGCTTCGCCTGTTCGCCGATCTCCTCGAGCGCGGTCCACGCATGGGCGCGGGCCTCGACTGGAAGACCAGCTTGCAGGAACTCACCGCCGAACGCGGTCTCGGCGTGCCCGCCTACGAGATCACCTCCACCGGCCCGGATCACAACAAGGAGTTCACCGCCACCACGGTGATCGCCGGGAATCCGTACGGTTCGGGTGTCGGCCGCTCCAAGAAGGAAGCCGAGCAGAAGGCCGCCGGTGCCGCCTACAAGGCGCTCACCGAGAAGACCGCCGCCGCGGACGAAGCCGCCCAAGCCTGACGTGCCGGAACTTCCCGAAGTCGAGGTGGTGCGGCGCGGTCTGGCCGAGCACGCCGTCGGCCGGGTGATCAAGGACGTGACCGTCACCCATCCGCGTGCTGTGCGCAGGCATGTGGCGGGTCCGGCCGACCTGTCCGCGCAGCTCACCGGGCTGCGCATCGACGCCGCCCACCGTCGCGGCAAATATCTCTGGCTCACCTTCGACACGCCCCGGCCACACCGGACCGACAGCGGCGACCCAGCGTCGGCAACCGGAATGGACCTGGCCCTGGTCGTGCATCTTGGGATGAGCGGTCAGATGTTGGTTCAGCCCGCCGCCGCACCGGTCGAGAAGCACGCCCACATTCGGGCCGTCCTCGACGACGGCGCCGAACTGCGGTTCGTCGATCAGCGCACGTTCGGCGGGTGGTCGCTGGCCGGTCTCGTCGAGGTCGACGGAAGCGTCGTCCCCGACACCGTCGCCCACATCGCCCGCGACCCGCTCGATCCGCGTTTCGATCGCGAAGCCGTCGTCGTCGCGATCCGGGCCAAGAACACCGAGATCAAACGGGTGCTGCTCGATCAGACCGTGGTCTCGGGCATCGGCAACATCTACGCCGACGAGGCCCTGTGGCGGGCCGGACTGCACGGCACCCGCATCGCCGCGAGCCTGACCCGCCCCGGGCTGCGCACCCTGCTCGACGCCGTCACCGCCGTGATGACCGAGGCACTGGCCGTCGGCGGTACCTCGTTCGACGCGCTGTATGTGAACGTGAACGGCGAATCCGGGTATTTCTCCCGGTCACTGGCCGCCTACGGCCGCGAGAACGAACCGTGCGACCGGTGCGGTGCGCTGCTGATCCGTGAGCAATTCATGAATCGCTCGTCGTTTTCCTGTCCGACGTGTCAGCGGAAGCCTCGTCGGTGCTGATCGCCGCGCGATACCGTTTCCCTGACAGATCTGCCGCAGGTGGGGTCCCAGGAGGACGGGTATGCGCAAGCTGACGTATTTCGTGGCATCGACGATCGACGGCTTCATCGCCGCCGAGGACGGGTCGGTGGATTTCTTCCCGGTGGGCGGTGATCACGTGCCATCGATCATCTCGCAATACCCGGAGACGCTGCCCACCAAGGTGCGCGAGGCGCGCGGGGTCGCGGCGGGCAATATCTACTTCGACACCGTCATCATGGGCCGCAAGGCCCACGACTTCGGGGTGCGCACCGGCACCGCGAGCCCGTACGAGCATCTGCGCCAGTTCGTCGTGTCGACCACGATGCCCGAGCCGCCCGCACCCGGTGTCGAGGTGATCTCGGGCGATCCGGTCGCGGCGGTGCGCGATCTCAAAAAGCAAGCAGGCCTGGGTATCTGGCTCTGCGGTGGCGGTGAACTCGCCCAGACCCTGCTGCCCGAGATCGACCAGGTGTTCCTGAAGCTGTATCCGGTGCTGCTCGGCACCGGCAGGCCGCTGTTCGGTGGGGGCATGAAACTGCCCGAGCCCGAACGCTTCCGGGTGATCACCAGCCGGGTGTATTCCGACGGTGTCGCCTTCCTCAAGTACGGCCGGATCCGGTAGCGATGACGGGCCTCGATCCGGTTGCCGCCCTGCGCGAGATCGCGTTCTGGCTCGAACGATCGCGCGCCCAGACCCATCGGGTGAAGGCCTACCGGCGGGCCGCCGACGTGGTCGAGGGGCTGTCGGAGGGCGAAAGAGCCTCGCGCGCGGCCGAACACAGCTGGCAGGACCTGCCCGGAATCGGGCCCAAGACCGCCACGGTCATCGAACAGGCCTGTGCCGGTGAGATCCCCGCCTACCTGGCCGACCTGCGCGCCGCCGCCGAACCCATCGGCCCCGCGGGCGAACCCCTGCGCACCGTGCTGCGCGGTGACCTGCACACCCACTCCGACTGGTCCGACGGCGGCAGCCCGATCGGCGAGATGATGCGCATGGCCGCCGCACTCGGCCACGAGTACTGCGCACTCACCGACCACTCCCCGCGATTGAAAGTCGCCAACGGGTTGTCGGCCGAACGGTTGCTTCGCCAGCTCGACGTGATCGCCGAACTCAACGACGAACTCGCCCCCTTCCGCATCCTCACCGGCATCGAGGTCGACATCCTCGACGACGGCACCCTCGACCAGCGCGCCGACCTGCTCGAACGGCTCGACATCGTGGTCGCCAGCGTGCACTCGCACCTGCGCGACGACAGCGCGACCATGACCAAACGCATGGTCTACGCCGTGGCCGACCCGAATGTCGATGTGCTCGGCCACTGCACCGGCCGGCTCGTGGAAGGCGGGCGCGGCACCCGCCCCGAATCCCAGTTCGACGCCGAACTCGTCTTCGAGGCGTGCCGCAAGTACGGCACGGCCGTGGAGATCAACAGCCGCCCCGAACGCCGCGACCCACCCGGGCGGCTGATCGACCTCGCCGTCGAGGTCGGCTGCTACTTCAGCATCGACACCGACGCCCACGCACCGGGCCAGTTGTCCTGGCAGGGCTACGGATGCGAACGTGCCGTCGCGCACGGGGTGACGGCGGATCGGGTCGTCAACACGTGGCCGCTGGACGACCTGCTCGCCTGGACGGCGGAATCCGGTGGGTGAAGGTTTGCCCAACAGCTGATGTCGGCGGCCGGCCAGCGGGTTTCCCTCTGATACAACTCGATTCGGACGAGTGGTGTGGGGGACTGGTGAACTTTCCGATCGAGATCGTGCTGTCGGTGCTCGGCGTGGTGGTCGCGGTCGCGACCTTCCTGCGGCAGTTCGTGTTCCCCGGTTACAAGCGCATCGGGTTCCGGGTGCAGATGGACACTCCGGTGACCGGTCAGATCCAGTTTCCCGCGCCGAGTTCGCCGGGCGAGGTCGATGTCACCGGGGCGTTGCGCAATCTGCAGACAGGGGCGCCCGGCGGCGACGACTTGGAACTGCACAAGTTGTCGCTGGCGCTGGTGCGCATCGAGAATGTCGGATCGCTGCCCATCGAAAAGGACGATTACGCCCTTGCCGACCCCGCACTTCCGAAAGCCGGTCTGCACCTGACATTCCCGGGCCGCCAGGTGGTCGCGGTCGCGGTCACGGAACTGGATGGCGTCTACGCGGGCAGCCTCGGGCCGGAGTCGGGAATAGGTTGGCGCAACGTCGATGCGGGCGACACGCTCGAAGGCATCGTCGACCTGCCGAAGGCGCCGATCGACCGTAAGGGCCACTACAAGATCCTCGCCGTACTGAACAACAAACGCGGGCTCGCCGCGTTCGACAAGCCGACGCTGACAGGCCTGCGCGGTAGTGCGCAGCAGGCGAAAACGACGCGCAGCGGTTCACAATCGTGGCCCTTGATCGCGCTCAGCATCTTCCTGCTGGTCCTCGTCCTTGTCCAGCTCGGCGTCGCCCTGACGCGCACCGACCCACCACCGAGCTACTGCGCCGACGGCAACCTCACCCTCGTCGGCTCCACCGCCATGGAGAAGATGGTCCGCGAGGTCGCCGAAAACTACGAAACCCACTGTTCCGGTGCCGACTTCACCTTCGATTTCGCCGGTACCAGCGACGGTCTGCGTGTCCTCGACAAACCGGAGCAAGCACCGAACACCGTCGCCATCGGTGAGGGCCCCAAACGCGACACCTTCCCCGACCTGTTCGAAACGCCCTTCGCGGTGGCGCCGTTCGCGGTCGTCACCCACCCGGACCTCGGCATCGCCGATCTGTCGACCGCGCAGATCCAGCGCCTGTTCCGCGGTGAGATCGACAACTGGCGAATGCTCGGTGGTCCGGATCTGCCCGTGGTCGTGGTGGATCGCCAGCACGGATCGGGGTCGCGGTTCGCCCTCGAAGCCCGGCTGCTCGACTGGCAGCGCCCCCTCTACCATCCCGAATTCTGTGCGGGCAGAGCACGACTGGTGCACTGCGAGGTCGGCTCGACCGGGGAGATGGCCGAGGTCGTCGCCGCGACGCCGGGCGCGGTGGGTTATCTCGAGGCGACGACCGTCGGCGAGGAGTTGCGCGCGGTGACCATCAACGGTCAGGCCGCGACCAAAACCCGTGTGGCCGACCGGAGCTACCCGTTCTACTCGGTGGAATTCGTCTTCCACGACTATCCGGGCGGCAACATGCCCGCCGGATCGCTGGCGGCCAAATTCGTCGACTATCTCGTCTATGGTGACGGGCGGCTCGTCGTCGCCGAATTCGGTGGCATCGCCTGCCTGGAGTTGGCCAAGCGATCAGAATGCGAACCGTAATCGAAGTGTGCTGATCGGTCGCTCAGTGCGCTACGGCCGCCGGTTGACCGCGGCGCGACTCGGCCGTGACAATTCTCTGTACGGCGTAGACCGGCCGTGACGGCGGAATCTGCTGTCGCGGCAGGGAATCGCGTACAACAAAACCAGCAACATGCTGGTTTACTTTCCGGTAGCGGGGTACGTTCCTTGACGGCCCCTCTGATCAGGCGGGCACCCCAGCGGTGCGCTCCGCGCCTGGCCAGGCCAACCATGCCCCATGGACGGCGGTGAAGCTCTCGGTCTCCACCCCGCCGAGGCGGCCATCTCTTGTTTCGCGCAAGTGTTGCGAGGTTGTGTCCCTGGAAGGAAGGTCATGAGTACAGATATGTCGGCAATGTCGCCGACCGGGTTCTCCAGTTCTGATCTCTATTCGATCGAGCACAATGGTGGCCCACTGCGAATTGCGATGGTCGTGCCACCGTATTTCGATGTTCCCCCCAAGGCGTACGGCGGGGTGGAAGCCGTTGTCGCCGAATTGGTCGATTCCCTGTGTGAGCGCGGCCACCACGTCACCCTGTTCGGTGCGGGCGAGGCCGGTACCAAAGCGAATTTCGTCCCGCTGTGGGACCGGATCGTGCCCGAGCGGCTCGGCGACCCGTTCCCGGAGGTGGTCCACGCGCTGCGCGTGCGCCGCGCGATCGAGCGACTGGCCGACACCGAGGGCATCGACCTCGTGCACGACCACACGTTCGCCGGACCGCTCAACGCTCCCGCCTACGCCAATCTCGGCCTGCCGACCGTGGTCACCGTCCACGGCCCCGTCCAGGACGACTGCTACCGCTACTACCGCGAACTCGGCGGGGAGTGCTCGCTGATCGCCATCAGCGATCGGCAGCGCGAACTGGCGCCGGATCTGGGCTGGGCCGGTCGCGTGCACAACGCGCTCCGCCCGGATCAGTGGCCCTTCCAGCCGGAGAAGGACAACTACGCGCTGTTCCTCGGCCGCTTCTCGATGGACAAGGGCCCGCACCTGGCCCTCGACGCCGCCCACGAGGCCGGTATCCCGCTGATCCTGGCGGGCAAGTGCTCCGAACCGCCGGAAATAGCCTACTTCGAGGAATACGTGCGCCCCCGGCTCACCGCGGACGATCATGTATTCGGCCTCGCCGACGCGACCGCCAAGCGTAAACTGTTGGCCGGAGCTCGGTGTCTGCTGTTCCCCATTCGCTGGGAGGAGCCGTTCGGCATGGTGATGATCGAGGCAATGGTCTGTGGCACACCGGTTGTCGCCCTGCGCGGCGGCGCGGTGAGCGAGGTGCTGATCGACGGTGTCACCGCGCGCATCTGCGAGGATCCCGCCGAACTGCCCGCCGCGATCCACGAGGTCGCCACCTACGACCCGGCTGCCTGCCGGGAGCACGTGGAGGCGAACTTCGGCGCCGACACCCTCGGCCGTGGCTACGAACAGGTGTACCGGGAAATTCTGGCGCGCACCACGATCGGATACGGCGGCGCCTTCGCGATGCCGTCCGTCGCGGCGACCACCGGGCGCGCATGAGCCACAGCGACGCGCAGCCGAGCCCGACTCCGCTGAACGCGGGTGAACCGGCCGGGCTCGGCGGCCACGGCGGCAATGTGACCCTGGTCGAGGGCGGCACCTTCTGCCTCTCGGACCGGCTCGGCGACGTGGAGCCGGGCAAACCACAGGGTTTGTTCTTCCGTGACGCACGGGTCATCTCGCGCTGGGAACTGCTGGTCGACGGCAAGAAGCCCGAGCCGCTGTCGGTGCTGAGCCCGGAAGCCTTCGCGGCGCGTTTCGTGCTGCGTAGGCCGCCCCAGGCGGGCATGGCCGACAGCACCCTGCTGGTGGTGCGCGACCGGCTCGTCGCCGAGGGCATGCACGAGGTGATCACCCTCGAGAACATGAGCCGCGAAGCCACCGCGGTCGTGCTCGAGGTGCACGTCGACGCCGACTTCGTCGACCTGTTCTCGGTGAAGGAGGGCCGTGCGGGCGGGCGCCGCGCGGAGATGACCACCGCCGACGGTGAACTGCTGCTGCACGACCGCGCCGACCTGGCGCGCGGGCTCGCCCTCACCTCGACGGTGGAGCCGATGGTGCTGCCCGGCACCATGATCTGGCGCATCGTCGTGCCCGCGGGCGGTCGCTGGCAGACCGAGATCGCGGCCCTGCCCGCAGGCGCGGCCCAGCGCCCGCCGATGCAGGGTTCGGTGGGCGAACGCTACCGGGCGAGCGAACCGGTGAAGAAGATCCAGGCCTGGCGGGCCACGGCCACCGACATCACCAGCGACTCCCTGATGCTCAACCGGATACTGCGGCGCAGCGAAAGCGATCTCGGCGCACTGCAGATCCACAGCGATTCCGGAACCGGCCGGCCGTTCGTCGCGGCGGGCGCGCCCTGGTTCATGACCCTGTTCGGTCGCGACTCGTTGCTCACTGCCTGGATGTCGCTGCCGCTGGAAACCGACCTCGCCCTCGGCACGCTGCAGCAGCTGGCCGAATTGCAGGGCGAGACAGTGGATCCGCTGGTCGAGGAGGAACCGGGCCGCATCATGCACGAGATGCGCCGTGGTCCGGCCGTCGGGCAGGTTCTCGGCGGCCAGATCTACTACGGCACGGTCGACGCCACCCCGCTGTTCGTGATGCTGCTCGCCGAATGTCTGCGCTGGGGCGCCGATCCCGCGTCGATCGCCACCCTGCTGCCCGCCGCCGACGCCGCCATCGGCTGGATCACCGATTTCGGTGACCGCGACGACGACGGTTTCGTCGAATATGTACGCGCCACCGACCGTGGACTCATCAACCAGGGCTGGAAAGACAGCTTCGACGGCATCAATTTCGCGAGCGGCCAGCTCGCGCAGGCGCCGATCGCGCTGTGCGAGGTGCAGGGGTACGTCTACGCGGCGCTGCTGGCGCGCGCCGAACTCGCCGACGCCTTCGACGACGAACCGCTGGCCCGCAAGATGCGCGAACGCGCCGTCGCCTTGCGCACGAAATTCGCCGAGCAGTTCTGGCTACCCCAGTGTGGTTGGTACGCCGTGGCCTTGGACGGCAACAAGCGCCAGGTCGACGCGCTCACCAGCAACGCGGCCCACTGCCTGTGGTCGGGAATCGCCACCGACGAGCACGCCGAGATCCTGATCCGGCACCTGTCCTCGCCGGAGATGGACTCCGGATTCGGTTTGCGCACACTGGCTTCCAACATGGGTGCCTACAACCCGATGAGCTACCACTGCGGTTCGGTGTGGCCGCACGACACGGCCATCGCGGTGGCCGGGCTCATGCGGTATCAGCACGTGCCGGGCGCGATCGAACTGGCCACCCAGCTCTCGGCCGGGCTGCTCGACGCGGCAGCGGCTTTCGACGGCCGCCTGCCGGAGCTGTTCTGCGGTTTCCCCCGTGGACGCTTCGCCGCACCCGTGCCGTACCCCACCTCCTGCTCCCCGCAGGCCTGGGCCAGCGCCGCGCCGCTGCTGCTCATCCGTTCCTTCGTCGGCATCGACCCGGACGTCCCCGCCAAGACCCTGACGGTCCGCCCGCGCGTCCCCGCCTCGTGGGGCATCGTGCGCCTGGCCGATTTCCGGCTCGGCACCGACACGATCGACATGGAAGTGCGTGGCACCGAGATACTCACCGCGAGCCTGCCCGAGGGTTGGGAACTGGTGATCGAATAGCGCGGCGATGCGCCGGGCACCCCGTGGTGCCCGGCGCATCCGTTTCAGCGCGACAGCGGGAACTGTTCGTCCAGTGCGAGATTGAGCTCGAGGACATGCACGCGTGGTTCACCGAGGAAGCCGAGCGTGCGGCCGTGGGTGTGCTCGGTGAGTACCGCGCGCACCTGCTCGGGGGAAATGCCGCGCGTCCGGGCCACCCGGTCGACCTGGATGGCGGCGTATTCGGGGGAGATGTGCGGGTCGAGGCCGCTGCCGCTCGCCGTCACCGCGTCGGCGGGCACCGCCGGGTGAGCCGGTGCGTCGCCGCGGAGGGGAACGAGCACACCCGTCGAGTAGTCCTCGCCGGTTCGCGCGCATTCCACCGCGACACCACGGAAGGTGGCGGTGAAGGGGCGCGTCGGACACGGCTCGTTGACGCTGACCACCCGCTCCGGCCGCGACACGTCACCGTCGGCATCGCGCGGACCGAGCACCGAGACAATCGCGCCCACCCCGCTTTCCGTGCAGAACTGGCGACGGCCGTCGACCCCCTCACGGTCGCCGACCTCCACGGAACGCGCGCAGACGGCGGTGAGCAGGCTGGTCCGGTCGGCCGTGTCGACGATGTCCTCCGGGCCGAGATTGCTCGCGGCGGAGGCGAGCGGGTCGTAGCCCTCGCCCGCCGCCGACGGACGGCTCTGGAAGTACTGGCCGAGGGCGGTGCCGTCGGCATCGGTGAACGCCTGCCCGATCAGGCTCGAGCCCACCAGCCTCCCGTCCCGCTCGACGAGCGATCCGGCGGCTCGGTGATCCAGACCGGGCAGCTGGGCGATCATGAAAACAGCCAGGGGATAGACGATTCCGGTGATCGCGGTGAGTACCAGCAGGGCACGCAGGGCGGCCAGGTGCTGGCGGAACCAGGTCGAAGTACGCATGTCAGGACATCCCGGGAAGGAGTTGGACGAACAGATCGATGACTTTGATGCCGAGGAACGGCGCGACGATGCCACCCAGCCCGTAGACGGTCAGGTTGCGGCGCAACAGGACCGAGGCGCTGCTCGGCCGGTATCCGACACCGCGCAGGGCCAACGGGATGAGTGCGACGATGACGATCGCGTTGAAGATCACCGCCGACAGGATCGCCGACTGCGGACTGGCCAACCGCATGATGTTCAGCGCGTCCAGGCCGGGGAATAGCGGCACGAACAGGGCCGGGATGATCGCGAAGTACTTGGCGATGTCGTTGGCGATGGAGAACGTGGTGAGCGCCCCACGGGTGATGAGCAGCTGTTTGCCGATCTCCACGATCTCGATCAGCTTGGTCGGATCCGAGTCCAGATCGACCATGTTGCCCGCCTCTTTGGCCGCCGAGGTGCCGGTGTTCATGGCCACGCCGACATCGGCCTGGGCCAGGGCGGGGGCATCGTTGGTGCCGTCGCCGGTCATCGCGACCAGGCGGCCGCCGTCCTGTTCCCTCTTGATGAGAGCGAGTTTGTCCTCCGGTGTCGCCTCGGCGAGGAAGTCGTCGACACCCGCTTCGTCCGCGATCGCCTTGGCGGTCAACGGGTTGTCGCCCGTGATCATCACCGTGCGGATGCCCATCCGCCGCATTTCGTCGAAGCGTTCCCGCATGCCCTGTTTGACCACGTCTTTGAGGTGGACGACGCCGAGCACGCGGGCGGTGCCGCCGTCGACCTCACCGACCATCAGTGGGGTTCCGCCGGACGCGGAAATACCGTCGACGATGGTGGACGCTTCGGCCGGTACCGAACCGCCTTGCGCGCGAACCCATTCGGCGACGGCACCGGCCGCGCCCTTGCGCAAGCGGCGCCCGTCGGCGAGATCGACGCCGGACATGCGGGTCTGGGCGGTGAACTCCACCCAGACCGCGCCTGGCAGTTCCCCCGCGCCGCGCTCCCGCATGTTGAACACTTCCTTGGCGAGGACGACGATCGATCGGCCCTCGGGGGTTTCGTCGGCCAGGCTCGACAACTGCGCCGCATCGGCCAGCTCGTCATCGAGAATGCCTGGCACGGTGACGAACTCGGCGGCCTGGCGGTTACCGAGGGTGATGGTTCCGGTCTTGTCCAGCAGCAGTGTGTTCACATCACCCGCCGCCTCCACCGCACGTCCCGACATGGCGAGCACATTGCGCTGCACCAGCCGGTCCATCCCGGCGATGCCGATGGCCGAGAGCAGGGCGCCGATGGTGGTGGGGATCAGGCAGACCAGTAGCGACACCAGCACGATGCCGGTGATGCCGTCGCCGTCCAGCGCCAGGGTGTCGGCCACGCCCGGGTTGTTGGACTTCGAGAAGATCGCCAGCGGCTGCAAGGTCGCGACCGCGAACACGAAGATGATCGTCAGCGCGGCCAGCAGGATGTTCAGCGCGATCTCGTTGGGCGTGCGCTGCCGGTTCGCGCCTTCCACCAGGGCGATCATCTTGTCGATGAAACTGGCGCCGGGTTCCTGGGTGACGCGGACGACGATGCGGTCGGAGAGCACGGTGGTGCCGCCGGTGACCGCCGAACGGTCGCCACCGGATTCACGGATCACCGGCGCCGATTCACCGGTGATCGCGGATTCGTCCACCGATGCGATGCCCTCGACCACATCGCCGTCGCCGGGAATCACCTGGCCGGCCTCCACCACCACGAAGTCACCGCGACGCAGTTCAGGGGCGGCGACCCGCTCCTCGACGATCGGGGCGCCCGGCGCCCAGTCGGTGAGCCGACGGGCGACGGTGTCGGTCTTGGCTTTTCGCAGACTCTCGGCCTGCGCCTTGCCGCGCCCCTCGGCGACGGCCTCGGCCAGATTCGCGAAGACCACCGTGAGCCACAGCCAGGCGACGACGGCCCAGGCGAAGAACGACGGTTCGGCGACCGCCAGCACGGTCGACCACGCCGCGCCGATCTCCACGATCAGCATGACCGGGTTCTTCCAGAGGCTGCGCGGGTCGAGTTTGCGGATCGCCTCGGGCAGCGCCGTGCGCAACAGCGTCGGGTCGAAAACGCCGCGGGCGGGCCGCTCGGTGCGCGGGGAAGCGAGGGTGGGAACGGACATGTCAGTGAATTCCTTCGGCGAGTGGCCCGAGCGCGAGGGCGGGCAGGAAGGTGAGCGCGACCAGGATCACCGTCACCCCCACCACCAGGCCGACGAACTGCGGCCGATGGGTCGGCAGGGTGCCGGCCGAGGAGGCGGGCGTGTGGCACTGCGCGGCCAGCGAACCGGCCAGCGCGAGCACGACGATGATCGGGACGAACCGGCCGAACAGCATGGCCAGTCCGAGCGCGGTGTTGAACCAGGTGGTGTTGCCGGACAGCCCGGCGAAGGCCGAACCGTTGTTGTTGGCGGCGGAGGTGAAGGCGTACAGCACTTCCGACAACCCGTGCGGTCCGCTGTTGAGCATGCTGTCGCGCGGCCCGGGCAGTGCCGTCGAGACCGACGTCCCGACCAGCACGATCAGCGGGCTCACCAGGAAGTACGTGGCGGCGAGCTTGATTTCGCGCGGCGTGATCTTCTTGCCGAGGTATTCCGGTGTGCGCCCGACCATCAGGCCCGCGACGAACACCGTGACGACGGCCAGGATCAGCATGCCGTAGAGGCCCGAACCCACCCCGCCGGGCGCGACCTCGCCCAGCTGCATGTTCACCATGGTCACCAGGCCACCGAGGCTGGTGTAGGAGTCGTGGAAGGAATTCACCGCACCGGTCGAGGTGAGGGTCGTCGCCCCGGCGAACACGGCCGAATCGGCCACGCCGAAGCGGGTTTCCACCCCTTCCATCGACGCACCGACGGCGGTGGGAACGGTTCCATGGTGTTGCAACTGGAACATGCTGAGCAACGAAACACTCACCAGCGCGATGGTTCCCATCACCGCGACGATCGCGTAGCCCTGCTTCGTGCTGCCGACCATGCGCCCGAAGGTGCGCGGCAGCGAGAACGCGATCAGCATCAGCGCGAAGATCTCCACGAAGTTCGTCCACGTGGTCGGGTTCTCGAACGGGTGCGCGGCATTGGCGTTGTAGAAACCGCCGCCGTTGGTGCCGAGTTCCTTGATCGCCTCCTGGCTCGCGACGGGACCGCCGGTGATCGTCTGCACACCGCCGCCGAGTGTCTGCGCCACCTGGTCGTGCAGGTGGAAGTTCTGGATCACCCCGCCTGCCACCAGCACGACCGCGACGACGAACGCGAGCGGCAGCAGGATGCGCACGGTGCCGCGCACCAGGTCGACCCAGAAATTGCCGAGCTCACCGGTGCGGTGGCGGGCGAAACCACGGACCAGCGCGACGGCCACCGCCATACCCACCGCCGCCGACACGAAGTTCTGCACGGTCAGCCCGGCCATCTGGACCAGATGCCCCTGGGTCGACTCGCCGGAATAGTTCTGCCAGTTGGTGTTGGTGACGAAACTGGCGGCGGTGTTCCACGCCAGCGCCGGGGTCATCTCGGTGCCCGGATTGTTCAGGTGCAGCGGCAGCGCGCCCTGGACCAGCTGGAAGAAGAACAAGCCGAGCACGCCGACGGCCGAGAAGGCCAGCACGCTGCGGGCGTACACCGGCCAGGTCTGCTCGACGTCGGGGTGCGCGCCGATCGCGCGGTAGATCAACCGCTCGGCACGGGAATGCCGCTCGCCGCTGTACACCCGGTACATGTAGTCACCGAGCGGCACGTGCGCCAGTGCCAGCGTGAGCACAAGGGCCGCGAGGAAGACGATCCCCGCTGTTGTCGTGGTCACTAGAACCTCTCGGGGAAGAGCAGGGCCGCCACCATGAACACGGCGACACCCGCGGCGAGCACCAGACCGACCAGATTCGCGATCACAGCTTCTCCAGCCCGCGCTGGATCAGGCCCAGCAGGGCGAAGACCGCCACGGTGAGCACCGTGAACACCACCACAGACATGTCCGACCTCCTCACGCCCCACCGTGGGGCGCCACGCCGAGTCAAGGCCCTCGGATGGGTGGCGCGGGCATTCCTTACGGATCCTTAGCGCGCTCCGGCGCCGCCTTTGCGGGTTGTTGACGGTGCCGCGGGCGATGATGAACCGGTGAAACGCGGTCGACTACGCATCTACCTGGGTGCCGCACCCGGCGTCGGCAAGACCTACGCCATGCTCGGTGAGGCACACCGGCGGCTCGAGCGTGGCCGCGACGTGGTGGCGGGCGTGGTGGAGACCCACGGGCGGGCGAAGACCGCCCAGCTGCTCGACGGGATCGAGCGGATCCCGCCGAAGGCGGTGCGTTACCGGGGCACCGAACTGCCCGAGCTCGATGTCGACGCGGTGCTCGCGCGCAGGCCCACCGTGGTGCTCGTCGACGAACTCGCCCACACCAACGCGCCGGGCAGTGCGCACGAAAAACGCTGGCAGGACGTGGAGGCGATTCTGGACGCGGGGATCGACGTCATCTCCACGGTGAACGTGCAGCACCTCGAGAGCCTCAACGATGTGGTCGCCCAGATCACCGGCATCGAACAGCGCGAGACCGTCCCCGACGCGGTGGTACGCGGGGCGGACCAGGTCGAACTCGTCGATCTGACACCGGAAGCATTGCGGCGCAGGCTTTCCCACGGCAACGTCTACGCCGCGGACAAAGTCGACGCGGCCCTACGGAACTACTTCCGTCCCGGAAACCTCACGGCCCTGCGCGAACTCGCGCTGCTGTGGCTGGCCGATCAGGTCGACGCGGCACTCGCGAAGTACCGGGCCGACCACGACATCACCGAGCTGTGGGAAGCGCGCGAACGCGTGGTCGTCGCGGTGACCGGTGGTCCCGAATCGGAGACCGTGGTGCGCCGGGCCGGACGGATCGCCTCGAAATCCAGCGCGGAACTCGTTGTGGTGCATGTGGTCCGGGGCGACGGTCTGGCCGGAGTGTCCGCGCAACGGCTGGCGCGGCTGCGCGAACTCGCCGCCGCGCTCGGCGCCTCACTGCACACCGTCACCGGCGACGACGTGCCGACCGCCCTGCTGGAATTCGCGCGCGAGGTCAACGCCACGCAGCTGGTCCTCGGCACCTCGCGGCGCTCGCGCTGGGCCCGGATGCTCGACGAGGGCATCGGCTCCACCGTGGTGCAACGCTCCGGCAAGATCGACGTGCACATGGTGACCCACGAGGAAGCCAACCGTGGGGTCCGGCGCAATCCGCTGCGAACACGCCAACCGGTTGTCGCCTGGGTGGCCGCCCTGCTCGTGCCCACGCTGGTGAGCGTGCTCTGCTGGGCGGTGCTCGACCGGCATCTGCAACTCGGTGGGCTCAGCGCGATGTTCTTCGTCGGGGTCGTCGCGGTCGCGTTGCTCGGTGGGGTGCTGCCCGCGATCGCCTCGGCCCTGCTGTCGGGACTGCTGCTGAACTGGTTCTTCACCACGCCGCGCTACAGCCTCACCATCGCCGAACCGGACAACTTCGTCACCGTGGTCGTGCTGTTGATCGTCGCGGTGGCGGTGGCGGCGCTCGTCGACCTCGCGGCGAAGCGAACCAGGCAGGCGCGCAAGGCCTCCCGCCAGGCCGAGCTGCTCACCCTGTTCGCGGGGGCGGTGCTGCACGGCGCCGACCTGCCGCGTCTGCTCGAACAGGTCCGCGAGGTCTACGGGCAACGCGCGGTGAGCCTGCGCTGCGGTGACGAAGTGATCGCCTCGGTCGGAGCCGACCCGCCGCATCGGATCGCCGACGCGGAGACCGCGATCGAAGCGGGCGACGCGACCGGCCTGCTGCTGCTGGCCGGGCATCCGCTCGATCCGGGGGAGCGGCCCGTACTCAACGCGGTGGCGAACCAGGCCGTCGGCTTGGTGCGTCAGCAGCGCCTCACCGAAGAGGCGGGGGCGGCGGCCGCGCTCCTCGAAGCCGACCGGTTGCGACGCGCGTTGCTGTCGGCGGTGAGCCACGACCTGCGCACACCGCTGGCCGGGGCCAAGGCGGCGGTGTCGAGTCTGCGCAGCGACGACGTGGAGTTCTCGCCCGAGGACACCGGCGAGCTGCTCGCGGCCATCGAGGAATCCGTCGACCAGCTCACCGCCCTCGTCGGCAACCTGCTCGATTCGTCGCGACTGGCGGTCGGGGTGGTCACCCCGCAGACGCGGCAGGTGTATCTGGACGAGGCGGTGCATCGGGCGCTGGTCAGCGTGGGGATGGGCACGAGGGGGCTGCGGCGCGCGGCGATGGACCGGGTGACGGTGGAGGTGGGCGAGCACTCGGTGTCGGCCGACAGCGGATTGCTCGAACGAGTACTGGCGAATCTGCTGGACAACGCCCTGCGCCACGCCGGACGCGACACACCCGTACGTGTGACCGCCGACCGCGTGGGCGACCGGGTCGTCGTCGCAGTCGTCGACACCGGGCCGGGCGTGCCCGCGGGCAGCGAGGAGCACCTGTTCGAACCGTTCCAACGGCTCGGGGACCGCGACAACACCACCGGCGTCGGCCTCGGACTGTCGGTGGTCCGCGGCTTCGCCGAGGCCATGGGCGGTACCGTCCACGCCGAACCCACGCCCGGCGGCGGCCTGACGGTGCTGCTCGACCTGCCTGCCGGTGCGCCTGCTTCGACCGCCCCCGCCGCGCGACTAGGAAAGTGAGGACATGAGCAACTCATCGGGGACGGACACGCCGCAGCCGGGCGATTCCCGGTCGACCGGGTCGGCCACCCGCGTGCTCGTGGTCGACGACGAACCGCAGATCGTGCGCGCGCTGCGGATCAACCTGTCGGTGCGCGGGTACGAGGTGTTCACCGCGGGCAACGGCGCCGCCGCGTTGCGCGTGGCCGCGGAGAAGCAGCCGCATGTGGTCATCCTCGACCTCGGCCTGCCCGATCTGGACGGGATCGAGGTGCTGGCCGGGCTGCGCGGGTGGACCTCGGCACCGGTGATCGTGCTCTCGGCGCGCACCGATTCGGCCGACAAGGTGGAGGCGCTCGACGCGGGCGCCGACGACTACGTCACCAAGCCGTTCGGGATGGACGAACTGCTGGCCCGGTTGCGGGCGGCGGTCCGGCGCGGTGCGGGTGCGGCCGACGAGTCGGAACCGGTGGTCGTCACCGACTCCTTCACCGTCGACCTGGCCGCCAAACAGGTCACCAAGAACGGCGCACCCGTCCACCTGACCCCCACCGAATGGGGAATGCTCGAGATGCTGGTCCGCCATCGCGGAAAACTGGTGGGCCGCAAGGAATTACTGCGCGAGGTATGGGGCCCGGCGTATGCCACCGAAACCCACTACCTGCGGGTCTATCTCGCCCAACTGCGCCGCAAACTCGAGGACGACCCCGCCCACCCCCGCCACCTGCTCACCGAACCAGGCATGGGCTACCGCTTCCAAGAATGACAGTCGGCGCGTGATTTCGTCAGCACATGGGTAACTCGTCGGGCACGTTCGTCCCTCGAGCCCCATTCACGCAGGTCCGGTACGTGACTTTCGCGGCACTTGCCGGTCGGCATGAGTCGCGGGGAGGCGGGCATGCCAGGATCAGATCCATGGCAGTTGAGCAGAACGCACCCGTGACCACCGCGCCCGTCGAACTGTGGGTCGAGCGCACCGGAACCCGGGCCTACACCGGACGCAGCAACCGTGGCGCCGAGGTACTGATCGCCTCGCAGGGTGTGCCCGGCGCGTTCACCCCCGGTGAGCTGCTGAAGATCGCCCTCGCCGCGTGCACCGGGCTCAGTTCCGACCTGCCGCTCTCGCGTCGCCTCGGCGACGACTTCGACGCGACCATCCGCGTCTCCGGCGACGCCGACCGCGAGAACGAGCTGTACCCGCAGCTCGACGAGGTGTTCGAGCTCGATCTGTCCGAACTCGACGAAGAGGCCCGCGAACGGCTGCTGGTCACCGTGCAGCGCGCCGTCGACAAGGTGTGCACCGTCGGCCGCACACTCAAGGCGGGCACCAAGGTGACCTTGAACTTCGACATCGACGCCTGACCCCGAGGAGCCGCTGTGACCGAACCTGTCCGACTGTCCGCGTGGGTCCACGGGTACGTCCAGGGCGTGGGTTTCCGCTGGTGGACACGCTCGCGTGCACTGGAACTCGGTCTCACCGGGTACGCGCGCAACCACGCCGACGGACGGGTCCACGTGGTGGCCGAGGGACAACGAACCTCGGGCGAGAAGTTGCTGGAACTGCTACGGTCCGGCAAGGCGCCTGGGCGGGTCGACCTGGTTGTGGAAAGCTGGGAGCCCGCGCGCGGTGACATGACCGGATTCGAGGAGCGGTAGAAGTGACTTCGGGGGTTAGGCGGCAGTGAGCACACACAACCCTGGTTCGCCCGACCAGCCGGACGAGCCGGGCGGATCCTCGCCCTGGACCCCGCCCGACTCCGGCGCGCCCGCGACCCCGCCGGAACAACCCGCGGGCACGCCGCCCACCTGGCCCCCGCCACCGCAACAACCACCGCAACCACGCCCCGGCCGGGTGGCCAGGCAGGAACCGGGCCGCACCCAGCCCCGCCCGCCGACGGTCGCCGAGGCACGGGCGCGCGAGAAGGCGCGCAAACAGGCCGAGCAGGCCGAACGCGCCGCCGCCGAAGCCGCGGAAGCCAAGCGTCGCACCAGGAAACGGGTGATGATCGGCGGTGTCGCCGTGGTCGGTGTCGCCGCCCTCGTCGGC
The DNA here is from genome assembly GCF_040655475.1 of Nocardia sp. NPDC050413. Taxonomy (NCBI): domain Bacteria; kingdom Bacillati; phylum Actinomycetota; class Actinomycetes; order Mycobacteriales; family Nocardiaceae; genus Nocardia; species Nocardia sp. NPDC050413. The sequence continues at coordinate 18,936 of NZ_JBFAJZ010000008.1, read as the reverse complement.
GGCGGCTACCTCGCCTACCGGGCGATCAACGCGCCCGAACAGGTCACCGCCTCCTGCGTGCAGATCGACCAGAACGGCCAGGAGGTCGTCGTCCCGGACGAGCACTGCGGCGACGGCAAGACCAACTTCCGCAGCGACAGCTCCGGCGGCATGGGCAGCCTGATCCTGCTCGGCTGGCCGCAGTACCGGTACCACTACGGCGGCAACGCCACCATCGGCCGGCCGCCGAGCGGGGGCACCTCGGTGAAACCACGCAACGCCGAGATCAAGACCAAGTCCGGCACCACCGTTCAGCGCGGTGGCCTGGGCAGCAAGTCCGGCGGGAGTGGGTCTTAGTGCGACGCGTCGCGAGTACGCCCCGGCCGGGCTGGCAGCAGATCATCGAGAGCCAGGGACTCGTCTACGGCGTGCCCGGCCGCGATGCCAGCGGTCAGCCACGGCCCTACTGGGACGAATCGGTGCACTACGAATTCTCGATGGACGAGATCCTCGCGCTGGAAGCCGATGTGGAACTGCTGCAGTCGATGTGTCTGCACGCGGCCGAACACGTGGTGCTCACCGAGCGGTACGCCGATTTCGGTCTGCCCGAATGGAGTTGGGGCCCGATCGCCGAATCCTGGCGGCGCAGTGACCCTTACGTGTACGGCCGGTTCGATCTGCGCTACGACGCGCGCCGTCCTGCCAAGCTGCTCGAGTACAACGCCGACACCCCCACCTCGCTGCTCGAGGCGGCCATCATCCAATGGCACTGGTTGCAGCAGGTGTATCCCGGTGGCGACCAGTGGAATTCACTGCACGAGAAGCTGGTGGAGCGCTGGGGCGAGCTGCGTGACGTGCTGCCCGGTACCGAACTGCACTTCACCTGGTCGGGTGCCGACGCCACCGGCGAGGACAACGTCACCACCGCCTATATGCAGGAAACCGCCGCCGAAGCGGGCTTCGACACCGTCGCGCTGCCGATCGAGGAGGTCGGGTTCGACACCGAACTCGGCCGCTTCGTCGACCTGGCCGAGGCGCCGATCGAATCGATCTTCAAGCTGTACCCCTGGGAATGGATCCTCGACGACGACTTCGGCAAACGCGTCGTCGCGAGCATCCCGCAGACCGCCTGGATCGAACCACTGTGGACCACCCTGCTGAGCAACAAGGCGCTGCTGGCGATCCTGTGGGAGATGTATCCCGGCCACCCGAACCTGTTGCCCGCCTACCTCGACGACCCGCACGAGCTCACCGAATACATCCGCAAACCCAAGCTGGGCCGTGAAGGCGCCAACATGACCATCGTCGGTCCCGGCATGGAGACCGCGACCGGTGGGGTGTACGGCGCCGAGGGTTTCGTCTACCAATTGCTCGACCCGCTCCCGGAATTCGACGGCATGCGTCCCGTGCTCGGGGCGTGGGTCGTCGGTGACAACGCCGCCGGGCTCGGTATCCGCGAGACCGCGGGCCTCATCACCGATGACGGCGCCGCGTTCGTCCCGCACCGCATCGTCGACTGACCACAACACTGTTTCGAAAGGACCACGATGACCGCCCTCGCCCTGGAATCGGGTTATTGGAGTGCGCTCGGTGAAGGCGTCGGCGCCATCATCCTGTACTGCCTGATCGGCCTGGTACTGATGCTGATCGGCTTCTTCGCCATCGACCTGACCACCCCCGGCAAGCTGCGCGACCTGGTGATCGCGGGCAAGCCCAACGCGATCATCGTCTCGGCCGCGGGCATGATCAGCATGGCGTTCATCGTCGTGTTCGCGGTGCTGGCCACCGATCCGGGCGCCAAGCTGACGCAGGGGCTGATCACGGCGGTCGTGTTCGGTCTGGTCGGCATCGTCGCGCAGGTGATCTCGGTGCGCGTGGTCGAGAAGGTCACCGGCATCGACATCGGCCGCACCCTGCACGCCGACACCTACACCCCCGAGGTCCTCGTCGTGGCCGCCGCCCACTTCGCCCTCGGCCTGGTGGTGGCCTTCGCGATCCTCTAGTGCGGGTTGATGTGCTTCATCTGCTTCTGTAGCTGACGCAGGTGGGTGGCCGAGCCCGGCTGGGCCTCCCAGCCGGTGACCACGCGGAACAGCAGGACCGCGCCCCACGGGCCGATCACCCACATCGGCCAGAAGTAGGTGAGTTCGCCTGCGGTCAGCGAGATCAGGCCCCAGATGACCAGCACGATGATGCTCACACCGAGCCAGCTGCCCGCTTCGATGCGCTGCCACACGGGGATGCGCGGCGCCTGCTTCGGCGGGGTGGCGGGCTGCTTGTCCGGGAGGGCCGGGAGGTCCGACAGCACGAGTGCGAGGTCGTCGCGGGTGGTGGTCGCGTAGACCTTCGCGACGCGCTGGTCGTACTCGGCCAGATCGAGTCTGCCGTCGGCCAGGTGGGTGCTCAGCTGGGCCACGATCGCATTGCGCTCGGCATCGGACGCGCGCGTGCCGGGGGTGATGTCCATACCGACAACCTCTCGTTCACCAAACACAGTGATCTGCTGGTACCAAGCGTCCACCCTCCACTGTGTAATGTCAACCCTTCGTCCACCGACCGGCCGGAGGTTCACGGCGCCACGACGGCGATCGGATAGGCTCACGCGAGCACACGGGCGGCAACACAGCCCGGTGCGATGTTCCAACCGCAGGCCGCGTGTCTTGCCCTCTCGCACCTAGGTCTGGCCAGAACTCCCGGAGAGGCGGGTGGCGTTGCATCTGAAGAGCTTGACGCTGAAAGGGTTCAAGTCTTTCGCGTCCGCAACCACGTTGCGCTTCGAACCCGGTATCACCTGTGTCGTCGGGCCCAACGGGTCGGGCAAGTCCAATGTCGTCGACGCGCTCACCTGGGTGATGGGCGAGCAGGGCGCCAAGGCGCTGCGCGGCGGCAAGATGCAGGACGTCATCTTCGCCGGGACCAGCGGACGTGCCGCCCTCGGGCGTGCCGAGGTGACGCTGACGATCGACAACTCCGACGGCGCGTTGCCCATCGACTACGCCGAGGTGTCCATCACCCGCCGGATGTTCCGCGACGGCGCGGGCGAATACGAGATCAACGGCAGCAGTTGCCGTCTGATGGATGTGCAGGAACTGCTGTCGGACTCCGGCATCGGGCGTGAGATGCACGTGATCGTCGGACAGGGTCAGCTCTCGGCGATTCTCGAGTCGCGGCCCGAGGACCGGCGCGCGTTCGTCGAAGAGGCCGCTGGCGTGCTCAAGCACCGCAGGCGCAAGGAGAAGGCGGTCCGCAAGCTCGACGCCATGCAGGCCAATCTCGCCCGCCTCACCGACCTCACCACCGAACTGCGCCGCCAGCTCAAACCGCTCAGCCGACAGGCCGAGGTGGCCCGCCGCGCCCAGACCGTGCAGGCCGACCTGCGCGACGCCCGCCTGCGCCTGGCCGCCGACGACCTCGTGACCCGGCGCGGCGAACTCGAGTCGCAGCTGAGCAAAGAGGCCTACGCGCGCGAGCAGCAGATCAACGTGCAGTCCGAGCTCGACGCCGCCAATGCGGCGCTCGCGCAGCAGGAGTTCCAGTTGTCGCGGCTGAGCCCGAGCGCCGAGGCGGCCGCGCAGACCTGGTTCCAGCTCTCCGCGCTGGCCGAGCGCGTCAACGCGACCATCCGCATCGCCGCCGATCGAGCCCGCAACCTGCACACCGAGGCACCCGTGGGCACCGGCCGCGACCCCGACCAGCTCGAGGCCGAGGCCGACCGGATCGAGGCCGAGGAAGCCGAACTGCGCTACGCCGTGGAGATGGCGGCCGAAACGCTCGAGGCCGCGCGGGAAGCGCTCGCCGATCGCGAACACGCCGCGAAGGCCGCCGAGCAGGCACACCTGGCTGCCGTGCGGGCCATCGCCGACCGCCGCGAAGGGCTGGCCAGGCTGTCGGGTCAGGTGGAGAACCTGCGCACCCGTGCGCAGTCCGTTGATGCCGAGATCGCGCGGCTCTCGGTCGCCATCGCCGATGCCCGGCACCGCGGCGAGGCCGCCCAGGCCGAATACGACACCGTGCAGGACGAACTCGGCGAACTCGACGCGGGGGAGAAGGGGCTCGACGCCCAGCACGAACACGCCGTCGCCGCCTTGGAATTGGCCGACGAACGGGTGCGTGAACTGCGCGAGCAGGACCGCGAGGCGAGCAAACTCGTCGCCCGGCTCGGTGCCCGCATCGAAGCGCTCGAGATGAACCTGGCCCGCAAGGACGGCGCCGCCTGGTTGCTCGAACACGGTGTGAGCGGCGTCGGCGACCGGCTGTCGGGCCTGCTGCGCGTGGAAGCGGGATTCGAAGCCGCCCTCGCCGCCTTGCTCGGCCCGCTGGCCGACGCGATCACCGCCGAGACCGCCGCGGCCGCCGATGCGGCTGTGCGTGAGCTGCGAGCGGGTGACGGTGGTCGGGTGGCATTCGTCTTCGCCACCGCGAGTTCGGCCTCGTCCGCTGCTGCGAGCGGCTCGTCGGCGGGCGAGACTGTGACGCGCGCTCTTGCCGATGCCGGGAGTAGTTCGGTGGGGTCGGGTCGAGGTGGTGCGCTCTCGGCAGACGCCGAGCGTGCGCCGCTGCCCGGAGGGGCCAGGTGGCTCGCTGATGTCGTCGACGGTGCCGCGCAGGTGCGGTCCGCGTTGGCCGCGCTCACCGCAGGTGTTGTAGTCGTCGACGATCTGGCAGCTGCCACGGCGCTGGCCGCTGAGCGACCGGAACTGCGGGTCGTCACCCGTGACGGTGATCTGGCCGGGTCGGGGTGGGTCATCGGCGGTTCCGAGCGGATGCCGAGTCAGCTCGAGATCCAAGCCGACATCGACGCCGCCACCGCCGAACTGGCTGCCGCGCAGCGCCGGGCCGAAGAGCTAGAGGCCGCGCTGGCCGGTGCGCTCGCCGAGCAGACCGATCGCAAAGAGGCCGCCGACCACGCGCTGATGGCGCTGCACGAATCCGATCAGGCGCTGCTGGCCATCTACGACCGGCTCGCCCGGGTGGGCCAGACCGCGCGCGCCGCGCAGACCGAGGGCGAACGGCTCACCGCCCAGCGCGCCGAGGCCGAAGCGACCAGGGAGAAGTCCCTCGCCTCCCTCGCCGAGCTCGAGGACCGGCTGCGCCACGCCGAAACCGAGCACGACGACAGCGACGACAGCTACGGCACCGCCGGAACCGAGACCGCCGGGCGGGCCCGCGAGGAAGCCGCCGCCGCGCTCGCCGAGGCACGGACCATGGAGGTCGAGGCACGGCTGGCGGTGCGGACCGCTGAGGAGCGGGCGGAATCCGTTCGGGGCAAAGCGGATTCGTTGCGTCGCGCCGCGCGTGCCGAGCGGGAGGCGCGGGCGCGGGCCGAGCGGGCCCAGGCCGCGCGCAGGCAGGCGGCCGCCGTCGCGGCGGCGGTGGCCGAGTCCGGTGCCGAGATCGCGAAGGAACTCGAGCAGGTGGTGGCCGCGGCCGCCGCCCGGCGTGACGAATTGGTCCGGCGCCGTGGGGAAGTCGCCTCGGCCGTGGAGCAGGTCAAGGAACGGGCGCGCGCCCTCAACACCCAGCTGGCCCAGCTCACCGACGCCGTGCACCGCGACGAGGTGGCCAAAGCCCAAGCGGCGCTGCGCATCGAACAGCTCGAGACCACCATCTCCGAACAGTTCGGCATCGCGCTGGCCGATCTGGTCGCCGAATACGGTCCCGATGTGCCGTTGCCGCCGTCGGCGCTGGAGATGCAGGAATACGAGGACGCCAAGGAGCGCGGCGAGCAGGTCACCGCGCCGCAGCCGATGCCCTACGACCGCGCCACCCAGGAGCGCCGCGCCAAACGCGCCGAGAAGGACCTCGCCACCCTCGGCAAGGTGAATCCCCTTGCGCTGGAAGAGTTCGCGGCCCTCGAGGAACGCTACAACTTCCTCGCCACCCAGCTCGAAGACGTCAAGAACGCCCGCAAGGACCTCCTGGATGTGGTCGCCGAGGTCGACGCCCGCATCCTGCAGGTCTTCACCGAGGCCTACGCCGACGTGGAGCGCGAATTCGTCGGGGTGTTCGCGAAGTTGTTCCCCGGCGGCGAGGGCCGACTCGTGCTCACCGACCCGTCCGACATGCTCACCACCGGCATCGAGGTCGAGGCCCGGCCGCCGGGCAAGAAGGTCAAACGGCTGTCGCTGCTCTCCGGTGGCGAGAAGTCGCTGACCGCCGTGGCGCTGCTGGTCGCCATCTTCCGCGCCCGCCCGTCCCCGTTCTATGTGATGGACGAGGTGGAGGCCGCCCTGGACGACACCAACCTGCGCCGCCTCATCGGCCTGTTCGAACAGCTGCGGGAGAAGAGCCAACTGATCGTCATCACCCACCAGAAGCCGACCATGGAGATCGCCGACGCTCTCTACGGCGTGAGTATGCGCGGCGACGGCATCACCCAGGTGATCTCCCAGCGGCTCACCCGTTCCGCCGCCCCGGTCGAGGCGTCCGCTCCGGCCTGACGATCACGTCGTCACGTCCAGCTGGGCGGCGATGCGGTCGGCGCCGCCGCGGGCCAGCCAGTCCGGCAGACTCGTCAGGCCCGGGTGGAGGGCGCGCAGGGCAGTTAGATCGGCGTGCCAGCCACCGGTTTCGCGGATGAGCCGCCAGGTGTCGGCGAGCTGGGGTCCGATCGCCTCGGCCTCGGCTTCGGTGACCTCGCGGTAGTGGATCGGCCGGCCGGTGGCGACCGCGATGGCGGCGGCCGCCTCGATGGGCGTGATCGCCTCGCCCGCCAGCTCCAGTTCACGACCGTGCCAACCGTCCGGGTCCGCGAACGCGAGCGCGGCGAAGGCGGCGATGTCGTCGAGCGCGATCATCTGCAACGGGCGGTCGGCCGGGAACAGGTGGCGGTGCTCCCCACCTGCCCGGATGCCGTCCACCGGCGAGCCGTGCATCAGGTAGTTCTCCATGAACCGCACCGGCCGCAACAGGGTGTAGCGCGGCCCCGCCGCGCGGATCGCGTCCTCGATCCGGCGCTTGCCCTCCTGACCCCACGACTCGGCCGGGCCCATGGTGGCGATTCCGGAGAACACGATCTGGTCGACTTCGGCAGCGCGGGCCGCCTCGATCATGGCGATACCGCGGCGGGCTTCGTCACCCGCGGTCCACCCGCTCGGCCCGTAGTCGGCGGGCGGGACGAGGAATACGGCCCGAGTGCCCTTCGCCGCGACGCGCAGCGAGGCGGGGTCGTCGAAGTCGCCGACGACCAGTTCGGCACCCACCTCGGCCAGGTCGCGAGCGGCGGGGGACTGCGGGTCACGCACGAGCGCGCGAACCCGGTGGCCGTCGGCGAGCAGCCTGCGGGCGGTGACGCCACCCTGCTTGCCGGTGGCGCCGGTGATCAGGACGGGAAGTGCTGACGTCATGGCGGAGGAACTCCGTTTCGTGATCGATCCTGTGTCTACAATCGGGTCGGTCGACCCGTATTGCGGACGGTACGGGTGCGCCGACCGGGTATGCCACGTCCGAAGTGGGGAAGGCGTAACGAAATGACGGTCCGAGACGGTACGGAACCGGCGGTGCGGGCCGACGCGCGCCGCAATCGGGCGCTGATCCTGGCGGCCGCTCAGCGCGCCTTGGCCGAACGCGGCACCAGCGTCTCGCTGATGGAGGTGGCCCGCCGCGCCGGTGTCGGCGCGGGCACTGTCCACCGCCATTTCCCCACGAAGACCGCGCTTCTGGAAGCGGTCATGCAGGAGCGGGTCGACGGGCTGGCGGCGCTGGCCGCCGGACACCTGACCGATCCGGACCCCGGAGCGGCCTTCTTCGCCCTGTGCACCCATGTGATCGTGACGACGCCGGGCAACAAAGACCTGTGCGACCTGGTGCAATCCGACGACGGCTGGCCGCGCGCGCTGCTTCGTGGCGCGGGCGAGCGTTTCCACCGTGCCCTCGGTGCGCTGCTCGTCGCGGCCCAGCGTCAGGGCGCGGTCCGCGCGGAGGTGACCGTCACCGACGTGCTGGACATCTTCACCGGATGTGTTGCGATCCAACGGCATCGGCAGGCCGGCGAGCCCGTCGCACCCGCCGTCGCGCTCATCCTCGACGCCCTGCGGACGCCGTCCTCAGCCGTAACGGAACTCGCGAAAACCGACCGTGACGAAACGGCGAGAAGTAGCGAAAGTCCGGCGCCGTGCCCCGTCTGCCGAGCACCGGTCCACCGGCCGGCGGTCGGCAGACCGGCTCGCTACTGTTCCCCGGCCTGCCGTCAGAAAGCCCACCGGCTCCGCAGCTCGTCGAACTCCCCGCGGCTGCGCCGCGCGTGAGCGTCTACAGCAGGTCGCTGACGTCGTCGGGGACGTCGACGGCGTATTTGCGCAGGATGTCCATCGAGATGACCTCGAGGGCATTCTCGTGGGTCGCGGCCAGGACCACCGGCGCGGCGACACCGTCCTCGTGGGCGTGCAGCCACCGGACCGCAACCACGCACCAACGGTCGCCCGGCTGCAGGCCGGGGAAGTTGTTCTCCGGGCGCGGGGTGCTGAGGTCGTTGCCGATGGATGCCTGATGTTCCAGGAATTCCGCCGTCACCACGGTGCACACGGTGTGGCTGCCGAGATCCTCCGGACCGGTGCTGCAGCAGCCGTCCCGGTAGAAGCCCGTGAGAGGATCGGTGCCGCACTCTTCCAGCGGCCCCCCAAGCACGTTTCGATCGGTCACTCCGCCGATCCTATGGGTGAAACGCCAGAAGTTCCGCAGGACAACGAATCTGTAGTGTTTCCGCCGATCGGCGAACACCGCCGAAACCCGCGCCCGACCCGCCGGGACGACGCCGCCGACGTGCCGCGACGAGGCAGCCGAATAGACTCGGCCGAGTGAGTTCGCAAGCGTGGATCCTGATCGCCGCGATCGCCGCCGTGCTGCTGGTGGCGCTCGTCGCGGGTTTCGTCCTGTACAAGCGCCGCCAGATTTCGCTGGCGCCGCCCGAGCCGGACAAGGAGTTGACGGACCGCTCCGGTGGTTACACGGCATCCGGCGGATTCAGTTTCACCCAGGGCGGGTCGACGGCTACCGCGCCGCGTCCGGAACCCCTGCCGCGCGTCGAGCGCACCGACACCGAGGGGCAACCGCACGTCGGTGACGACGCCGCCGTCCCCCGCGATGCCCCGCGCCGCAATATCACCGATGTGCCGCTGCCCGAGGGCGACGTGTCGGTCGAGGAGCCGGTGGTCGTCCCGGACGACGCCTCCTCGCTCACGACTCCGGTAGCGCCAACCGAACCCGCGCCGGACACCACATCCACGACGGCCCCGCCCGCCGAAACCGCGCCTACCGACACCGCGCCGACGACCGACGCGCCTACCGAGGTCGCGCCGATCGAGACGCCGAAGACCGCGCCCGCGCCGAAGGTCACCCCGGCGGACACCGCGCCACCTGTCACTCCCGCTCCGGCACCCGAAGCGCCGAGCACCGCGCCGGCCCAGCCCGAGGTCGCCACCGAGATCGAGGAGATCGACCCGACCACCGGTCGCCTCGTCCGCCTGCGCGGTCGCCTCGCCCGCTCGCAGAACGCCGTCGGCAAGAGCCTGCTCGGCCTGCTCGGCGGTGGTGACCTCGACGAGGACTCCTGGGAGGAGATCGAGGACACCCTCGTCCTCGCCGACATCGGCACCGCGAGCACCGCCGCCATCGTCACCCGCCTGCGCGAGGAGATGGCCGCGCGCAGCGTGCGCACCCCCGAACAGGCCCGCGCCGCCCTGCGCGACGTGCTCATCGAGGCGCTGCGCCCCGAGCTCGATCGGTCCATCCACGCGTTGCCGCACGGCGACAAACCGGCCATCCTGCTGGTCGTCGGCGTGAACGGCACCGGCAAGACCACCACAACCGGCAAGCTCGCCCGCGTGCTCGTCGCCGACGGCCGCCGGGTCCTGCTCGGCGCCGCCGACACCTTCCGCGCCGCCGCCGCCGACCAGCTGCAGACCTGGGGCGAACGGGTCGGGGCCGAGACCGTGCGCGGCAAGGAAGCCGCCGACCCCGCCGCCGTCGCCTTCGACGCGGTGACCGCGGGCATCGATCGCGGTGTCGACGCGGTGCTCATCGACACCGCGGGTCGCCTGCACACCAAGACCGGCCTGATGGACGAACTCGGCAAGGTCAAGCGCGTGGTGGAGAAGAAGGCCGAGGTCGACGAGGTGCTGCTGGTCCTCGACGCCACCGTCGGCCAGAACGGCCTGATGCAGGCGCGCGTCTTCGCCGACGTCGTCGACATCACCGGTGTGGTGCTCACCAAACTCGACGGCACCGCCAAGGGCGGCATCGTCTTCCAGGTGCAGCACGAACTCGGCGTTCCGGTGAAGCTCGTCGGCCTGGGCGAGGGCGCCGACCATCTGGCCCCGTTCGAGCCGAGCGCCTTCGTCGACGCCCTGCTCGGCGGCACTTCCTAGCACTACGACACTGCCCGCCCGGCCGCCGCGAACCGGGCGGGCAGTGCTGTGTCCAGGGCAGGTGCGCACCGGCGACCCGCCGCGCGAACGGGCGGCAAACCGCACCTGCGTGTCGACCTCACGGTGAGCTGCCAAGCTGTGGCGAAACTCGCGAAACCTGGTGGCAACACAAGTGGCCGATCCGTTCACGCAGGTGAAACACCACAGCTCAACGGATGAAACACCAAGTCGCGACCCTTCTGTACAGGTCCTTTTGCCGTCATCGGCGAGGCCCGAGATGAGGAGGAAGACAAGGTGGCATTTCCATTGATCGGTACACCGGATACCGGTGATACCGCTTGGATGCTGGCGTCGGCAGCGCTCGTGCTGTTGATGACGCCGGGTTTGGCGTTCTTCTACGGCGGCATGGTCCGTGGCAAGAACGTGCTGAACATGATCATGATGAGCGTCTCGGCCATGGGGCTCGTCACCGTCCTGTGGTGTCTATACGGGTTCTCCATGGCGTTCGGCGAGGACAAGGGCAACCTGGTCGGTGACCCGCTCCAGTACTTCGGTCTGAAGAGCATCTTCGGTGGCACCGCCGCCGATTCCCCGGGCATCCCGCTGTTCACCGCGACCCCGGAGGACCCGACGGCCCCGATCACCTCGGGTATCCCGCTCACGGTCTTCGTGGCCTTCCAGCTCATGTTCGCGATCATCACGGTCGCCCTCATCTCGGGTGCGGTCGCCGACCGCCTGAAGTTCGGTTCGTGGCTCGTCTTTGCCGGAATCTGGGCCACCGTCGTCTACTTCCCCGTCGCGCACTGGGTGTTCGCCTTCGACGGCTACACCGCCGAGGCGGGCGGCTGGATCGCCAACAACCTCAAGGCCATCGACTTCGCCGGTGGCACCGCGGTCCACATCAACGCCGGCGCCGCCGGTCTGGTGCTGTGCCTGATCCTCGGCAAGCGCAAGGGCTGGCCCAAGACCCCGTTCCGTCCGCACAACCTGCCGTTCGTGATGCTCGGTGCCGGTCTGCTGTGGTTCGGCTGGTACGGCTTCAACGCCGGTTCGGCCCTCGGCGCCAACGGCATCGCCGGCGCCACCTTCCTCACCACGACCATCGCCACCGCCGCCGCGATGATGGCCTGGCTGCTCGTGGAGAAGATCCGCGACGGTCACCCCACCTCCCTCGGCGCCGCCTCGGGCATCGTCGCGGGTCTGGTCGCCATCACCCCGGCGTGTTCCTCGGTGAACGTGATCGGCGCCCTGGCCATCGGTGTCGTCTCCGGTGCGCTGTGTGCCCTCGCCGTCGGCCTGAAGTTCCGCTTCGGCTTCGACGACTCGCTCGACGTGGTCGGCGTCCACCTGGTCGGTGGTCTGGTCGGCACCCTGATGGTCGGTCTCGTCGCTACCAGCGAAGCCCCGGCGGGCGTCGCCGGCTTGTTCTACGGTGGTGGGGTCGAGCAGTTGAAGCTGCAGGCTGTCGGTGCCTTCGTGGTTCTGGCCTACTCGCTGGTCGCCACGGCCGTCATCGCGTACGCGATCAAGTTCACGATCGGCCTGCGCGCCAGTGAAGAGTCCGAGGCCGCGGGCCTCGACGAGTCCGAGCACGCGGAAACCGCTTACGATTTCGCTGCTGTGGGTGGCACGGCACGCTCGCTCGTCAAGGAGGCATGACGAACATGAAACTGGTTACGGCAATCGTCAAACCGTTCACGCTCGAAGACGTCAAGACCGGGCTGGAACAGGCAGGCGTGCTCGGCATGACCGTCAGCGAAGTCCAGGGCTACGGCCGCCAGAAGGGGCACACCGAGGTCTACCGAGGTGCGGAGTACTCCGTCGACTTCGTGCCGAAGGTGCGCGTCGAGGTCGTCGTCGACGATGCCTCGGTGGAGAAGGTCGTCGAGGTGATCGTCGAGGCCTCGCGCACCGGCAAGATCGGTGACGGCAAGGTGTGGGTGACCCCGGTGGACACGATCATCCGGGTCCGCACCGGCGAACGCGGTACCGACGCACTGTAATTCGCCGCAGTCGCACGGCGAACGATCGAGCGGCCCCGCTCCTACCGGATTCGGTCGGGGCGGGGCCGCCCGCATGAATGGGTGGTGGGGCAGTGGAACAGCGCAAGGGTGGAACACAGAACAACGCGGCGGCCGACCTGGTGAAGGCCAGAGCGGCGCTGCTCGAGGGAGCGGGCACCCGCAATCCGCGGCTCGATCCACAGGCTCTGCGGGCCGCGCTGGTCGACCTGTTCGACCTGTGGCTCACCAGTAAGGGCAACGAACTCGGCATCACCTCCGACAGTGGGCTGGCTCTGGTGGCCGTCGGCGGGCTCGGCAGGCGCGAGATGCTGCCATACTCCGATCTCGATCTCGTCCTGCTGCACGACGGGGTCGACCAAGCCGTGGTGGCCGAGGTGGCCGACCAGCTCTGGTACCCCCTGTGGGACGCCCACATCAAACTCGACCACAGCGTGCGCACGGTGCCGCAGGCGCTGCGGGTGGCCGCCGACGACACCATCGCCGCGCTCGGTCTGCTCGAGGCCCGCCACATCGTCGGCGACGAGGACCTGAGCAATCTGCTGATCGGCGGGGTGCGCCGGGAATGGCGCACCGGCATCCGTTCCCGCTTCGATGGTCTCATCGCCCAGGCGAACGCCCGCTGGCAGCGCAGCGGCGAGATCGCCCACCGCGCCGAACCCGATCTGAAGAACGGTCGCGGCGGGCTGCGCGACATCCAGCTGCTCGACGCCCTCGCCATCGCCCAATTGACCGACGCCATGCCGGGTTTGGGGCCGGACGTGCCCGGTGGTGGTCTGAAGCAGGCGCACCGCCGCCTGCTCGACGTGCGCACCGAACTGCATCGGGTGGCAGGTCGCGCCCGCGACCAGTTACGCGCACAGGACGCTGACGAGATCGGTGCCGCCCTGCGCATCGGCGACCGTTTCGACCTGGCCCGCACCCTCACCGATTCGGCACGCACGGTGAGCTATTCGACCGACGTGGGTCTGCGCACCGCCGCGAACGCGCTGCCACGGCGCGGACTGGCCCGGCTGCGCCGCCTCCCGGTGCGGCGTCCGCTCGACGAGGACGTGGTCGAGCACGCCGGGGAGGTGGTCCTCGCCCGCGACGCCCGCCCGCAACGCGACCCCGGCCTGATCCTGCGTGTCGCCGCCGCCTCGGCCCAGACCGGGCTGCCGATGTCGGCGACCACCCTCAACCGGCTCTCCGAAGACGCCCCCGAACTGCGCGAACCCTGGCCCAAGGACGCACTCGACGACCTGCTCGTGCTGCTCGGCGCGGGCCGAGGCGCGATCGACGCGGTGGAGGCCCTGGACCGAACAGGCTTGTGGGGCAGGCTCTTTCCCGAATGGGGTGCGGTCCGCGACCTGCCCCCGCGCGACGCGCTGCACACCTGGACCGTCGACCGCCACCTCATGGAAACCGTCGCCTACGCCACCGGCCTCAGCACCCGCGTGGCCCGCCCCGATCTGCTGATCCTCGGCGCCCTGCTGCACGACATCGGCAAGGGGCGCACCGGCGACCACAGCGTGGTCGGCGCCGAACTGGCCACCCACATCGGGCGCAGGCTCGGCCTGTGGCCCTCGGACGTGCGAACTCTCAGCGCCATCGTGCGCCACCACCTGCTGCTGCCCGATACCGCCACTCGGCGCGACCTCGACGACCCGGCCACCGTCGGCCACGTCGTCGACGCGCTCGGCGGCGACGTGGGTCTGCTCGAATTGCTGCACGCCCTGGCCGAAGCCGACTCGATGGCGACGGGGCCCGGTGTGTGGGGCGACTGGAAGGCCTCGCTGATCGGCGAACTGGTTCGCCGGTGCCGGTTGGTGATGGCGGGCGAGCCGCTGCCGCAACCGGAACCGATCGACCCCGACCTGGTCGCCAAGGCGGAAGCCGGTGGTGTGCATGTGACGCTGAGCGCGGGGGAGGGCAAACACACCCACGTGGTCACCGTCATCGCGCCCGACGAGCCGGGTCTGCTCGCCGACGCGGCGGGCGTGCTGGCGCTGCATTCGCTCCGGGTGCTGTCGGCCTCGCTCGGCGGTGTGGGCGATTCGGCGATCAACACCTTCGTCGTCACCCCGAAGTTCGGCGACCCACCCGACGCGGGCCTGCTCCGCCAGGAACTGATCCGGGCCATCAGCGGTGCGCTGGACCTGCAAGCGGCGCTGGCGAAACGCGAGACCGAGACCGTCGGCCGCTACGCGCGCGCCCAGCCACGCCTGATCTGGCAGTCCGCACCCGCACCGGGACAGGTGATCCTGGAATTGCGCGCCGAGGACCGGGTCGGGTTGCTCAGCAGGCTCGCCGGCGCGTTCGCCGCGGCGGGCGCGAATGTGCGCTGGGCCAAGGTGGTCACGATGGGCACGGCCGTGGTCGACGCGTTCTGCCTCGAACTCGGTGACGCCGACAGCCCCGCCCTGCGCGAACGGATCGAAAAGGCCGTTCTGGACGTGGTTCCCCGCCCGGCACCCCCGCCGCAGCCCACCGACATCGGTTCGGACGCCTGAAACGTTAGGACACGGTTTACTCACCGATTGCTATCGGGTTGCTACGTATTGGTTACTCGCTGCCCGATAAGTCGAAAATCGACCTATAGCATTCGAAAGGTCCGGCTGTCACTCGTTCGAGGGGAGCTGATCCGTGGCTATCGAAGTCGTCTCCGCATCGATGATGACCAGCGACGCGACCGCGCACATCGCGCGCTGCGTCGGCGGTGACCTGTGGGTGGTTTCGTGGTTGCCGGGCCGCACCCTCACCGGTGCTCAGGCCCTGGCCGCGATGACCATCGCCTCGACCACCGCCCACCACACCGATTCCGCCGAATCCGAGTGGAACCGGATCGAGGCGCTCTCGCGTGAGCTCGGCCTCACCGGGCGCGAGGCGGTGTACCTGGTCAACATCGAGAACCACGAATTGCGCCGCACCGCGCCACCGCACGTGCGCTCCGGGGAATAACACCCATTACCCTGGGAGGGCAATAGAGGTCCCTTTCAGATCAGGAGCGCGATCGGTGTTCGAATCCCTGTCCGACCGGCTTACCGGTGCACTGCAGGATCTGCGCGGTAAGGGGCGGCTGTCACCGGCCGACATCGACGCCACCGCGCGCGAGATCCGCCTCGCCCTCCTCGAAGCCGACGTGGCGCTGCCCGTGGTGCGCGGGTTCATCGCCAATGTGAAGGAACGCGCCAAGGGCGCGGAGGTCTCCGCGGCGCTCAACCCGGCCCAGCAGGTCGTCAAGATCGTCAACGAGGAACTCGTCGCCATCCTCGGCGGTGAGACCCGGCGCCTCAACCTGGCCAAGAACCCGCCGACGGTCATCATGCTGGCCGGTCTGCAGGGTGCCGGTAAGACCACCCTCGCGGGCAAGCTCGCCAAATGGCTCAAGGGTCAGGGTCACCAGCCGCTGCTCGTGGCCTGTGACCTCCAGCGTCCCGGCGCCGTCACCCAGCTGCAGGTCGTCGGTGAGCGCGCGGGCGTGCCCGTGTTCGCCCCGCACGGCGGCACCTCCATCGGCGGTGGCGAGAACCCGCTCGGTATCACCGCCGCCGACCCGGTCGCGGTCGCGGCGGGCGGTATCGAAGAGGCCAAGGCGAAGCAGTACGACGTGGTCATCGTCGACACCGCCGGTCGCCTCGGCATCGACGAAGAACTCATGCGCCAGGCCGCGGGCATCCGCGACGCCGTGAACCCCGACGAGACCCTCTTCGTGCTCGACGCGATGATCGGTCAGGACGCGGTGAGCACCGCCGAGGCCTTCCGCGACGGTGTCGGCTTCACCGGTGTCGTGCTCACCAAGCTCGACGGTGACGCCCGCGGTGGTGCCGCGCTGTCGGTGCGCAATGTCACCGGCGCGCCCATCATGTTCGCCTCCACCGGTGAGAAGCTCGAGGACTTCGACGTCTTCCACCCCGACCGGATGGCCTCGCGCATCCTCGGCATGGGCGACGTGCTCACCCTCATCGAGCAGGCCGAACAGGTCTACGACGCCAAGCAGGCCGAGGAGACCGCGCGCAAGATCGGCAGCGGTGAGCTCACCCTCGAGGACTTCCTCGACCAGATGCTCGCCATCCGCAAGATGGGCCCGATCGGCAACCTGCTCGGCATGCTGCCCGGCGCGGGTCAGATGAAGGACGCGCTCGCGGCGGTCGACGACAAGCAGCTCGACCGCGTGCAGGCCATCATCCGCGGTATGACCCCCGCCGAGCGCGACAACCCGAAGATCATCAACGCCTCCCGCCGGTTGCGCATCGCCAACGGTTCGGGCGTGCAGGTCTCCGAGGTCAACCAGCTCGTCGACCGGTTCTTCGAGGCCAAGAAGATGATGGCCATGATGGGCCGTCAGATGGGTCTGCCCGGCGGGCGCCGCGGCAACACCAAGAAGGGTAAGAAGGGCAAGAAGGGCGGGCGCGGTCCCACGCCGCCGAAGATGCGCGGTGGGTTCCCCGGTATGCCCGCCGGTATGCCGCCGGGGATGGATCTCTCGCAGATGCCGCCCGGTCTCGACCAGCTGCCGCCCGGTCTCGAAGGCATCGACCTGTCCCAGCTGAAGTTCCCCAAGAACTGAGCTGTGTTATTGGAGCGCTGGCGCGCTCGAGTCGGCGGCCCATGAGGTCCCGACGATCAGGCACCGTGGCTTGCTCCTTCGTCGCCTACGCCACGGCGCCTGATCGTCGGGACGGCCGCCGACCGCCGCTTCGCGGCGTCCCCTCCTCGGGGTCGGGGAGTGCGGGGGGCCGGTTTGGTCAGAGGAGCTTGGGGATCAGGGCTTTTCGGTTCGGTGGGTAGTCGGCGAACTTCTCGCGGTACCAGCGGTGCGTGGCGAAGGCGCGTGGCACCAGGTTGCCCGCGGTGATCAGGAAGATCGCCACGCCCGCCAGCGACCAGGTGAGCAGTGCGAACCCGGCCCACGCGATCAGCTCGCCGAGGTAGGCCGGGCTGCTGACGAAGCGGAAGCCGCCGCCGTGCGGTACCCGGTACTCGGCGGCGCCCGGGTCGTTCTTGTCCCGCAGATTCCGCACGATCGACTCCGACCGCACCAGCAGCGCGAACCCGCCCAGGTACACGACCAGCCCAATCAGGAAACGCGGGTCGGTGAGCCAGGCGGTGCCGTACTGGTTCTTGTAGTCGTTGCTGAAGAACGCGCCGTTGAGGTAGCCGTGCAGCGCAGTCACGAACACGCCCGCTCCGACCACCGACACATTGAAGGTGCTCTTCTTGCCCGGCACGTGCCGGATCGACAGCGGGAAGAACCAGCCGCGATTGCCGTAGTGCAGCACCCAGATGGCGGCCAGCACCAGCGGGACGGGCTCGAAGCGGTGGGGTCCGCTCAGATAGAACACCGCGAACACCACGGTCGCGGGCAACTCCATCAGCCACCAGCCCAGCTTCGGGTTCAGATTGAAGCCCACCGCGTTCGAGGCGAAGCGGCCGTACGGGCTCTGCGCGAACAGCCCGCCGATGATGACGAACGCGGCGAAGCCGAACGCGATGGTCAGCACCGTGTCGTAGGTCGTGTTCCCGGTGTACCAGTCCATCGAGATCCTCTGTCCAGGCGTCAGGCACGATCGCCGACGCAAAACTAGAACACGTTCTATCATGGATCGCGCAGGGGGAACGCGACAATGGAGGACGCAGATGCCGCTCGACCGGACCGCTGAAGACCTGCTGGCGGCGGTGCTGGCATCCCCGCGCGCCGTGGCTGCCCACGACAAGACCGCCTGGGTCGGGCTGTTCGCTGAGCAGGCGGCGGTGCACGACCCCTACGGCTCGCGTGCGCACATCGGGCCCGAGGCGATCTCGCGCTTCTACAACGTCTTCATCGCGCCCAACACCATCGCCTTTCGCGTCGAGCGCGACATCGTCGCCGGGCACACGGTGGTGCGCGACCTGCACATCGAGACGACCATGTCGACGGGCGCGACCGTTGTCGTGCCGATGCATCTGCGCTACGACCTCGTGGCGTCCGATGGTGGGTGGCGGATCATCCGGCTCGCCGCGCACTGGGAGTTGGGGGTGATGGTCGCGCGGTTGATGCGGACCGGGTCGGCCGGTGTGCTCGCGGGGGCGAAACTCGGGGCGCAGCTGGTCGGGGAGCTCGGGGTGGGTGGGGCGATGGGGATGATGCGGGCGTTGCGTGGGGTGGGTGGGCACGGGAAGCGGATCGTGCGGGGGTTGTTCGTGGCGGCGGCCGGCGGGGACTCGGGGCGGGTTCAGGAGTTGCTCGGGCGGGCGAGTGTGCGGGTGGCGTCGGGGGACACGTTGGGCCCTGCGGAATTCGGTGAGATGGTGCGGTCTATGCAGTGGGACAAGATGATCGCGGCCGGGCGGACGGTGAGTGTCAGTGTGCGGAAGGGGGAGTCGGGTGGGGTGGTGTTCGTGGGCTTCGCGGCGGGCTCTTCGCGTATCGAGAGTGTGACGATCTACCTCGACGGGTGAGTTATTTAGAGTGCTGAGGATGGTGGGCTAAAGCGCTCGGTGTTTTGTGCACCACAAAGGTATTGGGCTGTGTTTTTGGAGCGCTGGCGCGCTCGAGCGCGGCCCCTGGGGGGCCGCGCGAACAGCGCTCGAGACTCGCGCTTCGCGCATGC
>NZ_JBFAJZ010000007.1:259066-285859 GCF_040655475.1 Nocardia sp. NPDC050413 | reverse complement strand
CCGCGAGTTAGCCGCCGTTGCGCATGCGCGCAGCGCGAGCAACGGTGGCTAACTCGCGGCCCTCCAGGGGCCGCGCTCGAGCGCGCCAGCGCTCCAAAAATACAGCCCAACACCTTTGTGGTGCACAAGGCACCAAGGCAGTTCCACACGGCTGGAACCCGCCACACAGCGACCACCCAGAAACGGCAAAGGCCGGTAGCTCTAGCGCTACCGGCCTCCACCGTCGTTCAGGGCATGCTCACTGCCCGCCCGGGCATCAGTTCGTGCGAACCGCCAGGCCGGGGTTGTCCGACAGGACCACGCTCAGCGGCTGCGCGAAGAGCTGGGGGGTGTCGCCGGTGATGGCGCCGATGATGTTGGGGATTTCGCAGATCGGGTAGTCGGCGACCGACGAGGCGCTGGAGATGCCGAGGGCCATGCGGCCGGTGACAATGGCACCGCCGGAATCGCCGGGGAGCGCGCAGATGTTGGCGGAGAAGCTCTGGGTGAGCTGACGATCGCCGACCTGCACGGTCTGGTCGACACCGTTGACGATGCCGCAGCTGAACCCGGTCCGCGAACCGGACTTGCACACGGGGGCGCCGACGACCGGCACGCCGACGCCGTCGACGGCGATGGGTGCCGCGCCGGGGACGGTGACGAGGTTGTTCTCGAAGCGGGCGCGCGCGTTGTCGTTCACGCGGATGATCGAGTAGTCCTGCTCGCCGAGGATCGACTTCTGGAAGGTGCCGAGCTGGGCGCCTGCACGGTCACCGTTCATCTCGTACACGGCGGCGGCGGAACCGGTGCCCGCCGACTCGAGGTCGGGGTTGCAGTGGCCGGCGGAGATGTTCACGACGTTGCCGGAGCGGTCGGTGCCGTTGAAGCCGAAAGAGCAGCGCAGCGAGCTGTTGCCCGCGATGGCGGCGTAGCCCTCGCCACCGGCGATCGGGCCGGTGCCGTTGCCCGCCACGGGAGTGGCTTCCAGGTCGACCTTCTCACCGGCCACCGGCGGCGCGGTGACGACGACGCGGGCCGGGTCGATGAAGCTGGGCAGGGGCAGCCCGGCCTGCTCGACGCGCACGGCGATCGCGTTGTTGACGGTGTCGATGACGACGCCGCGAACGAGGTTGGCGATCTCCGGCGGCGCGGCGGCCAGCCAGTTCTCGAACGCGGTCTTCTCACCGCGCAGCATGGATTCGCTCTTGGCGACGTTGCGGACCTCGAAACCGGCCGATTCGGCGGCGGCACGGGCCTCGTCGGCGCCGGGGCCCTGGGCCAGCGCGACGACGGCGTTGCCCTGGTCGTTGAGCCAGGAACCGGCGAACACCTGCGGGAACTGACGCTGGGCGGTGGTGGCGAACGCGGCGACCTGCTGGGCCTCGTCGGCACGGCGCAGGTATTCCTGCGGGGAGAGCTTCAGGTCACGGCTCACGGCCTCGATCAGCTGGGCAGGCAGATCGACCGCGGGTTCGGCGTCGGCGACTGCCATCGTGGGGCCGAACAGCAGAATCGCCGCGGAAGCGGCGATCACGGACTTGCGAGCTCGTCTCGAGCTTCGTGCGAGGGGGGCGCGACCCATACGTGGCAGGAGCATGATCGAACTATATGGGCTCGGACCGGTTATGCCTACTCGGACCGGGCAAGAGATTTCACTCACCCGGTCCGTTCGGTGATTCGTCCGGTACTAACCCGCGTTGGGGTTGGTACGCACCATGATTCCGCTGCCCAGACCGCCACCGGAATTGGCCTCGATGTCGGCCAGGATGGGCCGGATCGGCACACCGAGGGTCGCGGTGCCGCCGAAGGGCGCGAGCTGGGTGTTGGCCTCGGTGCAGTTGGGCGCCTCGGCGGCATTGGAGCCGCTGGTGATGCCGAGCGCGAGAGTGCCCGACACGATCGCGCCGCCGCTGTCACCACCGAGGGTGCAGGCGCTGGTGGCGAAACCACGGATCGTCTTGCTGACACCCTCCGCGGTGAACAGCTGGGTCTCCACGTGATCGGCCGAGACGAAACCACAGGTGAAAGTGGACGATTGACCAGTTTTGCAGACCGGCGCACCGGTCACCGGATCGGCGGTGCCGGTGATGGCGAGGGTGGTGCCGTTGGCGCCACGCACCCGGGCCTGGTCCATGCCCGCGTTCACCGCACGCTCGTTGAGCTTGATGACCGAGTAGTCGAGCGCACCCGGCCCGCCGAGCACGGACATGGCGAACTGGCCGACCTCGGGACTGTTGGGGATGTCGCGCACGTTCGGCACGTACACCGCGGCGGGTGTGCCGTGGTCGACATTCGGATTGCAGTGGCCCGCAGAGATGTTCAGCGCGTTGCCCGCCGCGTCGGTGCTGTTGAAACCGAACGAGCACACGTCGACACCGCGCAGGTCGGCGTCGTGCAGGTCCTTGGCGGCGGTGATGTAGGTGTCGCCGCCCATCGGCCGGTTCACCACCTCGCCACCGCCGCCCGGCGTGATGACCACCTTGATGGTGGCGATCAAGGTCGGCAGGTTCAGCAGGTGGCCGGTGCTGGAATTGGCGACGCTCATAACGATCTGGCTGTTGAGCACGTCGATGGCGATCGAGCTGATCGGCGCGGAGATCTCGCGCGGCAGCGTCGAGATCCACTGACTCAGTTGCAACAGAGCGCCTTCCAGGCCGCTCGCCGAGATCGGGGCGAGATGGGTCTGGTAGCCGTCCGCGGCGGCCAGGCGGCCGGTCTCGGCATCGGTCACCGCGACAACGGCTTTGCCCTCGGGCGTGAGCCAGGCACCGGCGAAGGTGTCGGGGTTCTCGGCGCGGAAGTCGGCGGCGTAGGCGCGCAGTTCCTGGGCGCGCGCGGCGCGATCGAGGTATTCGTTCGGGGACATCCCGAGGTCGCGCGAGATGGCTGTCACCAGTTCGGCGGGTAGGGCGTCAGCCGAAAGCTGCTGCGGCGCAGCGGGTTGCGCGTTAGCGACACCGGAGCCGAGCAGAGGGGCGAGAAGAACGGTCGCGGCGAACCCGGCGGAGGCTGCCTTGACCGCGGCGCGACGCGCCACCAACTTGCGCATGAAATCCCTTCGTCACCGAACGAGTGACCGAGGCCACCGCCGGCGGCGGGTATGTCGGTCAGCGCATCACTCTAAGGCACGCCCGGCGATGGGGTGCGGTTACCCGCTACCAGCTTCGGTTTTGCGCCAGCCGGGGATCTCGAGCGGCGGCGGAAGCTCACCGGGCTCGCGGGGCTGGAACGGGAACGGCCGGGTGGTCGTGGTGCGGCCGGGCGTCGTCGTCGGCGTGGTTGTCGTCGGTGACGGCGTGGTTGTGGTCGGAGCTTCGGTGGTGGTCGGCGCCTCGGTGGTCGTCGTCGGTTCCGGGGTGGTCGTGACGACAGGTTCCTCGGTGGTCGTCTCCGGCGGCGGCGGAGCGACTACGGGAGTGGGAGCCGGCTGCTGGGTCGTCTCCGAGTGCGCGTCCGAGATGGTCGGCGGCTCGGTCGGCTCGGTACCGCGCAGCAGCACCGACACGGCGATGCCACCGAGCACCAGGCCGATCAGCGCGGCCCCGGCGATCAACAGCGGCGTCTTGTTCCGCGCCGGAGCGGGCGTGGGAGCCGGGGCGGGCGCAGGCACGGTGACGGCCATCGCCTTGGTCGGATGCTGTACCGGCAGCGCCGCCGAATACGCCTGCGCCACCACCACAGGCGGCTCCACAGCGGGCATCACATCGGTCTTCACCAGGGAGTTCTCGGTGACGATCGGATCCGGCGGTGTCGCACCGGCCGGGGTCGCCAGCACCGCGACCAGCGCGGCCTCGGCGGCCGATGACGCGAACGCCTTCCCCTGATCGGCGCCCTCGGCGGGCTGGGGCAGCTCGTCCTCACCGAGCAACGCCACCGATTTCAGACCCAGATAGTCCAGCGCCTCACGGACGCCGCGCACCACCTCCGGCGACCACTGCGCCGGATGCGTCGCGTAGAACTCGGCCGGGCCGCTCAGATGCTCGGTGGTGAGATCGATGAGGCAGAACATGGCCGTGGCCAGCAGATCCTCGGCCCGATAGGCCTCGCCGCCGTCGACATCGACACCGGCCGGATCGCCGATCGCCCGGACGAAACCGGAGATCGCGTGCGCCTTCCCGGACAGCGGTGCGTCGCCGAGGGCCGCGTCGCCGTCGTCGGACATGTGCAGCACCGACGACCGCTCGACGAAATGCTTCGCCCCGTCGTCGGTGACCACCGCGGCGACACACTCGTCGTCGGCGATACGCAAGCCGACTCCAGTGGCCATCCGGTTACCTCGCTTCGACGTCCGTGGTGTTGGGCGGCGAGTCCGGCGGTCACACCAGGAGTGAGCCGTGTCCCATCGCGCGCAGCATCGACAATAATTCCGACCGTGAACGTGCGCCTATCCGGCGTCGGATACGCGCCACGTGATGCTCCACGGTCTTGGCGGAAATGTACAGCCGTGCGCCGATCTCCCGGTAGGTGAGACCGAGTAGCACCAGCTCGGCGACCTCGCGTTCACGATCGCTGAGCGCGCGCTGCTCGATCGCGGGCTGGGGAGCCGCCGAGGATTCGTCGCCGGTCTTGGGTGCCTCGAGGCGGGCGGGGATGCGCACCGAACGGGCCAGCTTCAGCAGGGCGCTCGCGGCGGCGGGGTCGTCGATCACGCGCGCGGTGTCGCCTGCGAGGCGGGCGCCGTCGAAGGTGTGGCCCTGGTGGGCCAGGGCGAGGACCGCGCTGTGCACGGCGGCCAGGTCGACCTGACCGCGCAGCACGAGCAACCAGGTTCGGCCCGCGTCGGCAAGGACGGCGGCGTGCGGGTCGCCGTCGGCGGCGGCGTTCTTCAGTGCGTGCGCGTGCGGCAGCAACTGCTGGGGCGAGGACTTGGCGATCGCCGCCTGCACCCCGTACCAGTGGAAGGCGTTGGTCCAAGCGGGTGCGCGGCCGAGCCGGCGCAACAGTGCGGTGGCGGCCTCGACGAGGGGCTGGATGCGGCCCTCGTCGCGCAATTGGATTCCGGCCAACCACAATTCGCCGATCGGTAGCAGGCTCAGCAGGTCGACGTCGACCTCGTCGAACAGCGGGAAGGCGGCGGTCCACGCGGCATGCAGTGCCTGCGCGTCACCGCTGCGGCGGGCCAGGCCGACCGCCAGGGCGTGTGCGAGCAGGCGGTCGCGCGGGGCAAGGGACGCGATGTCGATGCCGGTCATGGTCTCGGCGGCCTTGCATTCGTCACCGATGCGCAGCGCGGTCCAGGCCGCGAGCACACCGAGCTGTTTGCCCTCGCCGTCGGCGGCCCGGATCGCGTCGTCGGCGCGGCGTGGTTCGCCCGCGCTCAGGCTGAGCAGGGCGCCGACGGTCACCGCGCTGCACGGGGTGGTGCCGGTTCCGTTGGTCCGCGCGGCCTGGACCAGCGCCGAGATCGCGGCCGCGGTGGCCGCGCCGTGCGGGTCGAGGGAGGTGAGCAGGGCGTTCGCGATCAGCCGGGCGCCGGCACCTGCCTGGGTGGGCGGCCAGTGTTCGGCGTCGGCCGCGGCCTCCGCGGCGGCGGCGCTGTCACCGGCCAGGGCGTGCACGGTCGCCGCGACCGCCCAGTCGGCGCCGACCCGGTTCGGGCCGAGCCAGCGGTAGAGGGTGGCGGCCCGGCTGACCAGGCCTCGCCGGGTGAGCACGCTCGCGCAGACGCGGACGGCGGCCGCGAGTTCGGCGGTGTCGACATCGGTTCCGTCGAGCAGGGGTTCGGCCAGGCGGAGGGCGGTGTCGTCGTCGCCTGCCTTCGCGGCGGCCTCGGCCCAGGCGAGGGTGACGCGACGCGGATCGGTGCCCGCCGCGACGGCTGCCGCGTAGTAGCGGGCGGCGTCGGGACGCTGCTGTCGGGCTGCCGCGCAGAGGAATTCGGCGAGGCGCTGGTCGCGCACACCGGACTCGGCCAGCAGCAGGCCGGTGTGGTCGCGCAGCAGGCCCGCCTCGAGCCGGGTGTCGAGGAGCCTGCGCTGCACGGCGACGAAGCGGCGATCACCGAGCAGCAGCCGCAGTTGCGGCACGGCCGCGCTCAGCAACAGGTCGGCATCGGTGACCAGTGCGCTCGCCCGCGCTCGCGCCAACAGGTCATGGGCGACAGGCAATTCCACCCCGAGCACCTCGGCGAGCTCACCGGCGTCGAGACCGGTTCCCGTCGCCGCCACGACGAGGGTGTCGAGCAATGGTGGATCGAAACCCGCCAATTGTGCACGGGCCCAAGCGGACAGGGCCGCGTCGACGGCGGGCAGGCCGGCGTCGAGCTTGGCCTGACCCGCCGCCCGCAGTGCCGCGACGACACCGCCGTGGATGCCCGCGGTCCTGGTGTGGATGTGGTTGACCAGCGGACGCGGCACCGACACCCCGAGTTCGCGGGCGAAGGAACCGATCTCACCGCAACCTAATGCGCGGATCTCGATCAGGCGGCCCTGCCTGCCGACCGCGTCGCACAGGGCGCGCAGTTCGGGATGCTGGGGGCGCGGCTGAGTGGCGCAGATCAGGGAGCGGGCGCCCGATTCCACCTCGGTGCGCAAGGCTTCGAGTTGGGCGGACGTCATGTCGTGCAGGTCGTCGGCGATCACGACGGCGCCGTTGTCGGTGGGCTCGGGGGCCCGGCCGATCACGGTGACACCCCGGCCGCGCAGCCGACGGCGTACAGCGTCGAGCAATATCGACTTGCCGGTGCCGGAGCGACCCGTCAGCAACAGCACCACCGGCTGGTCGTCGGCAGCGTCTACCGCTCGCAGAATCTCACGGGCGTGCGGGACTGTGTCGAGCGCGATGGGGCTCAATTGCCGCCTCCGAGTAGTTCACCGGGGAGTTTCGTGACGCCGCCGACGGTGCCTTCGACCACCTCGCCCGCGCCGTCGAGCACCTGGCCGGGTACCGCGCCGACATTCGGCACGTTCGGAGCCTGGGGGACCGGCGGGGTGTAGGGCGCCGGTTGCTGTGGGGCGGGCTGTTGGGGAGCGGGCTGCTGGGGTGCCGGTTGCTGCGGTGCCGGCTGCTGGGGCGCGGGCTGTTGCGGTGCGGGTTGCTGCGGAGCTGGGGCTCCGCCACCGGACTGGACCTGCTGCTGCGTTGCCGGGGACTGGGCAGTGCCGCCCGGCTGTGGTGTGCCGCCGGCGGAGTTCACCGGTGCGGCCGGGGTGACGGTGCCGGGGATCGGCTGACCCGTCGAGTCGAGCAGGGGAGCGCCCGGGACCGGCTGACCGTTCGCGTCGACGGTCGGCGTTCCGACCACCGGCTTGCCGTCCGCGTCGAACGTGGCGATCGGTGCGACCGCCTGTCCGGGGCCGTTGTTCTTCGGCGCGTTCTCGGTGGGGTTCACCGTGGACGCGTCCGGCTTGCTCGGCGTCACGAACTGGGGAGACATGGCCAGCGTTCCCGCGGTGAGCGCGCCGAAGACGGCGACTGCCGCGCCGACGACCGCCAGGCGTTTGCCGGTGACGACCTTCTTCGCCGGGGCTTCGTCGTCGACGACCGGCAGGGCTTTCGCGAGTGAGACCGGGGCGATGTCCGTCGGCGCGTCGACCTCCTCGAGAGGAAGGACGAGCGGAGTGGATTCCGCCGCCCGCAGATCGGCGGCCAGCTCGGCCGCGCCCGCCGCGCTCGCGGTGGCCGGGTCGGCACACGCGACGACGGGCAGCGCGAACTCCGCGGACACCAGTTCCGCGACCAGGGGCATCTGCGCGCCGCCGCCGGTCAGCAGGACGGCGGTGATGTCGCCGAGCCGGACGCCCGCGCGCTCGACGGCCTCGCGCACCAGGGCCAGGGAAGCCTGCACCGAGCCGCGCAGCAGATCCTCGAGTTCGTGGCGGACGAGGCGAACGGTCGCGGCGTCGCCGAGGGCGCCGACCTCCACCACGGTCGCGGTGTCGAGTGACAGTTCTTCTCTGGCGAGGCGTGCGCGTTCGCGCAGGGCCGCGAGTTCGGTTTCCACGGCCGGATCGAACGGGTCGAATTCCCGGTCGCCCAACGCGTGCGACAGCACGTAGCGCATTGTCAGCAAATCGAATTCCGAGCCGGCGATCTCCGTGTCGTGCAACGGGGTGGCCAGCAGGCCCGACTGCTCCCCGGTGCGGACCACCGAGACGGTCAGGCCGCTCGCGCCGAGGTCGTACACAACCACCGCACCCTCGTCGAACAGTCCGCGCTCGACCTCGTAGCGGCGGACCACCGCGACTGGTTCCGGGACGAGTACCACCGCGTCGGCGCCCGCGTTGTCCAGAGACGAACGCACCGCTTGCACTTGGTCATCGGTCCACCATCCGGGGTGGCAGGACACCACCGTCGGCTCGCCCTCGACTCGGTCGCGGACCTCGTCGATCAGCTGAGTGGTCGCTGCGGCCACCAGATCGGCGGCGACATGCGACGAACCGTCCTCGGCGAGCATGCGCACCGGATCGCCGACCCGGGCCAGGAAGCCCTCGATCACCACCGCCGGACCGGCCGTGGCTACTTCTACTGCACTGGGTCGCCGCACGACCGCGACCGGTTCACCGCCGTCGATCGCCGTCGCTACGGCAACTGAACGGGATGCACCGACGGTGACGCCGAGCGCGAGACGGTCTGTCATGGGGAACCTCTGCAGATACGTGAGCGACGGAGATCATCGAGAGAGCTATCCCGATTGTCGGTTGCTGACGGTCTGCTGTTACCGGTGCACGCGCCGATAACGGGGCCGATCCCCTAACGGCCCTCGATCCCCTAACGGGCACCCCATGCGATGAATAGGGATTTGCCCCGTTACGAGGGGGTGCCCATCGGCCATAGCTTCGAAACATCTTGCCGATCCCGGAGGAGCTGATTCCGATGACCACACCCTTGGAGAACGCGATCCTGCAGTTCATTCTCGATTTGCTGCGCGATCCTAAGGCCGCGGCGGCGTACTGCAACGCGCCGGACAAGGTCATCGAGGAGGCGCAGCTGTGCGCGACTCCCGAATACATCGCCGCCTGCGCGCCGATGGTGGCGCGCGGTGTGTGCGATGCGGGGAGTGCGCCGTTGCGGGGCATCGTCGGGTGCGGCGGTGGGGGAGGTCATGGGTTCGGGGGCGGTGGTCATGGTGCCGGGTTCTATGGTGCCGGGGCCGGGCCGTCGATGTTCTTCGGGCCGGGTCGTTGGTTCGGGCCGGGACAGGGTGGGTTCGGGCCCGGTGGTCGTGGTGGTCATGGGGGCGGGGGTCACGGTGGGCCCGGTGGGCCCGGTGGGCCCGGCGGTGGTGGGGGTGGCCGGCCCGGTGGACCCGGGGGGCCGGGCGGACCCGGGGGACCCGGCGGTTGGCCGGGTGGACCCGGAGGGCCCGGTGGACCTGGCGGGCCCGGTGGACCTGGTGGAGGTACCGGCGGTAATACCACCAACAACAACAGTGGCAACACCACTAACACCAACAGTGGCAACACGACGAATAACCAGGGCAACGGGGACAACGAGATCTTCAGCCCCGACATTCTCACCGGCGATGTGCTCAACAATCCCGTGAGCAATGTGCTCAATGGCAATCCGCTCAGCAACGTGCTCAACGGGACCAATCTGGGCGGCGTGAATCTCGGCGATATCGCGAATATCGGCACCGTGGGCGACGTGCTGAGCAATATCGGCAGCCTCGGCGACACGCTCAACAACGTGGGCAACCTGACCAACTCGGTCGGCGACATCAGCGGTCTCGGCGACGTGACCAACACCGTCGGAAACCTCGGTGGCGTCACCGGAATCGGCGATGTGATCGGCGGCGGCAACACGATCGGCGACGTCACCAACCTCATCAGCGGTGCCAACATCGGAGATCTGCTGAGCGGCAACACGGTTGGGGACGTCACCAACCTGGCCAGCGGTGCGAACATCGGCGATATCGGCAGCACTCTCGGTGACATCACCGGTATCAACGCGCTCAACCAAGCTGCCCACATCGCCACCGAGATGACCGACGCCTTCAACGCCGTACAGATCGGTGACGCCTTCCTCGGCAACCTCAGCGCCCCCGTCACGGTGGTCTCCGGTTCGCTCGGCGGCGTGAGCGGCGTCCTCAACGGCATCAGCCCGATCAGCAATGTCTTCAACGATTTCAGTGATATCGGCGACGTGGGTCATGTGCTCGAGGAGCTGGCCATCGGCAATTTCCTTTCCGCGCTCAACAATGTGGGGATCGGGTCCGTCGGGGATATCAGCGGAATCGGTTCCGTGGGTGATGTGAGCAATGTGGTGGGGGATGTACTCGGCGGTGTCACCAACGTGGGTTCCGTCGGAGACATCCTCGGTGATGTGACGACCGGTGATGTGGTCGGGAACGTGCTCAACGGCTCCGGCTCGGTCGGCGATGTGAGCAACGTGGTGAATCAGGTTGTGGGCGAACAGAACCTGAGCGAGGTGCTCAACGACGTGACCATCGGTGGGGTCAGCGAGGTGCTGAACGGGTCGAACGTCGGGGACGTGCTCAACGGGTCTGTGGGTGACGTGCTCGGTGATGTCACGAATGTGGGCTCGGTGTCGGAGGTGCTGAACGAGGTGGGCTCGGTCAGCGAGGTGAGCAACACGGTGGGGGATGTGTTGAACGGTGCGGGGTCTGTGGGTGATGTGAGCAATGTCGTCGGGTCGATCGGTGATGTGAGTGAGGTTGTCGGTGGGGTCGGCAACGTGAGCAACGTTGTCGGGGACCTGACCGGGGTCGGCAATATCGGCAGCGTTGTCGGATCCGTCGGTGATGTCGCCCAGAACATCGGGTCTGTCGGTGATGTCACCGGGGTCGGTGGGTCGGTGGGCGACGTGCTCTCCGATATCGGCAGCGTCGGTGGGGATGTGGGCTCCATCGGTGATGTGAGCAGCGTGGTGGGGGATGTCGTAGGTGGGGACGTAACCAATGTCGTGGGCAACGTGGTCGACGGGGACGTCCTCGGTTCGGTGGGTTCCGTAGGTGACGTCACCAACGTCGTCGGCAATGTCGTCGGCGGCGATGTGCTGGGTTCGGTCGGCGACATCGGCTCTGGCGGCGACGTTCTCGACGGCGGCATCGGCACCGTCGGCGATGTCACGCAGTCGGTCGGTGATGTATCCGGAGTGGCGGGCGACGTCACCAACACGATCAGCGAAGTCGGTTCGGTCAGCGAGGTCACCAACACCGTTGGCGATCTGACCGCGGTCGGTGGAGATCTCGGTTCGATCAGCGAAGTCACCAACACCGTTGGCGATCTGACCGCGGTCGGTGGAGACCTCGGTTCGATCAGCGAAGTCACCGGTGTGGCCGGCGATCTCACCCAAACCGTCGGCGACATCGGCTCCGTCGGCGATGTATCCGGCGTCACGGGCGATATCATCGGCACGGCCGGCGACATCGGTTCCGTGAGCAATGTGATCGGCGATGTGGGTTCGGTCGGCGGCGACGTCCTCGGCTCCGTCGGCGATATCACCGGCATCGCGGGTTCGGTCGGCGAGGTGACCGGCGTAGCAGGCGACCTCACCAACACCTTCGGCGACGTGACCAACACGGTCGGCTCCGTGGGCGACGTAAGCGGCGTCGCGGGCGACCTCGTCGGTGGCGATGTCTCCGGTGTTGCGGGCGACGTAATCGGTTCGGTCGGCGACGTTTCCGGTATCGCGGGTGACGTGAGCGGCGTGGCCGGCGATGTCATCGGCACGGCTGGCGATATCGGTTCGGTCAGCAATGTGGTCGGCGATATCGTCGGCGGCGATGTATCCGGGGTAGCGGGCGACCTCACCAATACCTTCGGCGACATGACGAACACCGTCGGCTCCGTCGGTGACGTCACCGGTGTCGCGGGCGATCTCGTCGGTTCCGTCAGCGGCGTATCCGGCATCGCAGGCGACGTGACCGGCGTCGCGGGCGACATCGGTTCGATCAGCAATGTCGTCGGTGACGTGGTCGGCGGTGACCTGATCGGTTCGGTCGATGTGTCCGGCGTCGCGGGCGACGTGAGCGGTGTCGCAGGCGATCTCACCAACACCATCGGCTCGGTCGGTGACCTGACGAACGTGGTCGGAGATATCGGCAGCGTCGGCGGCGACCTGACCAACACGGTCGGTTCGATCAGCGACATCACCGGCGTGGCCGGCGACCTCACCAACACGGTGGGCTCGATCAGTGACGTGACCGGTGTCGCGGGCGACCTGACTGGCGTCGCGGGCGATGTCTCCGGTGCGGCGGGCGACGTGAGCGGGGTCGCCGGCGATCTCACGAATACCGTCGGTTCGGTGGGCGATGTGGCCAACAACCTCACCGGCGTAGCGGGAGACTTCACTCAATCCGTTGGCGACGTGACCGGGGTAGCGGGCGATCTGACCGGTATCGCGGGCGACTTCACAGGTGTGGCAGGCGATCTCACGAACACAGTCGGCTCGGTGGGTGATGTGACCCAGGCCGTCGGCAACATCAGCGACATCACCGGTGTAGCGGGCGATCTGCTCAACAACTCGGGCGATATCGCCGGCGTCGCGGGTGATATCGCCGGTGTGACTGGTGACGTGACGAATTCGATCGGCGACGTCTCCGGCATCACGGGCGGCATCGGTGATGTGACCGGCGTCGGTGGTGACCTCCTCGGCACCGTCGGCTCCATCAGCGACGTCACCAACACGATCGGCGACGTCTCCGGCGTGGCGGGCGACCTCACCCAGACCGTCGGTGATGTCAGCGGCGTGGCCGGTGACATCTCGGGCGCGTCGGGCGATCTCACGAATACCGTCGGCGATCTGACCGGCGTGGCAGGCGACGTGTCCGGCGTGGCCGGTGACATCTCCGGTGTCGCAGGCGATTTGACCAACACCGTCGGTGACGTAACCGGGATGACCGGTGATATCACCGGTGTCGCGGGCGACCTCACCAACGCCATTGCTTCCGTGGGTGATTGGACCAACACGATCGGTGACATCACAGGAGTGGGCGGGGATCTCCTCAGCGACGTGACCGGCACTGTCGGCGCCGTCGGCGACATCACGGGCGTGGCGGGCGATCTGACGCAGACCGTCGGCGACGTGTCCGGTGTGGCGGGCGGTCTGACCAACTCGGTAGGCGACACTTCCGGTGTAGCAGGCGATCTCACTCAGTCTGTCGGCGACGCAACCGGCATCGCGGGTGATTTGACCGGCGTCGCGGGCGACTTCACCGGTGTCGCAGGAGATCTGACCAACACCGTCGGCTCGGTCGGTGACGTGACGAACGCCGTCGGCGATCTGACCGGCGTCGCGGGTGATGTGTCCGGCGTGGCAGGCGACCTCGCCAACACCTTCGGCGACGTGACCAACACTGTCGGCAATATCAGCGACGTGACCGGGGTCGCTGGTGACCTCACCAACTCGGTTACCGGGGTGGCGGGCGACATGGTCGGCTCAGTCGGCGACGTGACTGGAGTGGCCGGTGACCTCACCAATACGGTCGGTTCCGTCGGCGACTGGACCAACACGGTCGGCAACCTCACCCAGTCCATCGGCGATGTGACCGGTGTGGCAGGCGATCTCACGAACACTGTGGGTGATGTCAGCGGTGTCGCGGGTGACCTGACCCAAACAGTCGGTTCCGTCGGCGACGTGACCGGAATCGCCGGGGATGTGTCCGGGGTGGCCGGAGATCTGACGCAGACCGTCGGAAACATCAGCGATGTCACTGGCGTCGCGGGCGATCTGACCGGTGTGGCGGGCGACCTGACCGGTGTGGCGGGCGACCTGACCAACACCGTCGGCTCGGTGGGTGACGTGACGGGTGTCGCGGGCGACCTTACCCAGACTGTCGGCGACGTGACCGGAACCGTTGGGTCCGTGGGCGACTGGACCAACACGGTCGGTGACGTGACCAACGCGGTCGGCTCTGTAGGCGACGTGACCAACACCGTGGGCGATCTGACCGGGGTCGCGGGTGGCCTCACTCAGACGGTCGGCAACATCAGCGACGTGACCGGCGTCGCCGGGAACCTCACTCAAACCGTCGGGTCCATCGGTGACGTGACGGGCGTGGCAGGCGACGTCACCAACACGATCAGCGACGTCACCGGCAATATCGGCTCCATCGGCGACATCACCGGCGTAACGGGCGATCTCACGGGCATCGCGGGTGACCTGACGGGTAACTCCGGCGACCTCACCGGTGTTGCGGGCGACCTGACGCAAACAGTCGGTTCGATCGGTGATGTCACCGGTGTCGGCGGCGACCTGCTCAGCGACCTCACCGGCAACTCGGGTGATATCACCGGAATCGCGGGTGGCCTCGTCGAGAACGCAGGCGATATCACCAACACGGTCGGAGATATCAGCGGTGTGGCTGGCGATTCGACCGGCGTGGCGGGCGATCTCACCAGTATCGCGGGTGACTTGACCGGCAACACGGGCGATCTGACCGGCACGGTCGGTGACGTCAGCGGCGTCGCGGGCGGCCTGATCAACAACACCGGTAATCTCACCGGCATCGCGGGTGACCTGACCGGCGTGGCAGGCGACCTGACCGGCACGGTCGGTCCGATCGGTGACGTGACGGGTGTCGGCGGCGACTTGCTCAGCGACCTCACCGGCAACTCGGGCGACCTGACCAACACAGTCGGTGATGTGAGTGGTGTCGCGGGTGACCTGCTCAGCAACTCCGGTGACCTCACCGGCGTCGCAGGCGACCTGACCGGTATCGCGGGTGATCTCGGCGGTATCGGCGACGTGACCGGCATCGGCGGCGACCTTGCCGGGGACGTGACGGCCATCGCGGGTGACCTGACCGGCACGGGCGATATCGGCGACATCACCGGCGTGGCAGGCGGACTCGTCAACAGCGATGTGACCGGTGACCTCGTCGACAACACCGGGGACATCACGGGCGGCCTCGTCAACGGCGATGTGACCGGCGATCTGATCGACGGCACGGTCGGCGACGTCACCGGTGGCCTCGTCAACGGTGACGTGACCGGTGACCTCATCGACAACACGGGCACGATCACCGGAGTCACGGGCGGGCTGGTCAACAACGCCGGCGATATCAGCGGCGTCGCGGGCGACCTCGTCGGTTCGGTCGGCGACATCGGCAACAGCGGCGACCTGACTGGAGTCGTAGGCGATGTGATCGGCACGGTCGGCAACAGTGGCGATATCACCGGCGACCTGCTCGACAACTCCGGCGACATCGTCGGCGACGTCACCGGCGTGGCAAGCGGGCTCGTCAACGGTGACGTGACCGGTGATCTGGTGGACGGAACTGTCGGCGACCTCACCAACGTCGGCAATATCAGCGATATCACCGGTGATCTCATCGACGGCGACATCACGGGCGTGGCGGGCGATCTGATCGGCAGCCTCGTGAACGGCGATGTGACCGGCGATCTGATCGACGGCACCGTCGGCGACCTGACGGACGTCGGCAATATCAGCGACATCACCGGTGACCTGGTGGACGTGACCGGTGTGGCGGGCGACCTGACCGGTGTAGCCGGCGGCCTCGTCAACGGCGATGTGCTCAGCGACGTCACCAACAACGGCGACATCGGCGGCGTGATCGGTTCGGTCGGTGACATCACCGGCAACAGTGGCGACCTCACGGGCGACCTGCTGGACAACACGGGGGACATCGGAGGCGTGGTCGGCGACATCACCAATTCGGGTGACATCGGAGGCCTCATCGGCTCGGTAGGCGACGTCACCAACAACGGCGATATCGCCGGGGTAGCGGGAGGGCTCGTGAACAACACCGGAGACGTAGTGGGTGACATCACCGGCAACAGCGGAGATCTGACGGGCATCGCGGGCGGCCTGGTGAACGGCGACATCACCGGCGACATCATCGACAACTCGGGAACCGTGGTCGGCGAGCTGGTCGACAACTCGGGCACGATCGGCGACATCACCAACACCGGCGAACTGGTCGGTGACATCACCGGCAACAGCGGTGACCTGACCGGCGTCGCGGGCGACCTGCTCGACAACTCGGGCGGAGTACTGAACGACCTCACCAACAACGGTGACATCACCGGTATCGCAGGAGGTTTGGTGAACGGCGACCTGACCGGTGTGGCGGGCGACCTCACCGCGGGCCTGGTGAACGGCGATCTCACGGGAGTGGCGGGTGACCTCACCGCAGGCTTGGTGAACGGCGACCTGACCGGCGTTGCGGACGACCTCACCGCGGGTCTGGTGAACGGCGACATTGCCGGTGTCGCAGGCAATCTCACCGGAGACCTCATCGACAACAGCGACGATATCGGCGGCCTCGTCGGCTCCGTCGGCGACATCACCGGCGCAGGCGACGTGACAGGTGATCTGACCGGCGTGGCAGGCGGCCTGGTGGGCAACACCGGCGATATCACCGGCGATCTCTTCGACAACTCGGGCGCCATCGGTGGCGTGGTCGGCGACATCACCGGCGGACTCGTCAGCGGCGATGTCACCGGCGACTTAATCGACGGCGACTTCACCGGTGCAGCAAGCGATCTCATCGACAACACGGGCGATATCGGTGGCCTCATCGGTTCGGTCGGCGACGTCACCGGCAACACCGGCGACCTGACCGGTGTGGCAGGTGACCTGACCGGCGGGCTCGTCAACGGTGACATCACCGGCGACCTCCTCGACAATTCCGGCGACCTGACCGGTGTCGCAGGCGATCTCACCGCAGGCCTGGTGAACGGTGACGTGATCGGCGACCTGGTGGACGGCGATGTGACCGGCGATCTCATCGATGGCGGTCTCACCGGAATCGCCGGCGGCATCGTCAATGGCGACATCACCGGCGACCTTCTCGACAACTCCGGCGATATCGGCGGCCTGGTCGGCTCGATCTCCGATAACGACATCTCCGGTGTCGCAGGCGGACTCGTGAACGGCGACTTCGTTGGTGACATCACCGGTGGCGATATCACCGGTGTCGCAGGTGATCTCACCGCTGGTCTCGTGAACGGCGATCTCGTCGGCGATGTGACAGGTGATCTGGTCGATGGTGATCTGACCGGTGTCGCCGGTGGAATCCTCAACGGGGACATCGTCGGTGACGTCACCGGCAACGACATCACCGGCGACTTCCTCAACGATCTTTCGGCCGTCACCGGCGGCGTGGTCAACGGGGACGTGCTCAGCGACATCACCGGCGCTGCGGGCGGCGTGGTGAACGGCGACGTCACCGACAACGACATCGTCGCCGATGTGGTGAACGGTGATGTGCTCAGTGGCATCACCGACAACGACGTCACCGGCGACCTCGTCGACAATGTGGGCAACGTGACCAACAACGGCGACGTGGCCAACCTGATCGGCCTCACCGGTCTGGCCGCCGCGGTCACCGGCATCGCGGGCGACGTGGGCACCGGCGACCTCATCGGAAACTTCGACCTGGCAGGCATGGCCGGCGACCTGTTCGACAATTCCGGTGACATCACCGGCGTCACAGGCGACCTCGTGGACGGCTCGATCGGCGATGTGACAGGCGACCTCGTGGACGGCTCGGTCGGCGACATCACTGGGGACCTGGTGGACGGTGATCTGGTCGGCGACCTGACCGGCGTCGCAGGCGACCTCACCGGTGTCGGCTCGATCGGCGATGTGACAGGCGACCTCGTGGACGGCTCGGTCGGCGACATCGCTGGGGACCTGGTGGACGGCGGCCTCGTCGGCGATCTGACCGACGTCGGCAACATCACCGGCGACCTCGTCGATGGCGGCCTGGTCGGTGACCTGACGAACGTAGGCTCCATCGGCGACGTCACCGGCGGACTCATCAACGGTGACGTGACGGGCGATCTCATCGACGGCGGTCTGGTCGGTGACTTGACCGGGGTCACGGGTGACCTGAACGGCATCGGCGACATCACGGGTGACTTGGTAGACGGCGGCGTCGTCGGAGATCTGACGGGAGTCGCGGGCGATCTCAACGGCGTCGGCGACATAACGGGCGACCTGGTGGACGGCGGAATCGTCGGCGATCTCACCGACGTCGGCTCCATCGGCGACGTTACCGGCGATCTGGTCGACAACGACTTCACCGACGTCGGCAATATCGCAGGCATCGTCGGTGACCTGACCGACGTCGGCAATGTCGGCGACGTGACCGGCGGCCTCATCAACGGTGACGTGACCGGCGACCTGATCGACGGCAACCTTGTCGGCAACCTCGTCAGCGATCTGACCGACGTCGGCTCCATCGGTGACATCACCGGCGATCTGATCGACGGCAACCTCGTCGGCGACGTGACCGGCGGCCTCACAAACGTCGGCTCCGTCACCGACTTCATCGACACAGGCGACATCACGGGCGACATCGTCGACAACGAACTCGTCGCCAACCTGACCGACATCGACGTGACCGGCATCGCCGGTGACCTGACCAGCACGGTGGGCGACATGACCGGACCTTTGAGCGGTAACGACATCTCGGGCACGATCGGCGACATCCTCAGCGGCAATGGCGGCGGAGGCGGCGGTGGAGGTAGCGGCGCGATCGGTGACGTCACCTGGGTCGGCGACTTGGTGAGCATCACCGACTCGTTCAGCGACATCACGAATGTGTTCGGTGACTGGTCGAACATGATCGGTGATATCGGCGGCTCGTTCGGTGACCTGTCCGGCGCGTTCGAGAACCTGAACGTGAGCGACGTCTTCGGCGACGTGACCGGCGTGTCGGGCGATTGGTCCGCCATGATCGCCGGCCTGAGCGACAACGCCCTCGTGATCACCGGCTTCGGCAGCGGCGTGGTGAGCGAACTGGTGAACGTGTCCGGTGACTGGAACAACACGGTCGAGGGCATCACCGGCAGCTTCGGCGACGTGGTCGGAATCGGCGGTGACGTGGTGAGCATCGGCGGCGACCTGGTCGGCTCGGTCGGAGGTTTCGGCGGTTCGATCGGCGACGTCACCGGCTCGCTTACCGGCATCGGCGGTTCGATCGGCGACATCACGGGCTCGCTCACCGGTGTCGCGGGTGACCTGACCGGCGTGGCGGGTGACCTGACCGGCGTGGCGGGTGACCTGACCGGCGTGGCGGGTGACCTGACCGGCGTGGCGGGTGACCTGACCGGCGTGGCAGGCGACCTGACCGGCGTCGCGGGCGACATCACCGGCATCGGCGGCAACCTGTCCGATGTGTTCGGCGACGTGACCGGCTCCTTCGGCGACCTCACCGGCTTCGGTGGCGACGTCACCGGCTTCGTCGCCGACCTGACCGGCATCGGCGGTGACCTGACCGGCTCGGTCGGCGACCTCACCGCCTTCTTCGGAGACTTCACCGGTATCGCCGGTGACGTGGCCGCCTTCACAGGCGACCTGATCGGCACCTTCACCGGTGTCGGTGGCGACCTGATCGGCTCGGTCGGTGACCTCACCGGCGTCGGCGTGAGCGGCGTCGTCGGCGAGGTGGTCGGCGATGTTACCGGCTCGTTCGGTGACATCACCGGCGCGAC
Source organism: Nocardia sp. NPDC050413 (assembly GCF_040655475.1). Lineage (NCBI taxonomy): Bacteria > Bacillati > Actinomycetota > Actinomycetes > Mycobacteriales > Nocardiaceae > Nocardia > Nocardia sp. NPDC050413. The sequence continues at coordinate 266,513 of NZ_JBFAJZ010000007.1, read as the reverse complement.
CGGACTGATCGGTGATCTGGATCTGGCGAACACGATCGGCGACGTGACCGGCTCGGTCGACGTCGGCGATATCGGTGGTGATGTGACCGGCGTCTTCGGTGACATCGCGGGAGATGTGACCGGAGTTGTCGGCGCGGTCGGCGACGTGACCGGTGTGGTAGGCGACCTTGACCTTGGAATTGGGGATGTGAGTGACATGGGTGACATCAATATCGGCGGCGAGAACAACATTTTCGGTGCGGGCCTCAACGATGTGAACGGCATCGGCGACAACTTCGGCGGCATCGCTGACAACTGGGAAGACGTGCAGATCCAGGGCATCGGCGGCCAGGTCGACGAATCGCTGAACAACTTCGGCGGCCTCGGCAACGGCGCGCTGGCCGGTGCTCTCGGCGAGGGCCTGGTCGGCGGCGACCTCACCGGAATCGGTGCCCATGATGTCACCGACGCGGTGGACGTGAACGACGTGTTCGACGGCGGTGTCGCCGGTGTGGCAGGCGGCCTTCTGAACGGCGACGGCGGACTGGCCGGCGCGGGCGGTCTGCTCAGCGGCAACGACGTCACCGATTTCGCCGACTTCACCGACATCACCACCAACGGCATCGGTGCCGCGATCGACGAGAGCTCGGTCCTCAACGACGTGGTCGACGGCGGCGTGGCCGGTGTGGCCGGTGGTGTTCTGAACGGTGACGGTGGCCTCGCCGGTGCGGGCGGCGTCTTCAACGGCAACACATTCGAAGACATCACCGCCAACGGCGTCGGCGCCGCGGTGGACGACGTGTCCGATGTGGTCGACGGCGGCATCCTGTCCGGCAACACCTTCGAAGACATCACCACCAGCGGCATCGGCGCGGCGATCGACGAGAGCTCGGTCCTCAACGACCTGGCAGCGGGCGGCGGGATCGGCAACGGCAACGTGGTCGGCGGCATCGTCGGCGCGGTGACCGGCGACGGCGACGGCGGCCTGCTCGGCACCGGCGGCGTCCTCAACGGTGACGGCGGCCTGGCCGGTGCGGGCGGCGTCCTCAACGGCGACGGTGGCCTGCTCGGCGCGGCAGGCGTCGGCAACGACCTGCTGGCAGCGGGCGGCGACGGCGGCCTGTTCGGCGGCGCCGAGGACACCACCATCAACGGCATCGGCGCGGCGATCGACGAGAGCGCGATCCTCAACAACGTGAACGTCGAGGACATCACCGGCATCGGCGGCAATGTCGACGACATGGGCGGCATTCTCAACGGTGACGGTGGCCTGGCCGGAGCGGGCGGCGTCCTCAACGGCGGCCTGCTCGGCGGCGGCGACGGTGGCCTGCTCGGTGGAGTCACCAACACCGGCGACGTCACCGGCGTCGGCGATCTGGTCGACGGCGGCGCGACCGGAGTGGACGATGGCATCCTCAACGGCGCGGTGTTCGAGGACATCACCACCAACGGCATCGGTGCCGCGATCGACGAGTCGAACGTCCTCAACGATGTGGTCGACGACGGCATCCTCAGCGACACCCTCGACGGTGGAGTGGCGGGCGGCCTGCTCGGCAACGCGAACTTCAACGACATCACCGCGAATGGCATCGGTGCCGCGATCGACGAGTCGAACGTGCCGATCCTCAACGACGTGGTCGACGGCGGCGTCGCCTCCGGTCTCCTCGGCGGCGAAGGCGGCCTCCTCGGCGCCGCGAACTTCGAGGACATCACCGCGAACGGCATCGGTGCGGCAATCGACGAGAGCCCGATTCTCAACGACGCGGTCGACGACGGTGTGGTCGATGTCCTCAACGGCGCGGCCTTCCAGGACATCACCGCGAACGGCATCGGCGCCGCGATCGACCAGAGCCCGATCGGCAACGACCTGGTCGACGGCCTGATCAACGGCTCGAACTTCGAGGACATCACCGGTGTCGGCGGCAATGTCGACAGTGTCGGCGGCGTCATGAACGGCATGACCGACGTGCTGAACCCGACCGCGGTGGCTGGCCTGTTCAGCAGCGGTCTGACCGGCAGCACCCACGAGAACACCGGTTCGACGAACTCCTCGCCGTACAGCAACGCCACCTCGGCGGCCTCGGACGGTGCGGCGTCGGCGGCGAACGCGGCCAGCGCGTTCACCGGCGCGGCGGCCTCGACCGCGGGCCTGGCCGGCCTCAGCGACGACGATCTCGGCTTCGACCTGGGCAACACCTTCGGCAACGCGGGCCTCACCGGCATCGCACCCGGTGAACCGAACCCCTCGGGCACCGGCCTGGAGACCGGCTTCGGCCCCCTCGACGCGGTGACCGACGCGATCACCGGCGACGCGACCGGTGCCGGCCTGCTCGACGGTGTCCTGCCCGGTGACGACGCGCCCGGCGGACTCCCCGGCGGTGACCCGGGCGAGGTTCTCCCCGGTGGCGACGTGGCAGGCGACCTGGCCGACGAGGTGCTGCCGACCATGCACACCATGCCGTACGAGGACGGGAACCTGGTCGGTTCGGGCCTGGAGACCGGCTTCGGCGCGGTGGAAGGTCTCACCGGCGGCGGCCTCCTGGGCGACGTGCCCACCGAGGTGGTCGGCACGGGCGAACCGTTCGACACCCTCACCGGCGTCGGTTCGACGGTCGGCGACGTGGTCGAAGCCCCGGTCCCCGGCTACGACTACACCCCGATGCCAACCACCACGCCGGATACCTCGGGCACCACCGAGCCGGCGACCGGCGGGGCCTACGACACCACCGGAGCGGCGACCGGCGGGGTGTACGACACCACCGAGGCGGCGACCGGCGGGGTCTACGACACCACCGAGGCGGCCACGGGCGGTGTCACCGAGACCCTGGACAGCGTGGATGTGGGCGGCGCCTTCGGCCCGGGCCTGGGCGCGACCGACACCGGCCTGCTGGGCGACTCGTCGAGCACGACCACCCCGGAGGCCGACGACGGTGGCCTCCTCGGCGGCGGCCTCCTCTGAGGATCGTCGTGACGACTCCGGCGAAGACGTCGGCCGCACCGTCGGCAGCCACCCCGCTGCTGACGGTGCTCGGCGACACGATCGAGGCGGCGCGCGCCGCCGACCGCGACGACCTGGTCGTCCGGTTGGAGGCGGTCGCGCAACGGGTCAGGGATCCGCGCAGGCGGATCGTGGTGACCGGTCAGCTGGAACAGGGCAAGAGCCGGTTCGTCAACGCGTTGCTCGGGCTGGATGTGTGCCGGGTCGGCGACGACCAGACCACGACCATCCCCCTGCAACTCGAATACGGTCCGGTCCCGCGCGCCGAACTGGTGCTCACCGCGCCGGGCGCGAACGACATCCGCGTGGAGGTGCCGTTCGACGAGATCGGTTCCCTCGACGCCCGCAGCCCGTACGCGCAGGGCCGCCAGATCGCGCGGATCGAGGCGGCGGTGCCGAATCAGCTGCTCAGCGAGGGCATCGTGCTGGTCGACACCCCCGGCGTCGGCGGCCACAGCAGTGCGTATTCGGCGGCCGTGCTCGGCATGGTTCCGGCCGCCGACGCGGTGCTGCTGCTGAGCGATGCCTCCACCGAACTCACCGAGCCCGAGCTGTCGTTCCTGCGGCAGGTCAAGGAACTGTGTCCGACGGTCGCGGTGCTGCTCACCAAGGTGGACATGTATCCGCATTGGCGTCAGGTCGCCGAGGCCGATCGCGGGCATATCGCCCGGTCGGGGCTCGAGATCCCGATGCTTCCGGTGTCGTCGCTGCTGCGCGCGCACGCGTTGCGCACCAAGAATGCCCAGCTCGGTCGCGAGTCCGGTTTCGGTGCGCTGTTCGCGTTCCTGAAGGAACAGGTCGTCGCCCGCGACCAGGTGTCGACCAGGGCCGCGGTGGCCCGGGAACTGCATTCGGCGGCCGAACATCTCGCTCTCGTCCTCGGCAGCGAACTGATCGCCCTGCGCGACCCGGAACGCTCCGACGACGCGATCCGCGAGCTGCAACGCGCCCGCACCGCCGCCGAGGACCTGCGCCGCAGCTCCGGCTACTGGCAGCAGACGCTGCAGGACGGCATCACCGACCTGATGAGCGATATCGACCACGACCTGCGCGAACGCCTGCGCGCGGTGGCCCACACCGCCGAGGACTGGATCGACGAACACGATCCGGGCAGGCACTGGCAGGCCATCGCCGAGTGGCTCACCGGCACGGTCGACACCGCCCTCGGCGACAACCTGCTGTGGACGCACACCAGGGCCGAAACCCTGGCCGAGCGGGTCGCCGAGCATTTCGGCAAGGCCAGCGCCGTCGACCTGCCCGATGTGGACAACGCGATGGACGCCGAGGGCACGGGCGCGGCGGCGGGCACTCTGGCCGGTCTCGAACCCGATCTCAGCGTCACCAGCAAGATTCTCGTAGGTTTGCGTGGCTCTTACGGTGGTGTGCTGATGGTCGGTCTCGCTTCGACCTTGGCCGGTCTGGCCCTGCTGAATCCCTTGTCGATCGGCGCGGGTGTGCTGGTCGGCGGCAAGGCCTACAAGGACGACAAACAGTTGCGCCTGGCCCGCAAACGCGCCGAGGCCAAGGCGGCGGTGCGGCGGTTCGTCGACGATGTGGCGTTCCAGGCGGGCAAGGAGGCCAAGGACCGCATGCACCGCATCCACCGGGCCCTGCGCGACCACTTCACCGGTGTCGCCGAACGCAGCCTGCGCTCGATCGACGCCTCGCTGAAGGCCGCGCAGGATGCGGCGAATTCGGCGGTGAACAGCCGGTCGGGCCGACGCGGCGAGCTCGAACACCAGCTGGTGCGGGTCGCCGAGCTGCGCCGCTACGCCGACGGCATGCTCGAGCTCACCTCGGCGCCGGGCAGGCAGCGTTCGTATTCGGCGCCGTCACCCGGTGTGCGGCCGGTGCCCGCCGAGGACGGACGCCGGTGAACGCCGTGTTCGCTCCGGCGCGCGAGGGTGTGTTTAAGTGAAGGAATGATGCTCGCCGCGTGGGTCGAAGCGGAGGCCGCGCGCCGATGAGACACTATCGGCCCGAATCCCCGCTTCCCGGCGGCGCACCCACCGCACCCACGACCGGCGAGGCGCACCGGCTCGTCGAGGCCGCCGCGCGGGAACTGCGCGACCCCGGCGCCCGGCAGTTGATCGACGAATGCGCCGAGCGGTTGCGTCAGCCGTTGCGGATCGCGCTGGCCGGTTCGATCAAGGCGGGCAAGTCGACGCTGCTCAACGCCCTGGTCGGGCAGAGCATCGCCCCCACCGACGCCACGGAATGCACCCGCGTGGTCACCTGGTACCGCAGCGGAACCACCCCGACGGTGACGGCGTTCGCGGCCGACGGTGCGTCGGCGAACGTGGCGGTCCGCCGAGGGACCGGGGCGCACGGTCTCACCTTCGAGCTGTCGGGTCTGCGCTGGCAGGCGCCTGGCACGCACGCCGTCGACCACCTGGAAGTGCGCTGGCCGACGGCCGAGTTGACGCGCACCACCATCATCGACACACCGGGCACGTCGTCGCTGTCGCACGACGTGTCCGAGCGAACCATGCGCCTGCTCACCCCCGCCGATGTCGAACCCGACGCCCTGCGCATCCCCGGCGCCGACGCCGTGGTCTACCTGCTGCGCCGCCTCGACGCGACCGACGTCCATTTCCTCGAGCAGATCGGCTCCGGCGGTCCGGCCGGTCCGCTCGGTGTGGTCGGGGTGGTGTCCCGGGCCGACGAGATCAGTGCGGGCCACATCAATGCCCTCAATTCGGCGCGCGATGTGGCCGCCAGATTCGCCACCGAGCTGGAACGCACCGGGTTGTGCCAGGCGGTGATCCCAGTGGCGGGGCTGCTCGCTTTCGCCGCCGCCACCCTCACCCAGCCCGAGTTCGCCGCGTTCGCCGCCCTGGCCGGGTTGCCTGCCGACACCCTTGAACTGGCCCTGCTCTCGGCCGACCGGTTCTCGCGCCCCGATATCGACCTCCCGGTATCGCCGCTGGTCCGCGCCCAATTGCTGGACCGGTTCGGCATGTTCGGTGTGCGGATGGCCACCGAGTTGGTGCGCACCGGCGTGCGCGACGCGGCGTCGCTGTCGGCCGAGCTCAGCGCCCGCAGCGGCATCGAAGAACTGCGCCGGGTCCTCGATGTGCAGTTCGGCCAGCGCGCCGAGCAGCTCAAAGCCCATTCCGCGCTCACCACCCTCGACCGGGTCATCACCGCCCACCCCGGCACCCCCGCCGACGAACTGCTGCCGCGCGTGCGCACCCTGCTCGCCGACGTGCACGGTTTCGCCGAGTTGCGCCTGCTCGGCCGGTTGCGCGCCGACGAGTTGCCGCTGCCGCCCGACGACCTCGCCGAACTGTTCCGCCTGGTCGGCGGCGCCGGCGTCGCCCCGCACGTGCGCCTGGGCCTACCCGCCGACGCCGACCCGTCGACGATGCGCGCCCATGCCCTCGACGCGGCGCGCAAGTGGCGCACCAGATCCCGGCATCCGCTCATCGACAAGACGACAGTCGAGGCGTGCCTGACCGCCGTACGCAGTGTCGAGGGAGCACTCTCGCAGCTACCGGGCTGATGCTGTCTCCCAATCATTTCGCCGATCGATTGGGCTTGTCGCTGCTCGATCCGGCATGATTCCGCCGTGACCACGACGATCGGCGACCATGTCCGGGTATTGACGGACGCGCAATGGGCGCTGCTCGAATTGCTGCTGCCCACCTCGGCGGGCCGTGCGGGCCGTGACTTCGCCAACAACCGTCTCGTGGTCGAGGGAATGCTGTTCTGGCTGCGTACCGGTATCGCGTGGCGTGATCTGCCCGCCGAATTCGGTCCGTGGCAGACGGTCTGGAAACGTCAGCGCCGCTACCAGGCTGACGGCACATGGGATCGTCTGCTCACCGCCTTGGCCGCCATGGCCGACGACACGGGCAACCTCGCCTGGGTGCGGCGCGATATTTAGGAGACACCGATTTTTCGGCTCCGAAAAGGTCACACTCTTCATCGGTAACGATTTCGTTGCGGAATCGGACTAGCTTTCCGAACACTCGCATGGCCAAGCGTGAAAAGCACCCACCGACAGACGAGTACGGATCGCAGCGCTTGCGCCGATCTGGAGGAGCTGACCCGAATGAACCCCACCGCGATCCTCGAGTTCATCCTGAACCTGCTGCGCGATCCCCAAGCGGCAGCAAACTATTGCGCCAACCCCGTCCACGTCCTCTGCGAAGCCGACATCCACGCCACCCCCGCCGAGGTCGCGGCCGCCGCCCCCACCATCGCCGCCACCCTCTCCACCGACTGCACCTCCACCCTCACCGCCCTCAACACCGCCGCAGCCTCGGTGACCACCGCCGCCACCACCTCGGTAGCCGCCACCACCGCCGCAGCCGTCACCACGGCCGCCGACATCGAGACCGGCCTGGAAACGACCGTCGACCTGGGCGCCACCGTGGGCACCGGCCTGACCGCTGCCGCTGATGTGTCTGCTGGTCTGGGCGCGTCTGTGGGTGCTGGTCTGGATGCTGTCGCTGATGTGTCTGC
>NZ_JBFAJZ010000007.1:0-258970 GCF_040655475.1 Nocardia sp. NPDC050413 | reverse complement strand
CTGCTGGTTTGGGTGCGTCTGTGGGTGCTGGTCTGGGTGCTGTCGCTGATGTGTCTGCTGGTTTGGGTGCGTCTGTGGGTGCTGGTCTGGGTGCTGTCGCTGATGTGTCTGCTGGTTTGGGTGCGTCTGTGGGTGCTGGTCTGGGTGCTGTCGCTGATGTTTCCGCCGGTCTCGGTGCGACTCTGGGGACCGGTCTGGGTGCCGCCACCGACGCAACCACAGGCATCGGCGCGACCCTGAACACCACTCTCGACGCGGCAACCGACGTAGCAGCAGGCCTCACAACAGGTTTGGACGCCAGCGTGAACACAGGCCTTACAGCTGCTACCGACATCGCCGCCGACCTGGGCGCTATCAGCAGCACCACAGCTGATTTGGGTGCGACCACTGACATCACCCTCGACGCGGTGACCACCGCAACTACGGGCCTCGGAACCACCCTCGAAGCCGCAACCGACGTAACCACCGACCTCACGGCCGGTCTCGGTGCAGGCGCGGACGCCGCCGTCGACCTAGGCGCCGACGTCACCGCAGGTCTCGGGACGACCACCGGTCTCCTCACCGACGCATCGGCAAACATCCACTCTGCCGTCACCACGACCACCGACACCACCGCAGACTTCGGCCTCGAACTGACCGCCGCCACGAATAGCGCGGTAGGCGAGAGCCTTTCGTTCGGACACGAGTCGGTGATCGGCGCCGCCACCGGTCTCGATTCCGCCCTCGAGTCGGTGGCCACCGCCGGTGCCGACCTCTCCGCAACGGCGGGAACCGACCTTGGAATCGGTGCCACCGTCACAGGTGCACTCGACGCCACCACGGGTGTCGCCGCCGGCCTCGGCACGACTGTGAGCAGCCTGACGACAGCAACAACCGAGACCGACCTCGCCGTCTCCGCAGCACTCGGCGTCACCAACGCTGCCGCCGTCCAGTCGGCGATGTCCGCCAGCACCGCTGCGACTACCGGCCTCGAAACCGGCCTCACGACCGCAGGCTCGATCGGCACCAACGCTGCCGCCGACCTCACCGCCGGTGCTGCTGCGGCGACTTCGCTGACCGGTGCGGTCGCCTCGACCACGCAGATCGGCCTCACCGGCGCAGGCGCCGATCTCTCCACCGGTCTCACGGGCGCTGCCGCGACAGCGGACCTCGGCACTCAAATCGCGGCAGGCTTGTCCACCGGGGCAGCCGCAACTCTCGGCGCGCCCTTCACCGCCGCCCCGGCCACCGGCCTCGAAACCGCCCTCAGCACAGCCTTCAACACCGATCTCTCCGCAGCCTCGACCGTCGACACCGCAGCTGAACTCGTGTCCACCTCGGCCTTCGATACCGCCCTGGTCGGCGCTGCGAACACCACCACCGCGCTCCAGTCGACTCTCACCGGCGCAGTAGCGAACTCGTCCGGCATCGCCACCGGCCTCGGCGGCATCGCCATCACCGGAACCCACGCTTCCGCAGACGCCGCCGCGTCTGCCGCAGCCGGCGCTACCGCGAACGCCGCAGCCGGTTTCTCTACGAACGCCACAGCCGGCCTCGGCGCGAACGCGGCAGCCGGCCTCGGCGCGAACGCGGCAGCCGGCCTCGGCGCGAACGCAGCAGCCGACTTTGCCGGGAACGCGGCGGAAAGCGCGGCCGGTGTGACCGGCACCGCCGCCGCACTGGACGCGGCAGCCACCGCGGCCACCGGTGCCGGAGCCACGGCCACAGGCGCCTTCGACACAACCGCCGACGTAACAACCTCCACCGCAACAGGTCTCGAACTCGGCCTCGGCACAACCCCCGACTGGTCCACCGAAACCGGGGTAGCCGCAGGCCTCGGTTCAACCATCCAGTCCGAGCCGCAACTCGATTCCACCTTCACCACACCCACCGGCCTGGAATCCACCCTCGGGGCGACCAGCGGCTTCGAAACCGCGGCATCAACCGCCTTCACCTCGGAGACCTCCATGAACCTCACCGGCGAAGCGGCCGCCGAGCCCACCTCGACCATCGATTTCACCGCAGCGGCCGACACCTGGTCGACGGTCGACGTGGACAGCGCCTTCGGCCCGGCCCTCGACGATTCCCCGCTCTCCGGTGGAACGGGCCTGCTCGACAGCTCGTTCACCGCCCCGGAGACACCGTTCGACACCCCTGAAGCCCTGTAGTTCAGGCCGATGGATTCGTTGCTGTCGGTTCTCGACAACACCGTCGCGGCGGCTCGCGCCGCGGGTCGCGACGACCTGGTCGCCCGCCTGGAAACGGCGGCGGTCCGGGTGCGCGACCCGCGGCGGCGGATCGTCGTCGCGGGCCAGCTCGATCAGGGCAAGAGCCGTTTCATCAACGCGCTGCTCAATGTCGAGATCTGTCCCGTGGGCGACGACGTCACCACCCGTTTCCCGATGCAGCTCGCCTACGCGCCGCAGCCGCGAGCTGAATTGGTGCTTGCTACAACCGCTTCCGAGGAGGAGCGGGTCGAGTTCCCGATCGAGCACCTCGCGTCGATCGACGAGCGGTCCGCGCAGGGCAAACAGATCCTTCGCATCGAGGTCCACCTCCCCGCCGACCTGCTCGCCGACGGCATAGTCCTCATCGACACCCCCGGCATCGGCGCCCGAACCACGGCGGGCATCCTCGGTGTCCTGGAGATGCTCCCCGCGGCCGACGCCGTCCTTGTGATCTCCGATGCCTCCACCGAACTCACCGCCCCGGAGCTCACCTTCCTGCGGCAAGCATCCGAATTGTGCCCGGCCACAGCGGTTCTGATGTCGAAAACCGACCTCTACCCGCACTGGCGCCAGGTCTTCGAAGCCGACCGGGAGCACCTGCGCAAGGCGAACCTCGACGTCCCCCTGCTCCCGATCTCGGCCCTGCTCCGCTCCCACGCCCTGCGTCTGCAAGACGCGCAGCTGGGCGCCGAGTCAGGTTACGGGCAGCTCTACCAATTCCTGCGCGAGCAGGTGGTCGCCCGCGACGAAGCGGCGACCCGCGCCGCCATCGCTCGTGAGATGTCTTCGGCCGCCGAGCATCTGGCACTGGCTCTGGGCAGCGAACTCGTCGCCCTACGTGATCCGCGACAAGCCGCAGCCGCGGTCGGCGAGCTGCAGTCGGCCAAAGCCCGTGCACAGCAACTGCATCGCCGCACCGCCGCCTGGCAGCAAACCCTCGCCGACGGCATCACCGACCTGGCCGGCGACGTCGACCACGACCTGCGCGAACGTCTCCGCGAGATAGCCCGCACCGGCGAGGAGTGGATCGACGACCACGACCCCGGCCGCCACTGGGGTGCCATCACCGAATGGCTCACCGGCACAGTCGATTCAGCCCTGGGCGACAACCTGCTCTGGGCACACGCCAGAGCGGAGACCCTGGCCGACCAGGTGGCCGAACACTTCCTCGAGCTGGGCGCGGTAGACCTCCCCGCCGCCCTCGACCCCTCCGGCGCCACCCACCGCACCGGCACTCTGGGCGACCTCGAACCCGATATCGGCGTCCTGTCGAAGGTCCTGGTCGGCATGCGCGGTTCCTACGGCGGTGTCCTGATGGTCGGTCTGGCAACGACTTTCGCGGGCCTGGCCCTGCTGAACCCCATCTCTCTCGGCGCGGGCGTGCTCGTGGGCGGCAAGGCATACCGTGACGATAAGCAGGCCCGCCTCACCCGCCGCCGCACCGAGGCCAAGAACGCCGTCCGCCGCTTCCTCGACGACGTGGCCTTCCAAGCGGGCAAAGACTCCCGAGACCGCATCCACCGAATCCACCGCGCCCTGCGCGACCACTACGCGGGCATAGCCGAACGCAGCCTCCGCTCCATCGACGAGTCACTCACCGCCGCCCAGGAGGCCGCTTCCATCCAGGCCAAACACCGCGCCGAACGTACGGCAACCCTCGAACACCAGCTCACCGCCGTAGCCGCTCTGCGCAACCACGCCACCACCCTCGCGGCCCCCACCCGCGTCCCGCTGTCGAAGTAGCCGCCGCTCTAGGTCGACGGCCCGTCCATCGTCGCGCGCAGTCGCGCGATCAGGGTCTCGAACTGTTCGAGCTGGTCGGCCGGGTATTCGGCCAGGATCGCGTCCTGCTCGGCATTGACCGTGTGGAAGAACTCGTCGGCGAGGCGGCGGGCCTGCGCGCTGCACCGCAGTGTCACCACCCGCCGGTCGGTGTGTTCGCGGCTGCGGGTGACGTATCCCGCCTGCTCCAGCCGGTTGATCAGGGTGGTCATCGCCCCCGAGGTGAGCGTGATCCGCTTGCTGAGCAGCGCGGGGGACAGCGGAGTGCCTGCCGCCTCGGCGGCGGCGATCTCCATCAGGGCGAACGCGTCGGTCGAGTGCACGCCGAGGGTCTCGGCGAACCGACGGCCCAATTCGGTGAAACTCGCGCCGTAGCCGATGAGCCCGGCGGCGAGCCGCTGCCGCTGCCTTGCGACATCGCCGGATGTCTTCGCCATGTCGTCCTCTCGTTCGCCGCTCGATTGACAACCTACCGCCTGACAATTAGCTTCATCATAAAGTCACTTGATGATGGAGGTAAATTGTCCACCGAAACCGAGACCCCACCGCTGCGGTTGTGGCTGGGGCTGATCGCCGTCTCGCTCGGCGTCGCGTTGATCGTGGTCGACCTGACGATCGTGAACGTGATCGTCGCGCCGATCGTCGACGACCTCGCGATCACTTCGATTCAGGCGCAATGGATCCAGGAGTCCTACGCGATCGTCTTCGCGGCGCTTCTGCTGCTCACCGGCAGGCTCAGCGATCTGTACGGCGCACGCAGGCTGTTCCTGATCGGCCTCGTCGTCTTCGGCGTGACGAGCCTGCTCGCCGCCCTCGCCCCGAGCGGCGGCCTCCTGATTCTTGCCCGATTCCTGCAGGGCATCGGCGGAGCGATGATCCTGCCGACCTCCCTGGCGCTGGTGAATTCCGCGTTCACCGGCAAGGCGCGCGGACAGGCCTTCGCGATCTGGGGTTCCACGATCGGCGCGGCCGCGGCGGTCGGCCCACTGCTCGGTGGCTGGCTGGCCGACTTCTCCTGGCGCTGGGCATTCGGCATCAATATCCCGATGGTCGCCCTGATTATGGTCGCAGTGCTCTGTTATCTCCCGGTGTCGCCGAGTTCCGTCGGCGGGGTGGATTGGCGAGGCGCCGCGCAGTCGGCACTCGGCCTCGGTCTGCTCGCCTTCGCCCTGATCGAGGGCCGTCACTATGGATGGCTGGTGGTCACCGAGCCCTTGAGTATCGGCGGATTCGCCTGGCGCAGTGGACCTTCTCCGGTCCTCGTCGCACTTGCCGGTGCGATCCTCGCGCTCGGCACGTTCTGGCGCAGGCAAGCCAGGATCGCCGATGGTCACCCCCTGCTCGATGTGCGGCTGTTCGCCATCGACTCGTTTCGCAAGGGCAATGTGGTGACCCTGCTCGTCGGCCTCGGCGAATTCGGCATCATCGCGGTCCTGCCGCTGTGGATGCAGTTCGCCCTCGACTACACCGCCCTACAGGCGGGCCTGGCGCTGGTCCCACTCGCGATCGGCAGTTTCGCCGCCAGCGGCGCGAGCTTCGCGATGACGGTCTCGGCGCTCGGTCAGGTCAGGATCGGCTTGTTGCTGGAAGCCGCCGGTCTCGCGCTGCTCGGCCTGTTCGCCGCCGCCGACGCCAGTTGGTGGTCGATCGCCGTGGCCCTGTTCGTCTACGGCATCGGTGTCGGCTTCGCCACGGCCCAGGTCACCAATGTCGTGCTCGCCGACGTCCCCGCCGAAAGCGCAGGCCAAGGCTCGGGAATCCAGAGCGCCGCACGCGAACTCGGCTCGGCCCTCGGTATCGCCGTCCTCACCACTGTCTTTTTCAGCACCCTCGGCTCCGGCCTTCGTGACCGCCTGACCGACGCGAACATGCCCGAAGCCGAGGCCGACCAGCTGACATCGACAGTCACCGGCAGTGCCGGATCGGTGATCCCGGCCCTCCCCGCAGATGCCGCCGAAGCGGCCCGGACGGCCATGGCGGCGGGTATCGAGGTGTCGAGTTACCTGTGCGCGGGCCTACTGGTGCTTGCCTTGGCGGCTACCGCCTTCGTCGAACCCGCGCGCAAGGCATGAACGATCCGTCACGATCCCGCATCGGCCGCCGTGGTTGAGCGCGGTCGTGGCAAGAATGGCCAAGGGTGTCGGGAAGAATTTTCGGGTGGCGGGAATGAATCGCCGCAGCTGTCGGTTGTGCAGATCAACGATGTTGAGCGCATGTCACTCAAGTTCGGGTTGACGCCCGGCGGAGCCGACAGGCAGGATTGAGCGCATCACGCTCAGCGTTGCTGGGAGTTGTCGTCAATTATCAGGAGGAACCCACTATGGCTCGTGCGGTCGGAATCGACCTCGGGACCACGAACTCTGTCGTCTCCGTGCTGGAAGGCGGCGAGCCGGTCGTCGTCGCGAACTCGGAAGGCTCGCGCACCACTCCGTCGATCGTCGCGTTCGCGAAGAACGGTGAGGTTCTCGTCGGTCAGCCTGCCAAGAACCAGGCCGTCACCAACGTCGACCGCACCATCCGCTCGGTCAAGCGCCACATCGGCACCGACTGGACCGTGGAGATCGACGGCAAGAAGTACACCCCGCAGGAAATCTCCGCGCGCACGCTGATGAAGCTGAAGCGCGACGCCGAGGCGTACCTCGGTGAGGAGATCACCGACGCGGTCATCACCGTCCCGGCCTACTTCGAGGACGCCCAGCGTCAGGCCACCAAGGAAGCCGGTCAGATCGCCGGTCTGAACGTGCTGCGCATCGTCAACGAGCCCACCGCGGCCGCGCTGGCGTACGGCCTGGACAAGGGCGACAAAGAGCAGACCATCCTGGTCTTCGACCTCGGTGGCGGCACCTTCGACGTCTCGCTGCTGGAAATCGGCGAGGGCGTCGTCGAGGTCCGCGCCACCTCCGGTGACAACCACCTCGGTGGTGACGACTGGGACGAGCGCATCGTCAACTGGCTCGTCGACAAGTTCAAGGCCAGCTCGGGCATCGACCTGACCAAGGACAAGATGGCCATGCAGCGTCTGCGCGAGGCCGCCGAGAAGGCGAAGATCGAGCTGTCCTCCAGCCAGAGCACCTCGATCAACCTGCCCTACATCACCGTCGACGCGGACAAGAACCCGCTGTTCCTCGATGAGCAGCTCACCCGTGCCGAGTTCCAGAAGATCACCTCCGATCTGCTGGACCGCACCCGCGCGCCGTTCCAGTCCGTCATCAAGGACGCGGGCATCAACGTGGCCGACATCGACCACGTCGTGCTCGTCGGTGGCTCCACCCGTATGCCCGCCGTCTCCGACCTGGTCAAGGAACTGACCGGTGGCCGTGAGCCGAACAAGGGTGTGAACCCGGACGAGGTCGTCGCCGTCGGCGCCGCCCTGCAGGCCGGTGTGCTCAAGGGTGAGGTCAAGGACGTCCTGCTGCTCGATGTCACCCCGCTGTCGCTGGGCATCGAGACCAAGGGTGGCGTGATGACCAAGCTCATCGAGCGCAACACCACCATCCCGACCAAGCGCTCGGAGACCTTCACCACGGCCGACGACAACCAGCCGTCGGTGCAGATCCAGGTGTTCCAGGGTGAGCGCGAGATCGCCTCGCACAACAAGCTGCTCGGCTCCTTCGAGCTGACCGGCCTGCCCCCGGCCCCGCGCGGCGTGCCGCAGATCGAGGTCACCTTCGACATCGACGCGAACGGCATCGTCCACGTCACCGCGAAGGACAAGGGCACCGGCAAGGAGAACAAGATCAAGATCCAGGACGGCTCCGGCCTGTCCAAGGAAGAGATCGACCGGATGGTCAAGGACGCCGAGGCGCACGCCGCCGAGGACAAGGCCCGCCGCGAGGAGGCCGAGACCCGCAACCAGGCCGAGTCGCTGGTGCACCAGACCGAGAAGTTCATCAAGGACAACGAGGACAAGGTCCCGGCCGACACCAAGTCGAAGGTCGAAGAGGCCATCGCCGACGCCAAGAAGGCGCTCGAGGGCACCGACATCGCCGCCGTGAAGTCGGCGGTGGAGAAGCTGGCCGCCGAGTCGCAGGCTCTGGGCCAGGCGCTCTACGAGGCCAGCGCCGCCGAAGGCCAGTCCGGTGACGGTGCGGGCCCGAACACCGCGGCCGACGACCAGGTCGTCGACGCCGAGGTTGTCGACGAGCCGGTTGATACGGAGAAGAAGTGACCGAGGCCAACTCCGAACAGGAATTGATCGAGGAAACCGTCGAGGAGCCGGACGCCGCTGCGGAGGCGGCGTCCGACACCGAGACCGAACCCGAGGTCGAGGCTGCCCCGGAGAGCGATGAGCTCGCCGAGCGCACCGCCGACCTGCAGCGACTGACCGCGGAATACGCGAACTACCGCCGCCGGGTGGAGCGCGATCGCCAGGCCAATATCGACGCGGCCAAGGCGAGCGTGGTCACCGAATTGCTCGGTGTCCTCGACGATCTGGACCGCGCCAGGGCGCACGGCGACCTGGATTCCGGCCCGTTGAAGTCGGTGGCCGACAAGCTCGAGACCGCGCTCACCAAGCAGGGCCTGGTCGAATTCGGTGCTGTCGGTGACCCGTTCGACCCGACGCTGCACGAGGCCGTGCAGCACGAGGGTTCGGGTTCGGAGCCGGTGATCGGCGTGGTCATGCGCAAGGGCTATCGGTTCGGCGATCGGGTGCTTCGGCACGCGATGGTCGGGGTAACCGATCCCGAGACCGTGGGGGCATCGGATTCGGATGCCGACGCCGATAACGAATAGCGTGAGAGGAGGAGATGCCCGGTGAGTCAACGGGAGTGGATCGAGAAGGACTTCTACAAGGAGCTGGGTGTCTCCTCCGGCGCGTCGCAGGACGAGATCAAGAAGGCCTACCGCAAGCTCGCGCGTGACCTGCACCCGGACTCCAACCCGGGTGACACGAAGGCCGAGGAGCGGTTCAAGGCCGTCAGCGAAGCGAACGCGGTGCTGTCGGATCCGGCCAAGCGCAAGGAGTACGACGAGACGCGGCGCCTGTTCGCCGGTGGTGGTGGTCGCGGTTACGGCGGCGGCTTCACTCCCGGTGCGGGCGGCGGGTTCTCGCAGGAGTTCAACCTGGGCGACATCTTCGGCCAGCCGGGTGGTCCCGGTGCGGGCGACGGTGGCCTCGGTGACATCCTCGGTGGGCTTTTCAACCGGGGCGGGCGCGCGTCGAGCCGTCCGCGTCGTGGCGCCGATGTGGAAACCGAGACCACGCTGGGCTTCCGTGAGGCGGCCCAGGGTGTCACCGTTCCGCTGCGCATGACGAGCCCCTCACCGTGCACCACGTGTCACGGCAGCGGCGCCAAGCCGGGCACCAGCCCGCGCGTGTGCCCGCATTGCAACGGCGCGGGTGTGGTGAGCCGCAATCAGGGTGCGTTCGGTTTCAGTGAACCGTGCGACGACTGCCGCGGTACCGGCTCGATCATCGACGACCCGTGCACCGATTGCGCGGGCACCGGCATCCAGAACCGCACCCGCACCATCACCGTCCGCATCCCACCGGGTGTGAGCGACGGGCAGAAGATCCGGCTCGCCGGTCAGGGTGAGGCGGGCCTGCGTGGTGCGCCGTCGGGTGATCTGTATGTCACGGTGCACGTGAGCCAGGACAAGGTCTTCGGCCGTCAGGGCGACGACCTCACCCTTGTGCTGCCGGTGAGCTATGCCGAATTGGTGCTCGGGACAACCGTTTCGGTGCCCACGCTGGAGGGTCGCGTCGGTGTGAAGGTGCCCCCGGGTACCGCCGACGGGCGTATCCTGCGGGTACGCGGCCGGGGTGTGCCCAAGCGCGGTCCGGCCGGTGGTGCAGGTGACCTGCTGGTGACGGTGAAGGTCGCGGTTCCGCAGGCTCTCGATGCCGAGGCGACCGAGGCCCTGAAGCGGTACCAGGAGGCGGAGAAGGCGAGCGGTTTCGATCCGCGTGCAGGATGGGCAGGTGCTTGATGTCCGATGATCCGAAGTCTGCGGGATCCTCGCGCGCCGAGTTCTTCATGATCTCGGTGGCGGCTCAGCTGGCGGGGATGCACGCGCAGACGTTGCGTACCTACGACCGGCTGGGTTTGGTCACCCCTCAACGTACTTCGGGTGGCGGACGCCGTTACTCGGCTCGCGATGTGGAGCTGTTGCGCGAAGTGCAGCGGTTGTCGCAGGACGAGGGCGTCAACCTGGCGGGCATCAAACGCATCATCGAGCTCACCAATCAGGTGGAGGCTCTGCAGCAGCGGGTGGATGAGATGAGTGCGGAGTTGGAGCGGTTGCGGGCTGGTTACCGGCCCGATCTGTCTCCGCCGCAACGCAGTACCGCGCTCGTGGTGTGGCAGCCACGTCATCGCCGCTGAGGCACGCGTTGCACCGAGCCCCCGGTTCGCTTGTCCGCCACGGCGGTCGCGGATCGGGGGCTCCGTCGTGTGCTGGTCAATCCCCGGCGATCGGCTGGTGACTATCCAGCAACTCATTTATTTTCGATCTTGCCGTCCGGAAGTAGAAGCGCGCGGCGAGGACGTCCGAATTCCGGGCCCAATCGGTCACGTCCACGCCTCATTCACGGGCTCCAGGTCTGTTTCTTTGGCGCGCCACCGGGTCTGTATCCAGTTTTATCAGAATTACATGCGTGATGTTTAAGAGTACGATTCCTAAGCTGGCAAACCTCGCCTAGACTTCTCGCATCGGCTGCTGACGAGTGTCCTCCCAGCCCGTCACTCGCCGGCGCGACAAGCGTTCGATGGCGAAACGAGGTTGTGACACATATGGATTCGCGGACTGTCGCTTTGATCCGTACCACGTTCAAGGCGGTTGCTGCGGAAGAGGGTGGGGCCGAGACACTGGCGAGGTCGTTCTACTCGATCCTGTTCACGGACTACCCCGGTGTCCGTGATTTCTTCCCAGCCGCCATGGATGCCCAGCGCGACCGCCTCGTCCACGCGATCTCCTATGCGCTGGACCGGCTGGAGGAACCCGACAAGCTGTTGCCGTTCCTCGCTCAGCTCGGCCGCGACCATCGCAAGTACGGCGTGCAACCGGCGCACTATGTGGCGGTGGCCAATTCGCTGAAGTCGGCGATCCGCACGTGTGTGGGCGACGAGATGTGGACCGACGAGGTCGCCGCCGCCTGGGACGAGGGCCTGGCCAATATCAGCGGCGCGATGATCGGTGCCGCCGACAAGGAAACCAGCCCCGCCGCGTGGACCGGCACCGTCGTCGAGTGCCGCGAAGTGCTGCGCAACCTGTCGATCGTCCGGGTCCAGCTCGAGCATCCGATGGAGTATGCCGCTGGCCAGTACATCAGTGTCCAGGTGCCCTCGCGTCCGCGTATGTGGCGTTACCTGTCACCCGCCAATCCCGCGAACAGCAACGGCGAGATCGAATTCCACATCCGCAGTGTGCTGGGCGGCTGGGTGAGTCCGGCGATCGTGTCGCACACCACCGTCGGTGACCAGTGGTTACTCGGCGCCCCCCTCGGCGGTCTCGGCGTTCCGCGCAACACCAAGCGCAAGATGCTGATGATCGGCTGCGGCACCGGCATCGCCCCCCTGCGCGCCCAGATCATGGCGATGGCCCAGCGCCGGGTGAACCCGAAGGTCCACCTGTTCGTCGGCGGCCACCACCCCTGCGACCTCTACGACCTTCAGGTCCTGAGCCAACTGGCCGTCGCCAACAAGTGGCTCACCGTCACCCCCGTCACCGAACACGAAGAAAACCCCTGGTGGTACTACGATTCGGGCGAGCCCCAGCCCGAACTTCCCGGCCTGGAACCCCGCATGACCGGCCAGATCGGCAAGGTGGTCGCCGCCTTCGGCCCCTGGGCCGACCGCGACGTCCAAATAGTCGGCTCCCCCTCCATGGTCCAAACCACCAAGTTCCGCCTCATGGCCGCAGGCACCCAAGCCAAATCCATCCGCCACGACCCACTGTTCTGAGACGACCTCAGGCCGTCGTGGGCGGCCCGGTCTCGATCCGCAGTGACATCGCGGTCGAGGCAAGGCGGGTGAGCAGGCGCGGGTCGAAGTACATGGAAGGAAAACTGCCGCCTGGCATTTCGGCTTTCACCAAGATCTCTCCGCCAGGACGGTCTTGCGAAGTCATCGACCCGTCAGGCCATCCGTCCAGAAATACGCTGACCGCATCTTCAGCGCCCCAGCCCACGACGGTCCGATGGAAAGGTCCATCCGGATGCCCGGTCGAGTCGGTTCGTATGACCGGAGTTGCCGGGTCGGACTCGTCGGTCGCCCCCGAGATGACATCCACATCCAGGGATAGGCCGGAAGCCGCCAGCAGTCTCAGCGCCGCAGCAGAAAGGGCGACGACCGGCCTGCCCCGTCCGTCGGCGTCGACCGCGACGCTCAGACACCCGGACGTCTCCCGCGCCGAAAGAATTCGCCGCAACCGGTCGCTCATCGGCCCGAGCAGGTCGAGGGCCCGGTCCACCTGCTCGCCGACGTGACCGGCGCCGGTAGCCAATTCGAGCACCCAACCATCGGAACTTCTACGCAGTTTTGGCGCACGCCCTACCTGTCCGGCTCGCCATTGATCGGTCGGCACCCGACATAGCGTCGCCGTGATCTCGTCCGGATCGAAAGTTCCGGTCAGGCGCAGCGAAGCGACAACCTCGAAAAGGGCGATATTCAAGCACCTTCGGAGGTGATGTTGGCTGGGGGAGTACCGCCGGCGACGAGGCGGTCGGTGGTGGTGGCGACCATGGCGGGGGAGCCGCAGATCAGGACCTGGTGTCGGTCGAAGGGGCCGTGGGCGGCGGCTACGTCGGCGAGGGTGCCGTGCAGCATTTCCGAGGGGGCGAAGCCGATGTCGACGCGGGTCTGTTCGTGCCATTCGTCGCGGATCGGCGGGTCGTCGGGGCTTTCGACCACGGGAATCACCGTGAGCCAGGGCAATTCACCCGACAGCAGGTACAGCATGTCGGCGGCGTAGAGGTCGCGTGGGCTGCGGCCGCCGAAGAAGAGGTAGGTGCGTGGCGGGTTTTCGCGGCGGGCCAGGTCGAGGATCTGGGCGCGCATCGGTGCCAGTCCGGTGCCGCCCGCGATCATCACCACCTCGGTGGCGTCGGGATCGACGGCGAACACGGTGTGCGGTGCGTTGATTCGCCATTGATCGCCCGGCTGGGTATCGGCCACGATCGACCCCGAGCACCACCCGCCCGGCACCGCCCGCACGTGGAATTCGAGTTTGCCGTCCAGCGAGGGCGGCAGCGCGGGCGACAACCGCCGCCGCACCCCCGGATGCTGCGGCACCTCCACCTCCACCGACCCGCCCGCGGCGAACGGCACGAAGTCACCGATCAACCGGATCACGGCCAGATCGTTGCGCAGCCGATGATGACCGACAACGGTCGCCGTCCAGGCCGGGTGGGGAAACTCGTTGCTCATCAGTCACTTTCGCGCGGGTCAGCCGACGGGATCGGCCGCGATGATATCGGTCGGGGTGCCCGCCCGGATGAGGGCGCGGCGAGTGTCGTCGATCATCTTGGCGGATCCGGCGATCTGGATCTGCCGATCGGCCCAGGCGCCGAAACTGGTGACCACCGCGCCGAGATTCCCGATGAGCCTGCGATGCATGCCCGGCGGCGGCTCGGACGGGGTGGGCGGATACCACCACGGGTTCTCGGGCTCCTCACACACCGGCACGATCGTGAGCCACGGATTCGATTGCGACAGTTGCCACATGTTGTTCACGTCGTACAGGTCGCCCGGGAAGCGTCCACCGATGAAGAAGTGCACGCGCGGATTGATGCCGCGCTGACTCATCTCGATCAGCTGCGCGCGCAGCGGCGCGATCCCGGTGCCCGAGCCGATCATCAGCACGTCGCGCCCGGATTCACGGTCCACCTGCAGCCCGCCGAGTGGCCCGGCGATCTTCCACCGGTCGCCCACCTTGGTGTCGTTCACGATGGCCGGGCTCACCCAGCCGCCGCTCACCCGCCGCACATGGAATTCGATCTCGCCGTACGGGTTGGCGGGGATGGCGGGCGAGAGGTAACGCCACATGTTCGGCCGCTGCGGCACCGCGATCGGCACGTACTGGCCCGCCTTGAACGGGATCGGGCTGTCGGCCTGCAGCCGCACGATCGCCAGATCGTCGAGCACCCGGCGATGACCGACCACCGTCGCGTCCCAGTACGGCTGCGATTTGTCCTGGTTGGCGCCGATCGCCATGGCCGCCGAGATCACGATGGTGACATCGCGCCAGCCCTCGTCGAGCTCCCGGTTCCAGCGGTTGCCGTGGTAGGTGCGCAGCGCACCGAGCAACGCGAGTCCCGCCATGTCGTAGTGGTCGGCCTCGACCCCGTACTTGCGGTGGTCGCGCGCCAATTGCTCGAGGAACCGCTGAGCGCGGTCGAAGTCGTCGAGATGTTCGAGGACGAACTGCACCGCCGTGGTCAGCCGTTTGGGCTGCATGTCCATGGTCGGCGGAAAGAGATCACGCAATCTTGGGTCCTGTGCGAACAGGTGCCCGTAAAAAGCCCTGGTCAGCCGCTCGGGGCCGCCCGGTGCCTCCATCACTCCGCGAAAATCGGCGCGGACCAGCGCAAGCGAACGCGCATCCACGTCGTCAAGCTCCCTTTCCTAGAATTGTTGCCCGGTGGCCCCGCCCCCACGGCGGGCGCCGTCTCAAGTATCCCCCGAAAACGCCAGCTCGGTGGAGGGATGCTCATCACGCCTCGCGGATCGTATGCCCAGCGCTGCCGCGCGTCCGCGAGTTCGCGTCATCGATATGGGTCGGTGATCTTCCGCAGTTCCTCGAGCGCCCCGCGCAGCGCGGTGGACCGTCGCTGTCCGAGGTGGGCGAGCCATTCCGACTCCACCTGTCCCGCCGCCTGATTGGCGACCTCGACGGCCCGTGCCCCTTTGTCCGACAGTCGCAGCAGGCGCGCGCGGCCGTCGCTGGGGTCGGGTTCGCGGCGCAGGTATCCGGCGCGCACCAGCTGGTCGACGAGCACCCCCGCGGTCTGCTTGGTGACCTGCGCCTGGGCGGCCAGGTCGGTCAGGCGCGACCCGTCCGGCCCGATCCGTGCGACCAGTCGCGCCTGGGCCTGGGTCAGGTCGTCGAAGCCGCCCTCGCTCAGCGCGTCGAGCACCCGCCGCTCCATCTCCCGGTACGGAATGAAGAGCAGAACTCCGAGATTGAGCTCGTCAGCGGGCATGACACTCCTTGATTCGGTCAGTAACACTGACTATATTAGTCAGAAAGGCTGACTACAAGGAGCCGAGCATGGACCCCGATCAGTACTGGCGAACCATCACCGACCAGCGCCGCGCCATCGCCGGGCTCCTGGCCGAGCTCACTCCGGCCGAACTCGACGCCCCCTCGTTGTGCGCGGGCTGGCGCGTCCGCGATGTCGCCGCGCACGTCGCGCTGGCACCCCAGCCGCCCGGCCCGCTCGCCATGCTGCGCGAGGCCGCCCGCGCCCGAGGCAGCTTCCACCGCCTCAACCACGACCTGGCCGTCCGCTACGCCGACACCACCCCCGACCTCGCCACCGCACTCACGAGCCTGGCCGATTCCCGCGACCTGCCCGTGGTCACCAACCACCGCAACATCCACTTCGACGTGATCGTCCACGCCCAGGACATCGCCCGCCCGCTTTCGCGCACGATCGAAGTCGACGCGCGGGCGTGCGCGGTTGCCGCACAGCGTGTCTGGACGATGGGCTGGCCGTTCTGGGCCCGCCGCCGGCTACGCGGTGTATCCCTCGCAGCCGACGACTCCGCATGGACCGTTGGTAGTGGTCCCGAAATCCGCGGCTCCACGCTGGACTTGCTCCTACTTCTCACCGGAAGACCGAGCGTTCTGCCCGCCCTGACGGGTGCGGGTGTGCAGTCGCTGACCACACGATGAGCGACCGGCTGCTACCGGTTTGCCCGCCGCTCGAGCCCGGTTCCGCGTCCGAGGCCCGTGCTAATCTCCCTGGTCAAAGCAGTGGACCGGCGAGAAGGGGTGGGGATGAAACGGGCGGGGATCGCGCTAGTGCTCGCGGGTCTGGCGGTTGTCGGGGCAGCTGGATGCGAGGAGGGGAAGTCGACGTCTTCGGGGACGACTACGACCGCCAAGCCGGTGTTGTGGAATCCGTGTACGGAGATTCCTGATGCGTTGTTGACGGAGGTCGGGGTGGACCCGGCGACCGAGGAGAAGGGTGTTGGCGGTGTTCCGCAGTCGGGGTGGGAGATCTGCGCGTGGGATGCGCGCGAGTTCTCGCTCACTGTGTACACGACGAACAAGACGGTTGATCAATTCGAACAGAAACCTGGCAACGTCGACTTTCGGGACGTAACCATCGCGGGCCGTTCGGGCCGTGAATTCAAGGTCAGTGGTGCATCGAAGGACCTCGGCTGCGATGTGGTCTTTCCCGCGCAGCTCGGCGTCGTCCAGTTGCAGATCCTCAATTCGCCCCTCGAGTCCGGCCTCGACGACCCCTGCGAGTACCTGGCCCGCGCGGGCGAAGTGCTGGTTCCGATCTTTCCGAGCTGACCGGGGAGGGCTCCGTGAGTGAGAACACCGCCTACAGCGCGTTGCTCGCCCAGGCGAAGGCCGGCGAGGTCTACCTCAACGACGAGGCTGCCGCCTTCCACATGTACAAAGCCTGCGATGACCGCCTGACTGTTCTTCGCGAAATTCTGGGTATTACCCGCCGAACGCAGAACGTGAGCGGTTTCGGTGACTTTCAGATCGGCAAGGATCTCGAGAAGAAGTTCCTCGTTCAGGCCACTGGTGACCCGAACTCCATCGATGCCGTGGTCATGAAGGACATCGAAGCCGTGCAGCAACTCCGCGAAGTCTTCGCCATTTCCTTCAAACGCCTAACCAGCACCGACATCGAAAACGCCAACGCCATGGACTACATCTCCGAGCAGGTGACCCCATGACCGGCATGCAGAGCATCAACGGCCTCGACCTCTACGGCAAACTGCGCGACCTGGTCTCCTTCTCCGGCGACGACGGCGAACTCGACAGTTCCGAAATCGCCGACATCCAGGACGAATACAACGACCAGCGCGCCGTAACCCGGCAAAAGGCGAGCCAGCTCGGTTTCGACGGCGAGTTCCGCCCGCAAACGGTGGTCAAGAACAACCTGTTCGCCGGGACCGTCGCCGAGCTTCGCGCCAAGGTCGACAAGATCGATCTCGATGCCGTGAACGATCTGATCGGCGCGTGGACCGAGATCTCCACCCGCAACGCCACTTCCCTCGACGAGTTCCGCAAACAGATCTCGCGTGGAATGTCTCCCGACGTCTGGGCGGGTTCGGCCGCGAACGCCGCCGCCAAGACCGTCGCGGCCTACGACGCCACGGGCAAGCGGGTCACCACCGCGGCCGCCCTCACCAGCAACAAACTGGTCGAGCTGCGAACCGGCCTCGAGCCGACGAAACGTCTTGTGCCCCATCAGCCCGAGCACCACAGCGGTGTCGACAACTTCACCGGCCTGTTCACCGGCCGAGCGTGGCGCGATGACGATGTGGCGGAAGAGAACGCGCGGGTCGAGGCGGTGCGTGTGCTCCAAACCGTCTATGCGCCGGTCATTTACGAGTCCGACACGAATGTGCCGGTCATTCCGATCCCCAAGGCTGTGGACAACGGCGGCGATCCCGAAATCCCCGGCGGCGGTGCACGCCCCGGCGATCAAGGCTCGCCGACCGGTCAGTCCGCGGCGACACCGAGCACGCCCGCGGCCGTCACCCCGACGACCGACCCAGGCGAAACGCCCGGCGATACCTCCGCCGACGACGATGACCAGAATTCTGCCGAGGACGAGACCCCACAGACGATCGACCCCTCGTCGACCACCCCGGCCTCGACGACTCCCGCCGCGACCACCCCGCAGTCCACTACACCGGGAACTCCCGGAAGTCCGAGCAGCACAGGGCTTCCCGGTGGCGGCTCCCCGGGCTCAGGCGTGCCGGGTGCCGGTTCTCCCGGCGCCAGTTCGCCGGGGGCGGGTGGGGCGGTCCCCGGCAATCCCGCGTCGGGCGGCGCAGGTACGAACCGTGGCGGCGGAACGGGTGCTGCGGGCCGCTCCGGGATGCCCGGCATGATGGGCCCGGGCGCGGGACGCGGCGGCGGCAAGGACGACGAGTCGACCAAGGACATCCCCGACTACCTCGTCACCCAGGAGAACGGCGAGGAGCTCACCGGTCTGGACAGCCTGCCCAAGATGGTCCCGCCCGTCATCGGCGCCGACTGAGTGCCGATCTCGATGGAACAGAGTAGATTTCCCGTGCGCACCTGGCATCTCACCGCCCTCGACTTCCGCACCCTGTGGGAAGCCGCGGGGCGCGACGTCCTCCCGTACCCCTTACAGCACCAGTACACCGACGTCGAGACCTACGCCGAGGTCCTGCGCCTGCGTCGCAAGGCCGCCGAAAACCTGATGGCCGAATTCGACTCCGACCTCGACCGCGCCATGGCCGCCCTGCTCGCACCCCACGCCCGCGTCGAGGTGGCGGGCGCCTCCCGCGGCGTGCGAACCATCCGCGCCCACGGCGGCACCCGCGACACCTACGCCTCCCTCGCCGTCCAGGCCCCCGGCGACCCCCGCAACCCCGGCGACATCACCCTGCACCTGATGACCCCCAACGCCCTGGCCGCCGCCGTCCTCTCCACCCTCCCCAAAGTCTCACCCGGCCGCGGCCGCGAAATCCGCGTCACCGCAGCCGAACTCGCGGCCCCCCGCCCGCACACCCGCGACCGCTGGAACCCCACCCCCCGAGAACAACTCGAATCCTTCCTCGCCAAACCCACCGACACCCTCACCCACATCGGCGTCTACGCCCACGCCAGCGTCGACAACCGCCACACCGAAGGTCGCGACGACTTCCAGCTCCACGACCTCCCCGGCGACGGCCGCTACGTCTTCTACGGCGAAACCACCTTCACCGTAAAACCCACCACCCCCACCCGAATCCACAAAACCCTCACCGAAATCCTCCACACCACCGCCACCAAAGCCCGCACCGGCATTTACCGCCCCGCCTGATCGTCGAGGATGTGCGCGGTACCCGTGCTTCGACCGGTCGCCGCCGACTGTGGACCCCGCAGTCGATGCGGCTGGATCAGATGGCCAGGACGGTCTTTCCGCGCGCACTACCCGCGCCGAGTACGGCGGGAGCGGCTTCCAGCGGTACCGTCATCTGGACCGGGACCACCACATCCCCTGCCGCCACGCGCCCGAGCAAACGGCTCAGTTCCGGACCGCGTCCTTTGGATTCGAAGTTGCCGCCGGTGATGCCGCGCTCGGTGAGTGCCTGTTCGTCGGCGGCCCAGACGGTGGTGTAGGCGTGGCCGCCGCGCCGGACGAGGGTGGCGTGGTCGGCGAAGGCGGGTGCGGTGCTGACCAGGTCGAACAGGACGTCGATGCCGTCGGGGTGGGTGAAGCGCACGGCGTCGACGATGTTCGAGTCGACCTGGGTGGACGGGTCGTGCGGGTCGGGTCGGGCCTGGGTGTAGTCGACGGTTTCGGCGGCGCCGAGGCGGGCGACCTGGTCGGTGGCGTCGGCGCGGGCGGTCGCGATCACGTGGGCGCCCGCGATATTGGCCAGCTGTACAAGGAAGGAACCGACACCGCCGGTGGCGCCGACGATCAGCACGGTCTGGCCGGGCTGGATGTGGGCAGCGCCGACCAGGTCCTGGGCGGTGAGCCCGGCGATGGGCAGGGCGGCGGCGGCGACGGTGGTGATGCCGTCGGGGATCTTCACCAGCGTGGCGTCTTCGGGGACCGTCGCGTACTGGGCCCAGCTGCCGTGGCCTGCGGGGGCGGTGAGGAATTTGCCGACCACCTTGTCGCCGACGGCGAACGAGGTGACGCCCGACCCGACCGCCGACACGGTGCCCGCGCCGTCCACGCCGAGGATCATCGGGAAGTCGGTCGGCATTTTTCCTTCGAGCAGTCCGTCGGCCATCTTCAGGTCGAACGGGTTCACCCCCGCGGCGTCCAAGGCGACCTGCACTTCACCCGGACCGGGTTCGGGCACCGGCATATCGGCGAGTTCGGGCGTGGCACCGAACTTGTGAACCACGATGGCGCGCATGGTCGACAACTCCTCGTATCGGGGGTGATCCAGGCACCGCAATCCTAGGCTGAGGGGGCTCCGACATGCGGCGTAGCGTGAGGCGGCGTGGCGAACCGGCCGGAAAAACATTAAGTTGAGCGGAACAGACTCAACTTTGCCGACGTTGAACAAGTCGATACCGGAATTACCCCGAGGAGACCAGTGGACTCGTTCAATCCCACCACCAAGACCCAGGCGGCCCTGACGGCCGCCCTGCAGGCCGCGTCGGCGGCGGGCAACCCGGAGATCCGTCCGGCGCACTTGCTGGTGGCGTTGCTGGATCAGACCGATGGCATCGCCGCCCCGCTGCTCAAGGCCATCGGTGTCGACCCCGCGACCGTCGAACGGGAAGCGGGCGACATCGTCGACCGGCTGCCGCGCGCCACCGGCGCCACGACCACACCACAGCTCGGCCGCGAGGCCCTGGCCGCGATCACGGCCGCGCAAAGGCTGGCCACCGAACTCGGCGACGAATACGTCTCCACCGAGAACCTGCTGGTCGGCCTGGCCGACGGCAGCGGCGAGGTGGCCGAGCTGCTGCGCAGGCACGGCGCCACTCCCGAAGCGTTGCGCGACGCCTTCACCACCGTGCGCGGCAGCGCGCGGGTCACCAATCCTGACCCCGAAGCCTCCTACCAGGCACTCGAGAAGTACTCGACCGACCTCACCGAGGCCGCCCGCACCGGCAAGCTCGACCCGGTGATCGGCCGCGACACCGAGATCCGCCGTGTGGTGCAAGTACTTTCGCGGCGCACCAAGAACAACCCGGTGCTCATCGGCGAACCGGGCGTCGGCAAGACCGCCATCGTCGAGGGCCTCGCCAAGCGCATCGTCGACGGTGACGTGCCGGAGTCGTTGCGCGGCAAGAAGGTCGTCTCCCTCGACCTCGGCGCGATGGTCGCGGGCGCGAAGTATCGCGGCGAGTTCGAGGAGCGGCTCAAGGCCGTGCTCGACGACATCAAGAACAGCGCGGGCGAGATCATCACCTTCATCGACGAGCTGCACACCATCGTCGGCGCGGGCAGCACCGGCGACTCGTCGATGGACGCGGGCAACATGATCAAACCGCTGCTCGCGCGTGGTGAGCTGCGACTGGTCGGCGCGACGACGCTCGACGAGTACCGCAAGTACATCGAGAAGGACGCCGCGCTGGAACGCCGGTTCCAGCAGGTGCTGGTCGGCGAGCCGACGGTGGCCGACACCATCGGCATCCTGCGCGGCATCAAGGAACGCTACGAGGTGCACCACGGCGTGCGGATCACCGATTCCGCGCTGGTGGCGGCCGCGACGCTGTCGGACCGCTACATCACCTCCCGCTTCCTGCCGGACAAGGCGATCGACCTGATCGACGAGTCGGCGTCGCGGCTGCGCATGGAAATCGACTCGCGCCCGGTCGAGATCGACGAGGTGGAGCGCGCGGTGCGGCGCCTCGAGATCGAGGAGGTCGCGCTCGAGAAGGAGACCGACGAGGCGTCCAAGCAGCGCCTGGAGAAGCTGCGCCAGGAGCTGGCCGACGACCGCGAGAAGCTCAACCAGCTCACCACCCGCTGGCAGAACGAGAAGAACGCCATCGACTCGGTGCGCGGGCTCAAGGAGGAGCTCGAGCGCCTGCGCGGCGAATCCGAACGCGCGGAACGCGACGGCGACCTGGGCAAGGCCGCCGAGCTGCGCTACGGCCGCATCCCGGCGCTGGAGAAGCAGCTGGCCGCGGCCGAGGAGGCCAGCGGTGCCGCCGCGAGCGGTGAGGTGATGCTCAACGAGGAGGTCACCCCGGACGACATCGCCGATGTGGTGTCGTCGTGGACCGGTGTGCCGGTGGGGCGGATGCTCGAGGGCGAAACCGCGAAACTGCTGCGGATGGAGACCGAGGTCGCCGGGCGGGTCGTCGGCCAGGAAGAGGCCGTGCAGGCGGTGTCCGACGCGGTGCGCCGCTCGCGTGCGGGGGTGGCCGACCCGAACCGGCCGACGGGCTCGTTCATGTTCGTCGGGCCGACCGGTGTCGGTAAGACCGAGCTGGCCAAGTCGCTCGCGGAGTTCCTGTTCGCCGACGAACGCGCCATGGTCCGCATCGATATGAGCGAGTACAGCGAGAAGCACTCGGTGGCTCGCCTGGTCGGTGCGCCTCCCGGTTACGTCGGGTACGACCAGGGTGGTCAGCTCACCGAAGCGGTGCGCAGGCGGCCGTATTCGGTGGTGCTGTTCGACGAGATCGAGAAGGCACACCCGGACGTGTTCGACATCCTGCTGCAGGTGCTCGACGAGGGAAGGCTCACCGACAGCCAGGGCCGCACGGTCGACTTCCGCAACACCATCCTCATCCTCACCTCCAACCTGGGTGCCGGCGGCACCAAGGACCAGGTGATGGACGCGGTGCGCCGAGCGTTCAAGCCGGAGTTCCTCAACCGGCTCGACGACGTGGTGATGTTCCAGGCGCTCGACGCGAAACAGCTGGAGTCGATCGTCGACATCAACCTGCGTCAGCTGCAGAAGCGGTTGTCGCAGCGCAGGCTCACCCTCGATGTCACCGACGAGGCCAAGCAGTGGCTCGCGGTGCGCGGTTACGACCCCGCCTACGGCGCGCGCCCGCTACGCAGGCTGATCCAGCAGGCCATCGGCGACAGCCTGGCCAAGGAACTGCTCTCCGGCACGGTCACCGATGGCGACACGGTGTCGGTGAGCGTGGACGACGCCACCGACAAGCTGGTCGTCGAACGCGAAGTTGTCCACAGTTCATGATTTATCCACAGCCCGGTGCGTAGGACCCTCTCTACGCGCCGGGCTGACCTACGCTGGGGACATGACGAATCCGAACGATCCGTGGGGACAACGCCCGGAGGATTCGCCGACGGAACGGCTGGGTTCGCCAGGGAACGAAACCACACGGCCGTACGGCGGTGGGTTCGACGAGTGGGGACAACCGTCGAACCCCACCCAGGCACTCCCGCCGCACGACGCTCAATGGGGACCGTATGAAAGTGGTTATCCCGCAGAGCAACCCGCGCCCCAACCGGCCTACGGGCAGGGGTATCCGCCCGCCCCGCCGCCGGGCTACGGACCGCAACAGCAGCCCGAATATCCACCGCGACCACAGGACGGCGACCAGGAACCGCCGAAGAAGCACACCGGCCTGTGGATCGCGCTCGGCCTGGCCGTCGTGGCGCTCATCGCCTTCGGCGGCATCCTGGCCGGTCTGATGCTCACCGGTGGCGACGGTTCCGACAACGACACCGCCGCCGCACCACCCACCACCCAGACCCTGCAACCATCGACCAGGCAAACCACCCCGACCGCGCCGCCGAGCGCGAGCGGCCTGCCCGGCTTACCCGGCCTCGGCGGCACCGAAGACCTCGGCGCCACCATGGGCAGCATCACCGCCAACACCGGCTCCGAGATCACCATGAGCACCCTCGGCGGGTCGAGTGTGCGGGTGCTGATCGACGAGGCCACGCAGGTGATCTCGCTGAGCACCACCAAGGCGAGCGAACTTCCGGTCGGTGACATGGTTATGGTGCAGGGCGACAAGAACCCAGACGGGTCGATCCGCGCCAAGATCATCATCAGCACGGCGCTCCCGAGCGGCCCCCGATGAGCGACCCGCGCGTCGAATCCCCGGTGCTACCGGGCAATCACGGCGACGGCTGGATAGGCTAGGCGACGATGACGGCTATGTGGTTCGGCTTGGCGGCGATCGCACTCGTTGGTGCGGTCGTACTGCTGTATTTCGATCGGGTCCAGCGACAGCGCACCGGACACGCCCGCCAGGTGTGGGCGAAGTCCCAGGGCTATACCTATGTGTCGGTGGAGCCCGCCCTCGCCTCGACGTGGCGGCGCGGCGCGCTGACCAAGCTCGGGTACCTGTCCGCGGTCGACGTGGTCTCCGGTATCCGTAAGGGCGAGAAGTTCGTGCTCTTCGACCTGGAAGACGCCGCCACCCTGGTGGCCGTGCGCCGCCAGATCGGGTCCGAGATCGATGTCGACATGCGGCTCAAGACCGCGTCGCCGCCCAAGGACCACGATCTGGAACTGCTCGGCGCCATCGGCGACCGGGTCGTGTTCGCCACCGACCCCGAGATCGCCCGGCACGCCGTCGACCAGCGGATGGTCGGCTTCATCGAATCCCTGTCCGACACTGTGCAGATGCTGTGGAGCGAGGGCAACTGGACCCTCGGCATGCTCCCGGTCGGCAGCGGGTCCAAGGACTGGGAGACCGCGATCGACGCCGTACTTCGCCTGTCGGGTCTGCTGCACGTGCTGCCGCCGGTGGCCGAGCCGAACGAATACACCCGTCCGCGTTCGGGAATCGGTGAACCGTCGCCCGACGGGTTCCGCGACGAGTACGACGACGACTACGCTCCGGCCGCACGCGTGCCCGATACCGACGGCCGCGCCCGCTTCCCCGGTCCCGACGACGAAACCGATGTCGACGACCACTACGGCCGCGCCGCCGAACCGCTGTTCCCCGCGCGCCCCGCCCAGGCACCCGACGACGACTACGACCGCCTGCCGCCGCGCAAACCCGCCTTCGCGGCCGACCCGGATTTCGATCCCGACCTCGACGACCCGGATTTCGAGGACCAGCCCGCACCCGGCCGCCGTCCGCTCGGCGAACCGCCGAAGCGCCCGTCGCTCGCCGTCGTCCCGGAACCGCGCCCGCGCGTGGAGCCGCCGCGTCCGCGCGCGGAGGAACCGCGTCCGCGCGTAGAGGAAGAGCGTGCCGACGACGATTCCGACCAGCCCGGCGGCCCCTTCCACCCCGGCTTCCGCCCGTACCAGGGCCCCGTCCCGAAGTGATCCCGATGCCGTGACACGGCATCACCCGTCGACCCGAATCGACCAGCTATGACCGATATCCCCGCGCGCCTGCCCGGTGCGTCCCGACCCGTCGCCCTGATCACCGGCCCCACCTCCGGCATCGGCCTCGGCTTCGCCCACCGCCTCGCCGCCCTCGGCTACGACCTGGTGCTCGTCGCCAGGAACGAGGTGCGGTTGCGTGGCCTGGCCGACGAACTCGGCCGCCGGTACGCCACCTCCGCCGAGGTCCTCGTCGCCGACCTGGCCGATGACGACGACCGCGCCCGGGTCGCCGAACGTGCCGAGGCCGGCCTCCAATTCCTGGTCAACAACGCCGGTTTCGCGCATTCGGGGGAGTTCTGGACCCTCGAGCCCGCCGAGCTGCAGGCCCAGCTCGATGTGAACGTCACCTCGGTCGTGCAGCTCACCAGGGCCGCGCTGCCCGCGATGATCGCGGCCGCGTCCGGTTCGATCGTCAATGTGGCCAGCGTGGCGGGACTCGTTCCCGGTCGCGGTTCCACCTATTCGGCGTCGAAGGCTTACGTCGTCGCCTTCACCGAAGGTCTCGCGGGTGGGCTGTCGGGCACCGGTGTGCGCATCCAGGCCCTGTGCCCCGGCTTCGTGCACACGGAGTTCCACGAGCGAGCCGGCATCGAGATGAGTTCGCTGCCCAAGGCGCTGTGGCTCGAGGTGGATCAGGTGGTCGACGGCTGCCTGCACGACCTGGAAGCGGGCCGGGTCATCAGCGTTCCCGGCCTGCAGTACAAGGTCATCACCACGGTGGCGGGGATGGTTCCGCGCACCCTCATCACGCGGCTCAATCGCGGCCTGTTCAACGCACGCGGTAGGACCTAGGGCATGGCGTGGGCCCCGGCGGCGGCAGCGTAGCGTAATCGCGCAGGGCCCACGCAGATGACCGAAAGGAAACCGCATGATCGACCAGGCACGTCAGGCGCTCACCGAAGCCGATCGCGACCAGTTGGCCGCGCTCGTGCGCGAGCTCGCGGTCGTGCACGGCAAGGTGACACTGTCCTCGGGCAAGGAGGCCGACTACTACGTCGACCTGCGCCGCGCGACGCTGCACCACCAGGCCGCCCCGCTGATCGGGTCGCTGCTGCGTGAGCTGGTCGCCGACTGGGACTTCGACGCCGTCGGCGGGCTCACCATGGGCGCCGACCCCGTCGCGATGGCCGTCATGCACGCTCCCGGTCGCCCGATCGATGCCTTCGTCGTCCGCAAGGCCGCCAAGGCCCACGGCATGCAGCGCCAGATCGAAGGCCCCAATGTCGTCGGCAAGCGGGTGCTGGTGGTCGAGGACACCACAACCACGGGCAATTCGCCGCTCACCGCTGTGCGCGCGCTGCGTGACGCGGGCGCAATCGTGGTGGGTGTGGCCACCGTCGTGGACCGCGAAACCGGTGCTGACCAGGTGATCGCCGCCGAGGGGCTGGAATACCGGTCCATCCTCGGTCTCGACGACTTGGCTCTGAGTTAGCCTGAACGTCAGAAAACTCGGACGGCGACGAAGCCGTCCGGCAGTGAGAAGGACGTGTGAGTCACCCGTGGTGAGCATTGCAATCAACAAAGGTCGCGACAATGTCGCGATGCTCGGGATCGGTGCCTACCGCCCGCAGCGCATCGTCAGCAATGCCGAGGTGTGTGAGGTTCTCGACTCGACGCCCGATTGGATCTTCGAACGCACCGGCATCCACAACCGGCGTTGGATCAGTGGCGACGAGACCATCCGCTCGATCGCGGCGGCCGCGGGCGAGC
Organism: Nocardia sp. NPDC050413; assembly: GCF_040655475.1. Classification (NCBI taxonomy): domain Bacteria; kingdom Bacillati; phylum Actinomycetota; class Actinomycetes; order Mycobacteriales; family Nocardiaceae; genus Nocardia; species Nocardia sp. NPDC050413. Next base: position 232,374 of record NZ_JBFAJZ010000007.1, on the reverse strand, counting down.
GCGCGCTGAAGAACAGCCCGGTCGACCGCGCCAAGATCGGCGCGGTCCTGCTGTGCACCTCGAGCTGGCTCAAGCTCACCCCGCACGGTGCGCCGTCGGTGGCCTACGACCTCGGCCTCAACGGTGTCGCCGCGTTCGACCTCACCTCCGGCTGCGGCGGTTTCGGCTACGGCCTCGGTGTCGCCGCCGACCTGATCCGCGCCGGTTCGGCCGAATACGTGCTGGTGATCGGCGCCGAGACCATGACCGTCGGTCTCGACCCGACCGACCGTGGCACCGCGATGATCTTCGGTGACGGCGCGGGCGCCGTCGTCGTCGGCCCGGCCGAGGAGAACGGCATCTCGCCGACCGTGTGGGGCAGCGACGGCGAGAACGCCGAGGCCATCGCCCAGGACGTCGACTTCCTCGCCTACATGAACAAGGCCCAGGCCATGCAGGGCACCGATCCCGAGGTGGAACCGATCGGCCGCATGTCGCTGCACATGGAGGGCCCCAAGGTCTTCCGGTGGGCCGCGGTCACCCTGCCGCGCGCCCTGTCGGCGGCGCTGGACGCCTCCGGTGTGGCCAAGGAGGACATCGAGGTGTTCATCCCGCACCAGGCCAACGCCCGCATCAACGAGCTGATGAAGAAGAACCTCGGCCTCGCCGAGAACATCCCGATGGCCAACGACATCGAGAACACCGGCAACACCTCGGCCGCCTCGATCCCGCTGGCCATGGAGGAGATGCTGGTGACCGGCAAGGCCAAGGGCGGTCAGCTGGCGCTGCTGCTCGGCTTCGGCGCGGGATTGAGCTACGCGGGCCAGGTCGTCACCCTGCCGCCCGCCCCGAAGGAACCGAGCTTCTGACGATGCGTCCGTTGCGCGCGGGCTATCTCGCGGCGGCGGCGGTCACCGTTTTCGGTGCCGTCACCGGCCGCGAACGCCTGCAATGGGTGGCCAAGCCGCTGCTGATGCCGTTGCTCGCGGCCGACGCGGTGACCAGTGGCGCCGTGGACCCGGCCGAGCGTCGGATCCTGCTCGGCTCTCTTGCCGCCGCAACCGTGGGCGACATTCTGCTCATCGACCCCGACGACGACCGCCGCCTCATCGCGGGCGCCTCGTCGTTCGCGGTGATGCAGGCCGGGTACTCGCTGCTGTGGTGGCGCCGGGGCGCCCGCCCGCGCCCCGAGATCGCGGCGCCCCGCCTGCTCGCCTGGGCGGGCGCGGCCGGGCTGCTGCGCACCAAGGCCCCGGTGCTGGCGCTACCGCTCACCGCCTACGGCGCGACCCTCGGCACCGCCGCCGTCCTCGCCTCGGACCCGTCCCTCGCGCCGGACACGAAAAACATTGCGGGACTGAACATTCCGAACGAAGACCCCCGCAGCCGCTACGGCTTGGGCGCTTTGCTGTTCACCGTCTCCGATGGTCTGATCGTCCTGCGTCGACTCTTCGCGAAGTCCGAAAGGTCCCGCCGCCTCACCGAGGGCGTCATTCTCGCGACCTATGCGGCGGCTCAGTACCACCTCACCGTGGCGCCGCCGAACCCGGCTGCTACGGCCGCTGCCGAGGACGCGCGCTGAGCAAGGCGCGGGTCTGAGCCCGGCACCCGCGCTGAGCCCAGCGCCCGGCACGCGTTGAGTCCGGGGCCGCGCTGAGCCGGTGCCGGTTTGCGCTCGAGTGGCACGCCGACTGCCTCGACGGCAACCTGGCGGCACAGGTGTACACGGCTACGGACGGCCATCGGTGACCCACAGTCCGGGCTACACGTGCCGAGGGCTCAGCTCACCGCGAGGAACGTCAGCACTGTCGCACCGATCCGGATGATGTCACCATCGCCCAGCAAAGCCCCACTGTCGATGGGCAATTCGTTCACATAGACACCGTTGGCCGAATGCAGATCCTTGATCAGCAGACCGGCGCGGCTGGGCATGATGTGGGCGTGGTAGCGGCTCGCCTTGGGGTCGTCGAGGACCAGTTCGTTGTCGGTCATGCGCCCGATTCGCAAGCCGCCGTGCGGAATCGGGATGGTGCGGCCGTCGGCGAAGCGCAGGTTGCCGTTGCGGATCGAGCGCGGCACCTCGGTGACGGTCTCCGTCATCGCCGCCGCGACCTGCTCGGATCGCTTGAACGCCTGCACATTCAGGGGTTCCTGGCGAAGAACACGCTGCTCGAGTTCGATCAGCGCCGCGCCCGGATCGATGCCGAGTTCCTCGGCGAGGACGGTACGCACCCGGCGGCACGCCTCGAGCGCGTCGGCCTGACGACCGGAGAGGTACAGCGCGGTGATGAGCTGACCCCACAGCGGTTCACGCAGCGGATTCTCGTTGGTCATGGTGACCAACTCGCCGATCACCGAAGACGAACGCCCACAGGCGATTTCGGCATCGATGCGAGCCGAGGCGGCGAGCAGCCGCTCCTCGTTCATCGCGGTGGCGAAACCGTCGGCGAATTGCAGGCCGGCCAGATCGGCCAGCGCACGCCCCGACCACTCCCGCAGTGCCGCACCGAACAGGTTGGCCGCACCGGGATGGTCACCGGCGTCGAGGCAGCGGGAACCGGCCTCGCGCGCGTTCTCGAAACGGCCGAGATCGCAAGCGGTGTCGGGGATTTCGAGCCGATACCCGGCGCCCTCGGTGCGCAGCACCTGTGCGGAATCGATCCCGGCGTTGCGCAGCGCCTTGCGGATATTGGAGACGAACACCTGCAGGCTCGCCGCGTACGAGTCGGGCGGATCCTCGTTCCACACCATCTCGGCGAGCACAGCCGACGACACCGCGCGCCGCCGGTTGACGGTGAGCGCGGCAAGCAGCGCGCGCGGCTTGGGCCCGCCGACCGCCACCGGCTCACCGCCGACGAGCAGTCGAACGGGCCCGAGCACACGGACATCAAGACTCATGAGCTCGGGCCCCGTTTGTTCGATACTTCGATCAGGAACCGCTGACGGAGCGACCGGCCGACTTGAGGTCGTTGCAGGCCTCGAGCACGCGCGCGGCCATCGAGGACTCGGCCTTCTTCAGGTAGCTGCGCGGGTCGTAGGTCTTCTTGTTGCCGACCTCGCCGTCGATCTTGAGCACACCGTCGTAGTTGGTGAACATGTGCCCGGCGACGGGGCGGGTGAAGGCGTACTGGGTGTCGGTGTCGACGTTCATCTTCACCACGCCGTAGCGCAGGGAGTCCTCGATCTCGGACTTCAGCGAGCCCGAACCGCCGTGGAAGACGAAGTCGAACGGCTGCGAGCCCTCGGCCAGGCCGAGCTTGGCGGCCGCGACGCGCTGGCCCTCGGCCAGCACCTCGGGCTTGAGCACCACGTTGCCCGGCTTGTACACACCGTGCACGTTGCCGAAGGTGGCGGCGAGCAGGTACTTGCCGTTCTCGCCCGCGCCGAGCGCGTCGATGGTCTTCTCGAAGTCCTCGGGCGAGGTGTAGAGCTTGTCGTTGATCTCGGCCTCTACGCCGTCCTCTTCACCGCCGACGACGCCGATCTCGACCTCGAGGATGATGTTGGCGGCCTTCGAGAGCTTGAGCAGCTCCTTGGCGATCTCGAGGTTCTCGTCGATCGGGATGGCCGAGCCGTCCCACATGTGCGACTGGAACAGCGGGTTCAGGCCGTTGTTCACGCGCTCCTGGGAGATGGCGAGCAGCGGACGCACGTAGGTGTCCAGCTTGTCCTTGGGGCAGTGGTCGGTGTGCAGCGCGATCGTCACGTCGTACTTCGCGGCGACCACGTGCGCGAACTCGGCCAGCGCGACCGCGCCGGTGACCATGTCCTTCACACCCTGGCCCGAGGCGAACTCGGCACCGCCGGTGGAGAACTGGATGATGCCGTCGCTCCCGGCCTCCGCGAAGCCCTTGATGGCGGCGTTGATCGTCTCCGACGAAGTGCAGTTGATAGCCGGGAATGCGAACGAGTGCGCCTTGGCCCGGCCGAGCATCTCGGCGTAGACCTCCGGAGTCGCGATAGGCACAGCAGTGACCTCCGTCTGTGGGGAGCAAAAAACCAATTCTGTCAGGCCACACCCTAGGTTAGGAAGTGATCGATGAGTTCACCGGCTGGTTTCCACCAGGTCGCCCACACCCATTCACTTCACAGCCGCGACCGGTACTGTGGGGCCCGTGACTTTGCTGGCGGTTTCCGATGTGATGACGCACAACCTCGCGTTGACCCAGTTGCTGGACCCGATGTATCTGCTCCAGGACACGTGGCTGAAGAACGCGGTGCTACCCGCCATCCTGGCGATTGTCTTCATCGAGACCGGCCTGCTTTTCCCGTTGCTGCCCGGTGACTCGCTGCTGTTCACCGGTGGCATGCTGGCCGCGCAGGGCAGCCCGAACATCTGGGTGCTCGTCCCGCTGGTGATCGTCACCGCCTTCGCGGGCGACCAGTGCGCGTACTGGATCGGGCGAAAAATCGGGCCCGCGATCTTCCGTAAGGAGGACAGCCGCTTCTTCAAGAAGCAGTATGTCGTCGAGACTCACGAGTTCTTCGAGAAGCACGGCCCCAAGACGATCATCCTGGCCAGGTTCGTGCCGATCGTCCGCACGTTCATGCCGGTGCTCGCCGGTGTGTCGAAGATGAGCTACCGCAAGTACGTGGCGTTCGACATCGTCGGCGCCGTGCTGTGGGGCGGCGGCGTGACGATCATCGGTTACTTCCTCGGCAATGTGCCTTTCATTCGCGACCATGTGGAAGCGATCTTCCTGCTGATCGTGTTCGTCTCGATCCTGCCCGCCATCATCACCGTCGGTAAGAAGGTGCTCGCGAGCCGCGCGCTGCCCGTAGTGCCCGTGGTGCCCGCCGAGCCTGCCGAGCTGGCCGTCTCGACGAACAAGACGCTCTGATCGACGTGACAGCGGGACCATCCACCTACGCCGTCGGCAGCTTCGATCCGCTGGTCTCGGCCGGGCCCGCTGTGGTCTGCACGGTCGTGCTGGTGTTCGTGTTCCTGGAATGCGCGTTCATCATCGGGCTGTTCCTGCCCGGCGATTCGATGCTGATCACCGCGGGTATCGTGCTCGCCTCCCACGCCAACGGCGAAGCGCAGGTGTGGGGGCTGTCCGTCGGCACCATGCTGGCGGCGATCGCCGGGAACCAAGTGGGCTATCTGGTCGGCCAACGCACCGGCCATCGTGTGGTCGCGCGCAAGAACGGCCGCTACATCAATACCGAGAACCTGGCGAAGGTGACGCATCTGCTGGAACGGCACGGGTTCTTCGCGGTGATGATCGCCCGCTGGATCCCGTGGGTGCGCACGCTGTGCCCGATGGTCGCGGGCGCGGCCGGGATGGATCACCGCAAGTACACGATCGCCAGTACCATCGGCGCGATCATCTGGGCGCCGGTGCTGCTGCTCATCGGCTATTACGCGGGTGAGTTCCTCGAGCGGGTGTCGTGGTTGATGCCCGCGGTGATCGGCACCCTCGTCGTCGGCCTGATCATCGGCACGGTGATCGGCATCCGACACTACCGCCAGGAAATGGCCAAGCCCGCCGAGGACTACGAAGTCGAGTGCGAGGCGAGCGTCGGCGAGCGCTAGAGGCCCGCGGCACTCACCTGGTAGGCGGCTTCCATCAGCATCCAGCCCGACAGCTGCACCGACAGGTCGCGTTCGGGAACCACCGACGCGGTCACCGAACCGCCCGCGGTGAACTTGCCCGCGCCCGCCGAACCGCCCGGCAGACGGGCCGGTTTGCTCCAGTCGTAGCCGAACAGCGGTTCGCCTTCCACCTCGAGGCGGTTGCTCCAGGCGGCGGTGGCCGAGGTCTTCACGATGGCCGCGGCGATGCGGCGCGCGGCCTCGGGTCGTTTGCCTTCGCCCGGCAGCATCAGCGCGACGACGGCCAGGTAGCGGGCGAGGATGCCGTTGAACAGGCCGCCGTCGCCCCCGCCGCCGCCGGAGATCACCAGCCGGTGGGTCATGTGGTCTTCCACCGCGTCGACCAGGTCGACGGCGCGGTCGATGTGGCGGTCGTCGTCGGTGTGTACCGCCAGCTCGGCTTCCAGGCCGAGCACCACACCCTGGCAGTAGGTGAACGTGGGCCGTTCGATCTCGCCGGAGGGCAGGTGGATGCCGTCGAGGACGAGACCGGTCTGCGGGTCGCGCAGGGTGTCGTGCAGCCAGTCGGCCATCTGCTGCGCGCGTTCGACCTGGCCCAGTCGCAGCAGTGCGATGCCCGCGGGGCCGTTCGCCGGCGCGTTGTAGAAATCGGACCTGACCCGCCACGGTATGCCACCGCCGACCCCCGGGTTCCACGCGCTGTAGAGCTGCTGTTCCAGGGCGAGCAGACCGCCGCGCGCGGCGCTGAGTTCCTGGGTGCGTTCGGCGCGTTCGAGTGCGATGGCCAGCCAGGCCATGTCGTCGTAATAGCGGTTGGTCCAGCCGGTGATGTTGCGCATGCGGTGCGAGCGCGCGATGGCGGCGATGCGCCTGCGCCGGGCCGGTGTCGGTACCCGGTTCGCGGCGTCGATCGCGCAGTCGAGCAGGTGCGCCTGCCACCAGTAGTGCCAGCTGCCGAACAGGCGCTCACGTCGGGTGGCGGGCCACCCGACGACGCCCAATTCCGTTCCGGGACAACCCCACAGGGCGCGCAGGTGGCGCGAGATGATGGCCGATTCGGCCATGTCGGCGCGTTCGGACCACAGCGCAGGGGTCGGTACGGATCCGGTATCAGTCGGCTGCGGGCGCCGGCCCCCACGCGAGGTCATGGGGTCCATGTTGCCAGGTCGGTGTGCATGCGGGGCAAGGAAATTGTGGTCTGTGGCGACCGGTGTGGCGTGGCAGACCTGATGTGACGCGCGGGATTCAGGTGATCGGCCAGGCCAGGGACAGATCCGCGTGCTGACGGATCCAGGTGTGCATGGCGATGCCTGCCGCGACGCCCGCGTTGATGCTGCGGGTCGAACCGAACTGGGAGATCGAAACCGTGAGGGCGGCAGCGTCTTTCGCGTCGTCGCTCACGCCGGGACCCTCCTGGCCGAACAGCAGGAGGCAGTCGCGTGGCAGCTGGGCGGTTTCGAGCGGCACCGAGCCGGGCACATTGTCGACGGCCACCACGGTGAGTCCTTCGCGGGCGGCGTAGTCGCGCAGCTCGGTGAGGTCGGCGTGGTGGACGAGGTGCTGGTAGCGGTCGGTGACCATGGCGCCGCGGCGGTTCCAGCGGCGTCGGCCGACGATGTGCACCGCGGCGGCGGCGAAGGCGTTGGCGGTGCGGACCACGGTCCCGATATTGGCGTCGTGACCGAAGTTCTCGATGGCCACGTGGAAGGGGAAGCGGCGGGCGTCGATGTCGGCGACGATCGCCTCGCGCGTCCAGTAGCGGTAGGCGTCGACCACATTGCGGCGGTCGCCCTCGGCCAGCAGCACCGGGTCGTAGCGGTCGTCGGTGGGTGCGGGCGTGCCGTACTCCTGCTCCCACGGGCCGAGACCGTGTGGATGTTCACCCCACTCGGTTGGTCCCGCGACGTCGGCCTCTGGTTCGATCACCCGCAGGATGCTAGCTCAGTAGGTGGATGTGTCCGCCGACGCACCGATCACCATGAGCACCACCGCGAGCACGATGAACAGCAGCATGATGCCGAGCATCGCGGATCCGATGATGCCCATGATGTAGCCCGCGTACACCTGCGAACGGCCGCCGATCGTGCCGTTGGACGCGTCGATCTCGGCCAGCGCCGACTTGGCCTTCAGCCAGGCGAACGGCGCGGTGAGACCGCAGAACGACACCCCGATCACCCCGAGTACCAGCACGAGGGTCGACTCCGGGTGGTCCGGCGGGCGGTAGTAGCCCTGCGGCGGTAGCGGGTAACTCATAGGCCGCATGGTAGCCGGGGCATCAGCCCTGCTCGGTCATCATCGGGGGATCCGGCTCGGGGGTGGGCAGCGCGACCAGGGGGCTGCCACGGCGCAGGGTGCGCTGCCAGCGCAGCGGATCGTAGGCGGCCGGTTCGGTTTCCTCGATGAATCGCTTGATGACGGCCACGAAGCGGTCCGGGTCGAAATGGTGCGGGAAATGTCCTGCGCCGGTGAAGATTTCGATGCGACTGCCGGGGAAGGCCAGATGCGCGCGGTTCGCGTGCCCGGAGGGGATGACGGTGTCGCGGGTGCCACCGATCACCAGGGTGGGCAGGTGGGCGGCGAGATAACCGCGATCGAGCATGGTGATGGTCTGCCCGCGCCGGTCGGCTGCCGCGCGGATGGTCCGGAGGAAGGCGTTGCGGGCGCCGGCTTCGGCCAGGCCGCCGTAGAGGCGGAGCACGTATTCGGCGTCGGGTCCGAGGCCCAGCCCACCGACGGCTGTGACCAGCGGTATCACGGCTCGCACCGCCGTGCGCACCGGCCAGCTGGTGATGGCCATCAGCGCGGGCCCGGCGCCCGCGATCGTGGCCAGCCGGAACGCCGGGTGCACGCCCGCACCCATGCCCGCCGGGCACACCAGCGCGATCCGCTCCACCTTCTCCGGGAACTGGTAGGCGAATTGCAGGGCGACCCCACCGCCGAGCGAGTGCCCCACCACGGTGATCCGTTCGACACCGAGCACGCTGAGCAGGTCGCGCATGCCGTTGGCATAGGCGGCCACCGCGTAATCGGCACGCGGCTTGGCGGATTCACCGTGCCCGAGCAGGTCGGGTGCGATGACTGTGTAGTGCTCGGCGAGCGCGTCGAACACGGGCGCCCAGGTCCCGGAGCTGTCGGTGATGCCGTGAATGAGCAGCACCGGCGGGCCTGTCCCGGCCATCCGATACGCACGCCGATATCCGTGCACCTCGATGAACCGCACATTCCCGTCCATCAACGAAGCGTGCGCGCGGGGTGTTGCGGGACGACAACACACAGGTAAGCGACATGTGACACCGCGTATCAGCTACGCGGTGCGGCTTCGGTCAGGTCAGGCGGATCTCCGCGGCGGCGCGGCCGAAGAGCTTGCGGCCCTCCGAGGTTCCGCTCAGCAGAACGGTGGCCGCGCGGCGGTCGGTGTCGATCGACTTGATCTTGCCGGAGAACTGGATCTCGCCCGCCGCGGTCGGTGGGACCGGGACGAAACCGGAGAAGCGCACGGCCAGTTTCTCGATGGCGGTCGGGTCGCCCAGCCAGTCCGTGAGGTACTGGGCGGCCAGGCCCATGGTGAGCAGGCCGTGGGCGACGACGGTCGGCAGGCCGGCCAGTTCGGCGGCGCGGTCGCTGAAGTGGATCGGGTTGGGGTCGCCCGAGACGCCCGCGTAGTTGGCGAGGTCGCCGCGGGTGACGCGCGCGGTGGCGACCGGCAGCTCCATACCCTTGGTCAGCGATTCGAACGCCGGGGCGGTGTGCACGGGAACGAACTCGCGCGGCGGTACGGCGGGAGCGGGGCCGGTGCGGCGGATCAGCAGGTCGTCGGCGATGCCGGTGTCGCCGGGACGCGGGTGCATGCTGATGTTCTCGACGGCCTCGACGATATTCGGGTCGACCTCCACGCCGCGGCGCGCGACGATGGTCGTCGTCCCCTGTACCGCCACCTCGTCGTGCTGGTTCACCAACTTGAAGCCGACATTGACGAAGTCGTTGTCGGCGAACTGGCGGATCGACTCGATCTCGATCTCCGTGCGGATCCGGTCGCCTGCCAGCATCGGCCGGAAGATCTCGAACACCTGGTCGGTCTGCAGCACTTGCGAGAGGTCGTACTCCGTGAGTACCCCGTCGAGCAGGGCGCGGGTGGCGCTCATCCCGATCACCGACGCGAAGGTCGGCGGTGCGATCACCGCGTCGTAGCCGAGTTTGCGGGCGTCGACCTCGTTCTGGTGCGCGAGGTGCGTGTTCTGCACCGCCCGGGCGAATTCGCGGATCTTCTCGCGCCCCACCTCGTAGTGATCGCGGAATCCGAAGCGCTGGCCCACCAGCGCCGCCTCCGGGACCACAGCATCGATGTCCGGCTGCGACGTTGTGTGTTCCGTGCTCATGATCCGAAAAATGATACTGGGTGCACAGTGCCCGATACCAGTTATGTGTGACCCGTCATAGCACCTCTGACCGGCGCTACGACGGGTCACCAACCGGTCAGGGGGCCGCTGTGGGGTCGCACACCTTCCAGCTGCCGTCGGTCTTCTGCAGGTCGAAGGTGCGTGCGGTGCGCTTGGACTCCGCCGCCGTGTACACCGTGGCCTCGGCCAGCGCCGTGTCGTCGGTGATCCGCACCGCGTCCACGCTGTCGACCACCGGGATGGACCCCTGCTCGGTCGAGAGCTGATGCACGCCCTGGAACTGCTCGGTACTGATGCCCTGGTAGAAGTCGTGTAGCTGCCCGCAGGTGGTGGACCGCAGGGTTTCGAGATCACCCTCGCGCAGTGCGTCGGTGTACTCACCGATCACCGCCCGCACCTGTCCCTCCGGCGAATTGTCACCCGTCGTCATCAGCACGAAGCCCACGATCAACGCGATGACGAGCACCGCCGCACCCGCAGCCGCCAACACCAACCGCTTCGACCGAACCGCCCCGCCGGCGTCCGCCTGCTGCTGCGGTGCGGCCCCTTGCTGACCCGGCTCGATCCGCTGCGGAGGTGCGACCTGCCGCTGCCCGTCCGCCAGGTGATGCGCGGGCCGAGTCGGCTGGATGTCAGCAGGAGAAGGAGCCCCCGGCCCTTGGCCACGAGCAATACCCGCCCCCTGCGGACCTTGCTGCGCCGACGGGCGCGTCTCCTCGACCCCTGCTCCCTGCGGTTCGCGAGGCGCTCCTGCACCTTGCGGACCCTGGGGCGCAGACGGGCGGGTCTCCTCGATCCCTGGTCCTTGCGTTCCGCGAGGCGCTCCTGCCCCTTGCGGACCCTGGGGCGCAGACGGGCGCGTCTCCTCGGCCCCTGGTTTTTGCAGTCCGCGCGGAGCTCCCGGACCTCGAGGTGCCGATGGCCGTGCGTCTTCGGCCCATGGTCCTTGAGGCCCGCGAGACGCTCCCGGTCCTTGCGGTCCTTGCGGTCCGCGCGGCCCTTGGGATGCGGATGGCCGTGTGTCTTCGACGCCGGCTCCCTGCGGTCCGCGGGGAGCGCCCGGCCCCTGGGGTCCTTGGGGCGCGGACGGTCGTGTGTCTTCGACGCCGGCTCCCTGCGGTCCGCGGGGAGCGCCCGGCCCCTGGGGTCCTTGGGGCGCGGATGGCCGTCTGTCTTCGGCCCCGGCCCCACGCGCACCCTGCGGTCCCGACGGGCGCACATCCTCGACACCGGGCCCCTGCGCTCCCTGGTGCCCTGCCTGCCTGGGCCCCGCAGGACCGCGCGGCGTGCTGGGCGGCGGCGTCACGGCCCGCCCACCGACAACCCGATCCGTCCCCCGCTGCACCGGGAAAGTGGTGGTAGGTGCATCCGCGGGATTGACCACGCGCATAGCAACGGTCTGATCCTCCGACCCGGATTCACCTGCCCCAGCAGGATTCTCGTCCTTCTTCGACAACCCGCCGACCCCAGCGGCAGCCCCAGCTCCAGCCGCAGCGGCCGCAGCCCCAGCCGCACCGCCGAGAGCTTTATCGCCGCTGCCGCCCGTCTGGTCCTGCGCCCGGGAATCACCGCGCTGCTGCCCGGAACTCGTGGAGAACTTCTCCGTCGCATCCGAGCCCTGCGAATCACCCTCACGCACTGCGGATTCAGAGCCAACAGTTCGAGGCTGCCCCGCATCGTTCCCGCTGCCGGTGCGAGCCTGTCCGGTGTCCGCGCCGCTCGCACCAGCTTGCGGGTCGTTCGCACTGTCGACGCCACCCTGGTCCTCGAGACGCGAAGCCGCCCTGGCGGTCCCGAACCGCGCGGTCGCCGCGTCGGCGCCGCCGTCTTCACCGCGCGAATCATCCGGTGCGCCACGGAACTCGGCGTCTCGGACGCCCGTGCCGTTCTCGCCGCGCGACTCTTCTCGCGCGCTACGGTCGTCGGCTGCTCCAGCCCGCTCGATGTCGCGTGCAGCCTGCTCACTGCGCGAATCACCTTGTGCATCCGGAGTATTCGCGATTATGGCCCGTTCGTCCGCAATTGGGCGCTGCTCGTCAACCCCCGAGCGATCGACGTGCTGCGCGTCATCTCGGGTTCCCGACGAAGCATCGCGGGTTGCTGCGGAAGCGTCTCGGCTGGTGGGCGCACCGGAGAATTCGATCGAATCGCTTGTGCCCGGGCGAGATCCACGCGCATCTGCTGCGGCCGTGCCCTGTCGTCCGGCGGCCGGACGATCGCCCGGCTCCATCCCGACGGTCGGCACATCCGCCGCACCCTGCTCGCCTTGATCGGCGGACGCCGCCGCCGACGCCCCGCGTCCGGGGATCCGCATTGCGGTAGTCGGCGCATCGGCGCCACCCAGGCCTGGCGAATCAGGCTGTGCCCGCGAATCTCCTTCGCCGCCAGCTGATTCCCCGGGAAGCCCCTTCGACAACCCGGCCAACGGCGAACCGCCCGCGGCCGAGCCCTGGTTTCCGCCCGGCTCGCGTCCTTGCCCGGCAGCCGGGCCCTGCCCACTGCCACGGCCGGCGGCCGCACCCGGCGCATTCGCCGGCCGGTCAGCACGCTGCTGCGATCCGGCTCCACGCTCTGCACCGCCGGCGAACTCACTGCCCACACCACTACCGCCGCGAGTATCACCCTCGCCGCCACCGGGGTGGCCACCCTGACCAGGCCGATTCGCTGGTGCCCCAGCCGCAGAGCTCTGCTGACTCTCGACAACGCCTCCGGGACGACCTCGACCGCCTGCTTGTTCGCCCGAAGGACGTTGTGCGGCAGGCCCATTCGTTGCCCGCGCGACCGGCGCCGCACGTCCTGGCCCCTGCTGCGGCCCGGGCCGACCCCCTTGGGGTGCACCAGAAGCGTTGGGCCCGTTCGGCCCTGGTGCGTTCCCCGGTCGCCCGCCCGCAGCCCTGGGGTCACCGGACCCGGGTGCGCCCGGGCGATCGTTCGAGGGTCCACTCGCTGGTCGCCCGACCGATCCAGCTCCGGGCCCGTTCACGGGACGCCCAGCCGCCCCGGACGCGCTTCCCGGACCGTTCGCCCCTGGAGCGCTACCCGGACCGTTCGCCCCCGGCGCATCGCCCGGCCGCCCGGCAGCGCCGGGGTTGTTCGGACCACGGCCCGCCGCGTTGCCCGCTCCCGGCGGCATCGGATTCCCACCCTGGGGAGGACGATTTCCCGGACCGGCGGGACGCTGAGAACCGGGCCCCTGCGGACCACCCACCCGCGGCCCGGCCGGGCCCTGCGGCGCACCAGTCCCACCGGCAGGTCGGAACCCGGGTCCATAAGAACGCCCCGCACCCTGATCGCCCGGCAGCTCACTACGCCGGATGACAACAGTCTCCGAGGTCCCGGCGGTCGCGCGCTCCGGCTCGGTCACCGCGTGCGGCACCGATTTCGGCGCTTCGGAACCCGGGCGGGCGGACTCGTCGGGCGACGGGTCGGCGTCATGGTGTGTCCCGGCCGCACCGGGACCACGGTCCTCGGCTGCTGGGTTGTTCTCGTCGGTCGGGTCGGACACCTAGTACCCCTCGCTCAGGCTCGAACGTTGAACTCCCGCCCAGCCTAATGCGCGGCGCGCGGGGGAGTTCGTCGATCACCCGTGGCGGGGTGGGTGGGCGTGGCGGTGCACAATGAACCCATGACCTCCTTCGGTGACCTGCTCGGACCGCAGCCGGTCCTCCTCCCTGAACTGATCGACGCCGAAGACGCCATCGCGGCGGGCACCGACCCCGTGAAGGTCGCCGCCGATCATCCGGCCGCGTCGATCGCGTGGGCCCAGCTCGCCGAGGCGGCGCTCGAGCGCAGCAACGGCGAGGTCGATCACGACACCGTCGCCGCCTACGCCTTCGCCCGCACCGGCTACCACCGCGGCCTCGACCTGCTGCGCCGCAACGGCTGGAAGGGTTTCGGCCCGGTGCCGTGGTCGCACGAACCCAACCAGGGTTTCCTGCGCAGCGTCGGCGCGCTGGCCAGGGCCGCGCAGGTGATCGGTGAGACCGAGGAATACGCCCGCTGCCTCGACCTGCTCGAGGACTGCGACCCCAACGCCGCCACCGAACTCGGTCTCGACTAGCCGGTCACCGGTTCGCAGGTGAGCGAGCACAGGCCGTTCGTCGAGGTCGCTACGCCCGTCGTAGCGGCCGCGAAGGTGAGTACCGTCGGCCGGTTCCGGCAATCGGTCGAGCGGTTGCGGCTGTCGGCGATCCCGATCATCCAGTGCGCGCTGGGCGCCGCGCTGGCCTGGTTCATCGCCCACGACGTGATCGGCCATATCGAGCCGTTCTTCGCCCCGACGGCGGCCGTGGTTTCGATCGGCATCTCGTTCGGCGCGCGGATCCGCCGCTCGGTGGAACTGGTCGTCGGTGTCGCGGTCGGCATCGGTATCGGTGACCTGTTCATCGCCCAGGTGGGCACCGGTGTGTGGCAGGTGGCGCTGGTCGTCGGCGGTGCGATGGCGGTGTCGGTGTTCCTCGACTCCGGGGCCATCATGACGATTCAGGCGGCGGGTTCGGCCGTGCTCGTCTCCACGTTGAACCAGGCTCCGGGCGCGGGTCCGTCCCGCATGATCGACGCGCTCGTCGGTGGCCTCGTCGGTGTGTTGATGGTGGCCGCCATCCCGCTGCATCCGGTTCGGCGCGCGCGTGAGCACGCCGCACAGGTGCTGGATGTGATGAGCAAATCCATGACCGAGTGCGCCGACGGTCTGCTCGAGCAGAGCGCGGACAAGGTGCACGACGCGCTCACCGCTGTGCGCGCCACCCAGAGCCAGATCGACGGACTCCGCTCCGCGCTCGAGGGTGGCCGCGAGGTGAGCCGCATCTCCCCGCTGTACTGGAATTCGCGAAAACGCCTCGCCCGCATCCGGGCCACCGCCGACCCGCTCGACAATGCCGTGCGCAACACCCGTGTGCTGCTGCGCCGTTCGCTCACCCTGGTCCGCGACGACGAGGTGCTCGATCCGCGCCTGATCGACCTGCTCCGCCAGCTCGGCGGCGCCACCGACGTGGTGCGCAAGATGATGCTCGCCGACCCGGGTGAGCAGCCCGACCAGGCCGAGGCGGCCCGCTGCCTGCGCAGCGTCGCCAAGAACGCCCGCCCGGAACTCGTTGTGGGCGCGGGCCTTTCAGCGCATGTGGTGTTCGCCCAGATTCGTTCGATCGTGGTCGACCTGATGGTGGTATGCGGAATGCAACGCATCTCCGCGATCGCGCTGCTCCCACCGACCGTGCCGAATCCGTATGTCCCACCGGAGGACTGACCCAGGCCGTCAGTACCAGAAGCGCGTCAACCGGCTGCCGTTGCCCGCCCAATACTGCGGGATGCCGGAAACATCGAACAGCAAGTACACGGCCTCGAAGAACACCCGGCTGAGCGGGGTGAAAAAGATGACGGCGAAAAGAATCAACATGCCGTACGGCTTGAACTGGTCGAGCGAGCGCCGCGTCTGGTAGCTCAGCGACGGCTCGATGATCCCGTACCCGTCGAGGCCCGGCACCGGAAGAATGTTCAGCAGAAACGCTGTGAGCTGCAGGAACGCCAGGAAGCTCAGTCCGAACCAGAAGGCGGCGTGTTCGGTGGCCGAGCCCATCGCACGGATCACGATCAGCAGCACGATCGCGCACAGCAGATTCGAGAACGGGCCGACCGCGCTCACCAAACGCTGTATGCCAGAACGGAATCGGGTGGTGTCCAGGTAAACCGCACCACCCGGCAGACCGATCCCACCGAGCGCGATGAACAGCAGCGGTAAGACGATCGACAACACCGGATGGCTGTACTTCAGCGGATTCAGCGTGAGATAACCACGCGCCTCCACATCGTGATCACCGGCCCGCCATGCCACATAGGCGTGCGCGAATTCGTGCAGGCACAGACTCACGATCCAGCCGAACACCACAAGCACGAACACGCCGACCTTGGCGCGCACCGAGGACACATCGGCGTCCCATGCCAGCGCGCCACCGAGCACGGTGACGGCCACGATCAGCAGAAAGACCGGACTCGGGCGCACCGCGCCACGGGTGCTCGGGAAGGAGTAACTCATCGCACCAGCAGCCAGGGTTGTTCGAAACGGTAGAAGGTCGAGCGGGGGACGGTGCGTTCGGCGGTGATCCCGTCGCGGGTCACGATCGCACCCGGCGTGCCGAGCTGGGCTGCGCGCCCGCCGACCCAGCCGCGTTTGCGCAGACCCTTGCGCACCCGTGCCCGCACCCCCGGCATCGCCATCGTCGGGGAGATCAGCATGGTCGTCACCGTGCCGGTGAACAGCAAGGTGTCGTCGACATAGGCCTCGCCCTCGAGCTTGGCGCCCTCGACGCCGGTGATGCTCGCCCGGCCCACCAGCACCGTGCCCGTGTCGTCGCGGATCAGCGGCGTCTCGACGGCCCGGCCTTCCAGCGCGGTCTTGGCGGCCGCATTGCCGGTGCCGGTCTGATAGACCCGCGAGGCATAGGTGGTCTCGACCGGCACGTAGCCGATCTCCACGTGCAGCCGTTCGGTGCGCATCAGATGGGTGAGCACGGACGCCAGGCCCGCGTCGTCGCCCAGCACGATCAGGCGTGGCAGGCTGTCGGCGGCCAGCACCGGCAGCAGCTCGTCGATCACGGCGACATCGGGTAACCGCTCGGTCTGCGTGGTGGGGAGTGAGGCGAGAGCGATCGGGACCGGCAGGTCACCACATCGGAGAACGTGGGTACTCAAACTGCGGTACACCCTCCTCGGTCGGGTCGACGGTGTGTCGCCCATGAGCGCGGCAATCCCCCTGCCGGCAAGTAACCGTAACCGATGATGGCACGCCCACCGGGCGCGGGTCGGGGCGCTGGACAGGGCACGCGAGTGCCGTCGGCTAGACTGTGTCTCCGGCCACCGCCTCAGTACGGCAGGTAGCTGCAGTACAAGCGTGCTGCTGTCGATCTGTAGGAGACTCCGAAATGCCGGCTATCGTCCTCATCGGCGCCCAGTGGGGCGACGAGGGTAAGGGCAAAGCTACCGATCTGCTCGGTGAGCGGTTGCAGTGGGTAGTCCGTTATCAGGGCGGCAACAACGCCGGTCATACGGTGGTGCTCCCCAACGGTGACAAGTTCGCGCTGCACCTGATCCCGTCCGGCATTCTCACCCCCGGTGTGAAGAACGTCATCGGCAACGGCGTCGTCGTCGATCCCGGTGTGCTGCTCGAGGAACTCGCCGGGCTCGAGGAGCGCGGTGTCGACACCTCCGGCCTGCTGCTCTCGGCCGACGCGCACCTGATCATGCCGTACCACGTGGCCATCGATAAGGTCACCGAACGCTTCCTCGGCAACCGCAAGATCGGCACCACCGGTCGCGGCATCGGCCCCTGCTACCAGGACAAGGTCGCCCGCGTCGGCGTGCGCGTCGCGGATGTGCTCGACGAGAAGATCCTCACCCAGAAGGTCGAGGCCGCACTGGAATTCAAGAACCAGGTGCTGGTGAAGATCTACAACCGCCGCGCGCTGGACCCGCAGCAGGTGGTGGACGAGGTGCTCGCGCAGGCCGAGTCGTTCAAGCACCGCATCTCCGACACCCGCCTCGAGCTGAACCTGGCGCTCGAACGGGGCGAGACCGTGCTGCTGGAAGGCTCGCAGGGCACCCTGCTCGACGTCGACCACGGCACCTACCCGTTCGTCACCTCCTCGAACCCGACCGCAGGCGGTGCCGCGGTGGGTTCGGGCATCGGCCCGAACAAGATCGACACGGTGCTCGGCATCCTCAAGTGCTACACCACCCGCGTCGGCTCCGGCCCCTTCCCGACCGAACTGTTCGACAACTTCGGTGAGTTCCTCGCCAAGAACGGCGGCGAGGTCGGTGTCACCACCGGTCGCGCCCGCCGCTGCGGTTGGTTCGACGCGGTGATCAGCCGATACGCCACTCGCGTCAACGGCGTCACCGACTACTTCCTCACCAAGCTGGACGTGCTGTCCGGCCTGGACACGGTGCCCATCTGCGTGGCGTACGAGATCGACGGCGAGCGGGTCGAGCAGATGCCGACCACGCAGACCGAGTTCCACCACGCCAAGCCGATCTACGAGGAGATGCCGGGTTGGTGGGAGGACATCTCCGCCGCCCGCACGTTCGAGGATCTGCCGGCCAATGCGCAGGCGTATGTGCTTCGGCTGGAAGAGCTCTCGGGTGCTCGGATTTCGTGCATCGGTGTGGGTCCGGGTCGTGACCAGACGATTGTTCGGCACGACGTGCTGGCGTAGTTCTGCCGTCGAGCCCGGCGTCGCAGCAGCGGCGCCGGGCTTTGTCGTCTCCACCCCCGACACGCTCGGACTATGCGGACACGCTATCGATTTGAGCATCCATCTGGCTAACGCTATGGTCGCTGCGGCGCGCGGGGACGTGCCGGTTTCTTCTAGCGTGTGAGTGGGTGTTCGACGTGGTCCGTCGGTGTGCTGGTGTGTGGGGATCGACGGGGCGGATGAGCGCTCGGGCGGTCGCGGGTGTGTTGCCGATGGCGGTCGCGGTGGCCTGTGCGGGTGTGGCGCTCGCTGTGCCGCAGCCGGGTGTGACCGGTGAGGTGCCGGAGCAGCCGGGAGTGAACATGCCGGGCGAGGAGGGGCGTTCCAGTCTCGGGGATTTCGAGGGACCTGATTCGCTGGCCTATCTGGCGCCCGAACCGCAGGAAACGCGGCCGGTGCCCGAATACACCACCCCTGCGCCGCCCGTCGTGATCGAGGAACTGCACCTCCCTGAACCGGTCGAGCCCGTCGCCCCGATCGCCCCGCCGCCGCGCACCCTGCGCGTGGGTGACTTCACCGCCCCGGCTCCGGAGGAACTTCCGGCCGAGATCCTCGACGGTGTGAACACCACCGCCGCCGATGTCGAAGCGGCCATCGCCACCCAGGGCCGCTCCATCGGCATCAACCCCAGCCGCTCCGACAATATCGCCGCCGCGACCGTCGGCGGTGCCCTCGCGGGTGCCGCCCTCGCCGGTGTCCCGGCGGCCGCCGTCGGCGCGGTCGGCGGCGGACTCGCCGGTGCCGCTGTCGGCGCGGGCGCCGGCTTCGTGGTCGGCGCGGTCACCACCGGCACCGCAGGCGCGATCATCGCCGCCGCGTCGGCGGTCCCCACCGGAGGTATCGGCGCCGTGGTCGCGCTCGGCACGGCTGCCGCCGCCACCGCCGCGTCCACCGGTGCGGGCGCAGCGATCGGCGCGGGTGTCGGCGCGGCCGCGGGCGCCGCAGTCCTCGGCATTCCGGCAGCGGCCGCCGGTGCGGTCGCAGGCGGTATCGCAGGCAGCAGCTACGGTGCCACCATCTGACACCCCATTGGCCCACGCCGGCCATTAGGCACGGAGGCCGAAACGCCATCTGCAGCGGATACGGCGCACCCTCTGACACCCCAGCGCCGCCCTTCGTGATCTTCTACAGGGAACACCGCCCTCGCGTACCGGCGCAGCATCCCCGTCGCGAGCTGGACAGTCGATCACCACGCTCTGGTGGCGGCATCGCCCGAGAGCCGAACGCCACCAGAGCGTGGGGATCAACCGTCCGAGTTCAGGCCGGCGGCGCCTGCCGCGGGACGGCGGAGAGCTGAAGCAAGGTGCCCGTTCTCCGGCGCACCTGTAGTGCTCGCCGCGGGCGGGAGTAGCGTCGGGAATGGTTCGGATGGAGGTGGTTGATGGTGCGCACGATGATGGTGGCGGGGGTAATCGCGGTGGGCGTGCTCAGCGGGTGTTCGACGCCCGAGGCGCCTGCACCGCCGCCGAGCGCGTCACCGGTGCTGTCCACCACCGCCCTGCCACCCGCCGAGACCCTCGCCCCGTCCCAGCAGCGCAACGAGCGCATCAGAGGAATGCTGTACACGGCCGGTTGCGTCAGCAACGCCTGCGTACAGACCTACTTCGCCTGCATGGACGGCTACCTCGCCGGCGATCCCTGCCAGTTCTTCCGCGACCACCCACCGCCGCCCTGACGCGCGGGGTGAGCGTCGACAAGGCGGCGATCGTGGTGTCGGCTACCGGCAACGCGACCGGTTGATCACCTTGCGCGCGTGAGGAATTCGCCGATGGCGGGGGCGAGGACAGAGATCTTCGGGTTGTGGCTCACGCCGGGGAGTTCGGCGAACTCGGCGTTCGGCACCACCTCGGCGGCCGCCTTCGCGCCCTTGGTGAGCAGGGGGGCGGTGCGTTCGCCCGCGAGGACGAGGACCGGAACGGAGATGCCGCTCCATTCGGCTGCGTCGAGTTTCTGTCCGCGCATGTAGGGCTTCATCACGGCCCAGTCGTGCGCCGTCGAATTCGACGTGGCCGCAAGCTGTTTCCAGAACGGCGTCACCCGCATCACGGCGACCATCAGCGCGGGCATGCCCATCGCCTTGGTCATGTAGTAACGAACCGTCTTGTCGCGCTTGCCTTCCGCGATCAGCGGATGCAGCTTCGTTTCCAGGTCCTTCGGCGGCACATGATGTTTCGCATCGACCACGAAGGGCGGTTCGAACGCGACCACCCCGGTGACACCGGGGATCTCACGCGCCGCGAGCAGGGCAAGCGCCGCGCCCGACGACCACCCGAACAGCGCCGCCTTCCCGCCCGCCGCCTCGACGAGCGCGGCGATGTCGGCGATCTCGTTGGCCACGTCGTACACACCGGGGGAGTCGGTGCTGTCACCGCGCCCGCGCCGGTCGTAGTTGAGTACGGTCAGGTCGTAGTCATCGGCGAGAGTCTGGGCGAGCTCGGTCATGGTCTTGAACTTGCGGAAGCTGAAGGCGCCGCCGATCAGGATGACCGTCCCCGCGGTCCCGTCGCCGACCCGGTCGTAAGCGATCGTTGTGCCGTCGGCCGACGTGACTGTCTGCATGATGTTCCCTCTCGATAGCTGACCACCGCAGTGCGACGGTACGCGACCCTGCGCGCCCGCCCTCCGGCTCCTCGGAACAGACGGTCCGGGCCGCCCCGATTCATCGCTCAGAACAGCATGGGTTCGCCGAAGCCCGGTGTGCGCTCGATTTCGAGCAGGCGCGCCTTGGTGCCGATGCCGCCGGGTGCGGAGAATCCGTGCAGTGCGTGGTCGGCGGCGAGCACTCGATGGCAGGGGATGATGAGGGGGATCGGGTTGCGGCCGAGGGCTTGTCCGACGGCTTGGGCGGAGCCGGGTGCGCCGATCCGGATGGCGATGTCGCCGTAGCTGAGGGTGCGGCCCGGGTCGATCTCGCGGGTCACCGCGTAGACGGCGCGGTGGAATTCGGGCACGCCGGGCAGGTCCACCTCGATCCAGCGCAGCGTGTCGACCGTGCCGGCGAGGTGGGCCCGGATGCCGGCGATCGCCGCGACGATCGCGGGGCCGGGCTCGCCTTCGGCCACCGGTTGCCCGCCGAAGGGCCGGGTGATGTGGGCCAGCGTCTGCTCCTCGCTGGCCTCGGGCAGCGCGAACCGGACGACGGTGTCGTCGCGCCAGGCGATGGCGCACAGCCCGATGGCGGTGTCGAAGAGGGCCGCGACCACGGTGCCGGTCCGTGTCGAGTCAGCTCCGGAACTCATGAGCACAGTGTGCGCCGCCCCGGTGACAGGTTTCGGCCCGACCCACCGCTCACGCGGCGAGACGGCCACTATCGGGCTTCGAAACCAGTCCAGTTTCCGGTAACTGGTCTGGTTCGTCATGGCCGCGGCTGCGAAGGGCTTCGAGATCGCGGTATTGGCGCTGGTCATCGTAGGTGCCGAAGGCCCGGTCGTGGGGCGATTCCTGGAACGGCCAGAACGGCAGCTCCCCCTCCTTGGGGGCGAAATGATAGACGGCATAGCCCACGGCGAGGGCAACGGCGAGAGCGAGGAAGGTGGTCATATCCCAAGAATCCGCCCACTGGCCTTGTCAAAAAATAGCCACTCACGGAATACTGGACTTTATGGCGACAAGAGTGATCGGCGCGGCGGGCCTGGCCCGCGACCTCGGCCGGTGGCGTGACCCCGAGACCGACGGCGACGAGCGTCGCCCCCACCGGCCCGCCTACCTGGCGCTGGCCGAGGCCATCCGGCTGCTGATCCACGACGGCCGCGCCCCGCTCGGTGTCGCGTTGCCGAGCGAGCGTGATCTGGCGGCCACCCTCGGCGTCAGCCGCACCACCATCACCTCCACCTACTCGCTGTTGCGCGAGCACGGCTACCTCATCAGCCGTCAGGGTTCGCGCAGCACGGTCGCACTGCCGCCGAGCATCCAGCACGACGGCGCCCGCCCGGCACGCGGCATCATGGCGCTGATGGCGCAGCCGGAACTACCGACCATCGACATGACCTACGCCGCCATGTCCGCACCGCCGGAACTGCACGACGCGTATTCGGTGGCACTGCAAGGCATTCCGGCCTACCTCGGCACCCACGGCATGGACCCGGTCGGTGTGCTCGCGCTGCGCGAGGCCCTGGCCCGCCGCTACACCGCGCGCGGCCTGCCCACCGAACCCGACCAGATCCTGGTGACTCTCGGTGCGCAACATGGACTTCGGCTGCTGCTCAACGTGCTCACCTCTCCGGCCGCCCGCGTCCTGATCGACCATCCGTCCTATCCGAACGCGATCGAGGCGATCCGCGATGTCGGCGCGCGCCCAATACCGGTGCCGCTGCGCCCCGAATTCCCCAGTGCCGGTTGGGATCTGGAAGGGCTGCGCAGTACCGCCCGGCAGACCGCGGCCAGCCTGGCCTACCTCGTGCCGGACTTCAACAACCCCACCGGCCTGCTGCTCGACGCCGACGGCCGCGCCGAACTCGCCGCCATCGCCCGCGACACCAGAATGACCATCGTCGTCGACGAGTCGATGCGCGACCTCAACCTCTCCGACGACGACATGCCGCCGCCCGTCGCGGCTTTCGCGAAGGGCTCGGAGATCATCACCATCGGTTCGGCATCCAAGTCGTTCTGGGGCGGCCTGCGCGTGGGCTGGGTGCGCACCAATCAGGCGCTCATCACCAAGCTGCTCGGCATCCGCGCCACCGTCGACCTCGGCACCCCGGTCATGGACCAGCTGGCCACCGTCCACCTGCTGGAGAACGCCGAGCCCATCCTCGACCGGCGCCGCGCCCAGCTGCGCGCCCAGCGTGCCACCCTGCTCGCGGCCCTGGCCGAGGAACTACCCGATTGGCACACAGCGCCCGGCGCGGGTGGCATGTCGGTATGGGCGCAGCTGCCGAGTCCGGTGTCGACCGCACTGGCCGCCACCGCACCCAACCACGGTGTATTGCTCGCCGCGGGACCACGTTTCGGCGTGCAGGGCGCGTTCGAACGGTTCATCCGACTGCCGTTCACGCACCCCGAAGCCGACCTGCGGCTGGCCGTGAAGTCGATCGCCGCCGCCTACACCGCGCTCACGCCGCGCGCCGCCGACCCACTCCAGCCGCTCACCTGCTACTGAGCCCAGACGTCCTCGATCGGCGTCGCCGCGCTCGGCGGGGGTGTCGGGGTGCCACCCTGGGTGCGCGAGAACCGCGGCGCGGGCGCGTGCTGCGCCACCTCCTCGATCTCGATCAGCCCTTCGCGGGCGCGGATGTGCTCGTTCTGCGTGGCCTCGGTGAAGGTGAGCACCGGGGTGGTGCAGGCATCGGTGCCCTCGAAAATGGCGGTCCACTCGTCGCGGGTCTTGCTCTTGAACTTCTCGGTGAACAGCTTGCGCAGCTGCTCCTGGCCGTCCGGGTCGAGCTGCTGGGGGAGGCCCTCCGGGTCGATGCCGAGACCGGCGAGCAGCTGCTCGTAGAACTGCGGTTCGATCGCGCCGACCGCCATGTACTTGCCGTCGGCGGTTTCGTAGGTGTCGTAGAACGCCATCCCGGTGTCGAGCAGGTTCTCACCGCGCTCGTCGGACCACAGGCCGACGCCGCGCATGCCCCACACGAAGTGCGAGAGGGCAAGTGCCCCATCGACCATCGCCGCATCGATCACCTGCCCCTTGCCCGAGGTCGCACGCTCGACGAGCGCGGCGAGCACACCGGTCACCAGGAACATCGAACCGCCGCCGAAGTCGCCGACCATGTTCAGCGGCGGCACCGGCCGCTCACCCTTGCGCCCGATGGCGTTGAGCACGCCGGTGAGCGAGATGTAGTTGATGTCGTGGCCCGCGCGATCGGCCATCGGACCGTACTGGCCCCACCCGGTCATCCGGCCGTAGATCAGGCGCGGGTTGCGCGCGAGCGCGTCGTCGGGGCCGAGGCCCATCCGCTCGGTGACGCCGGGCCGGAAGCCCTCGAGCAGTACGTCGGCCTTCTCGACCAGGTCGAGCACCTTGGCCACGTCGGCGGGGTCCTTCAGATTCGCTTCGACGATGGTGCGACCGCGCCACTGCGGGCGTTCCAGGAAGCCGGGCAGCTGTCCACGCCGCTGCACCCGCACCACGTCGGCGCCGAGATCGGCCAGTAGCAGGGCGGCGTGCGGGCCCGGGCCGATCCCGGCCAGCTCGATGACCTTGATGCCCGCGAGGGGGCCCTGACCGGTGGTGCTCACGTGGTGACCTCATTCGTCGTCGAACGGTATTGACAATCCGACAATAGCGCCGGGGTGGCGGCACCGGTAGACCATGCGCGAGAATTCGCCAAGCGCGACTCGGCGCGATATGGGAGGAACCCGGCAGTGAGCGTATGGGGTGAGGTCCTCGTCGGCCTCGTCATTCTGGTCGGCATCATCGGCGTGATCGTGCCCATCCTGCCCGGGGTGATCCTGATCTTCGCGGCCGTCGCGGTGTGGGCGTTCCTCACCGGCGGTGCTGGCGCCTGGACGGTGTTCGCCATCGCCTCGGTGGCGCTGATCCTGTCGGGCGTCGTGAAATACACCTGGCCGGGGCGCCGGATGCGCGAAGCGGGCGTGTCGAATCGGGCGTTGCTCGTCGGCGCCGTCTTCGGCATCGTCGGCTTCTTCGTGATCCCCGTGGTCGGGTTGTTCATCGGGTTCGTGCTCGGCGTGTACGTGGCGGAACTGCAGCGGTTGAAGACGCATGAAACCGCTTGGCCCGCAACGATGCACGCGCTCAAGGGCGTCGGCTTGTCGATGCTCGTCGAACTGTTCGGCGCGCTGGTCGCGTCCGGAGTGTGGCTGGCCGGGGCGCTGTTCGTCTGAGGCTCAGGGTCTTTCGATGATCGGGAGCGGGCGGGTCTTGTCGTCGCCCGCACCGGGCAGAGCCGATCGGGGGATCGGCAGGGTCGGGTTGTCGTGGTGCGCAACCTGTTCGGTCTCGGTCCTGTGTACCGGGGGCAGGCGGTAGCACTCGCGGGCGTTGTCCTCGAGTACGGCGTGCATGTCGGCACCGACCACCTGGCAGATCAGGTCGATATCGGCGTCCTCGAACGGGCGGCCCGCCCGGGTGCCGGGTAGATCGGAGCCGAACATCAGGGCGCGGGGGTTCACGGTGTGGATGCGGCGCAGCGTTTCGGCCACGTCCATGTCGACCCGGCCGAAGCCGGTGGCCTTCACCCTCGCGCCGCGATCGACCAGATCCAGCAGGTAGGGCAGCCCCTCGGCGGACATGCCGAGGTGATCGATGGACAGCGCGGGAAGTTTGGAGATCACCGGCTGCAACGATGCGAGCATCTGGCCGTCGATGTAGAGCTCTACGTGCCATCCGGCCAGTTCATGGGCGCGCAGGGCCTGCAAGGTCATCTGGGTGATGTCGGCGGCGGCGCGCTTGAGGTTGAACCGGATGGCCCGTACGCCCGCCCGGTCCAGATCGAGAATCTCCTCGTCACCGGCGTCCAGATCCAACCGGGTCACCCCGACCCACTCCGGGCCCAGCTCGCTCAGCGCGGCCTTCAGGTACGTCTGATCGGTGCCTTGGAACGATGCGCTGACAACGGCTCCACCGCGAACATCGAAGTGCGCCATCCGCTTTCGATAGGCCGCGATCGTATAGGGCTCCGGCAGGTAGCCCTCGTTCTCGATCAGCGGAAACCGCGGATCGATGATGTGAACATGCGCGTCGAACACTTGTACAGGATGCCTCGAGCTAGGCGGATCGGCCGACTTCGACCGAGAAAACAGGCGGGTACGCGCGGAAAAGGCCGGTGGGCGAGGGTTCTGCTCTCGCGTCCACCGGCCTTGTCGTCGCTGTCAGGCCTTGTGGGGCTCGCTGGCGCGGAGCATGTCTTCGCGCTCCACGACCTTGACGCGCTCGCGGCCTTCGGGCTCGCCGAGGGCGCGCTCGTGGGCGTCGAGGCGGTACCAGCCGGCCCAGGTGGTGAACGGGATGCCCTTGCCCTCGAGGAACTCGGTGACGGCGTCCAGCTCGGGCTTCGGCGCGGGGGTGAAGTTCTTCGCGTCGTCGAGCAGGCAGGCGATGGTCTCGTTGGCGTCGCCCTTGGTGTGGCCGATCAGGCCGACGGGGCCACGCTTGATCCAGCCGGTGACGTAGGTGGCGGGCATGAAGCGGGCCGCGCCCTCGGCGCTCTCGTCGGCGATCACGCGACCGGCCTCATTCGGCACGGTGCCCGCCTGATCGTCGAACGGCAGCTGGTTGATGTTCTGCGACAGGTAGCCGACAGCGCGGTAGACGGCCTGCACGTCCCACTGCTTGAACTCGCCGGTGCCCTTGACGTTGCCGGTGCCGTCGAGCTGGGTGCGCTCGGTCTTGAGACCGACGACCCGGCCGTTCTCGTCGCCGACGATCTCGGCGGGCGACTCGAAGAAGTGCAGGAACAGCTTGTGCGGGCGATTGCCCTGGTCGCGGATGGCCCACTGCTCGAGGGTGTTGGCGACCATGTCGACCTGCTTGGAGTTGCGGCGCGCGGCCTCGGAACCCTCGTCGTAGTCGATGTCCTCGGGGTCGACGATCACCTCGATGGTCGGCGAGTGATCGAGTTCGCGCAGCTCGAGGGGGGTGAACTTGGCCTGCGCGGGACCGCGACGCCCGAAGACGTGCACCTCGACGGCCTTGTTCTCCTTGAGACCCTTGTAGACGTTCGGCGGGATCTCGGTGGGCAGCAGCTCGTCGCCGGTCTTGGCCAGCACGCGCGCCACGTCCAGGGCCACGTTGCCGACACCGAGCACGGCGACCTTCTCGGCATCCAGCGGCCACGAACGCGGCACGTCGGGGTGCCCGTCGTACCAGGAGACGAAGTCGGCGGCACCGTAGGAACCGTCGAGGTCGATGCCGGGGATCGGCAGCGCGCGGTCGGCGTTGGCGCCGGTGGAGAAGATCACCGCGTCGTAGAACTGACGCAGGTCGTCGAGGGTGATGTCGGTGCCGTAGTCGATGTTGCCGAGCAGGCGCACCTGATCCTTGTCGAGCACCTTGTGCAGGGCGGTGATGATGCCCTTGATGCGCGGGTGATCAGGCGCGACGCCGTAGCGGATGAGTCCGAAGGGCGCGGGCATGCGCTCGTAGAGGTCGATGCTGACCTCGGCGTCGGACTTCATCAAGGCGTCGGCGGCGTAGATACCGGCCGGTCCCGCACCCACGATCGCGATGCGAAGCGGGCGAGTCGCTGTCTGTTCGGTCATTGTCTACGCGCACCCTTTGGTCGAGAAACGATGTGACGGCGTCAACTTAGCTTAGGCTAAGTCGGAAACCGGCTACCGGCCGCTGCCGTCCTCGTCGGCGGCAGGCCGTAATCAAGGCGATTCTAGCTGCGGTGTTGCGGCAACCCGGCGCGCGGTGTAGCTGCCCGGCCCGGGTCTGTCAGGATTACCACATGAGCGAGGAGCAAACAGGCTCGGACGATCAGCCCATCGAGGTCGATCAGACCGACAAGCGGTCCATCGTCCCGTTCGTCGCGGCCGCGGTGATCGCGGTCGTCGTGCTCATCAGCATCGTCGTCGGCGGGCTCCTGGCACCCGCTGAGAAAAATGTCACAGAGGCCGATCGGCTCGCGGCCGCCGTCACCAACTATATCGACGCGCGCTCGCGCACCGACCAGCGTCCGCCGCCCGGGGTGGCGTGCCCCGGGTTCGACGAGGCGAAATCGGGTCTCACCGAACGGCTCGGCGGCCCGGAATCAGCGGCGACGATCGACAAGAAGGGCTTTTCCAACGCCACCGTCAACGGCAACCGGGCCAAGATCGACGCCACGGTTTCGGTGGGCGGGCAGTCGACGTCGAGCACCTGGAATCTCACCCGGGTCGACGGCGCCTGGCTGGTGTGCACCCCCTGAGGGGTTTGACACGGTGACCAGTGCCGGGGCAATCTCAGATCGCAAGGTCATGAGTACCAGCGTCAAGCCCCGGCTCGCTGGTCGGCAACCCTCCTCCGCGGTGGGGTGCTCCGGGTGACGACCTGGCCGTGAGCGGACTCCCCGCCTCGGCAAGAGCGGATTCACGCAGGAGGATCGACATGAGTTACGCCGGCGACATCACCCCTGAGAAGGCGTGGGAAATCCTGACCGAGCACCCCGACGCGGTGCTGGTCGACGTGCGCACCGAAGGCGAGTGGGCCCACATCGGCATCCCCGACACCAGCTCCATCGAGCGCCCCGCGCACTTCATCGAATGGGTCGACGGCACCGGCGCGCGCAACCCCCGCTTCGGTGAGCAGCTCGAACAGGTCCTCGCCGACCGCCCGGCCGACGCGCCCGTGGTGTTCCTGTGTCGCTCGGGTCAGCGCTCGGCGCACGCGGCCACGGTGGCGACCGCGGCGGGGATCACCCCGTCCTACAACGTGCTCGACGGTTTCGAGGGCGGCCTCGACGCGTTCGGGCAGCGCGGCAGCACCGGCTGGCGCGCCGTCGGCCTGCCGTGGCGCCAGGCATAAGGAGACTCGCATGATCACCGGTGGTTCCTTCGACAAGCCGCTGCCGGAAGGGGTCGGCCCTGCGACCCTCGGCGTGCGCGGTGGCCTGCGCCGTTCCGGATTCGACGAGACGTCCGAGGCGCTGTACCTGACTTCCGGCTTCGTCTACGAGAACGCCGAGGCCGCCGAGGCCGCGTTCACCGGCGATGTCGAGCACTTCGTCTACTCCCGCTTCGGCAACCCGACGGTGGCCATGTTCGAGGAGCGCATCCGCCTGCTCGACGGCGCCGAGGCCGCGTTCGCGACCGCCTCGGGCATGTCGGCGGTGTTCACCGCGCTGGGCGCGCTGCTGAAGGCGGGCGACCGGCTCGTCGCCGCGCGCAGCCTGTTCGGTTCCTGCTTCGTGGTGTGCAACGAGATCCTGCCGCGCTGGGGCATCGAGACCGTCTTCGTCGACGGCGACGACCTCGACCAGTGGGAGCAGGCCCTGTCGGTGCCCACTCAGGCCGTGTTCTTCGAGACCCCGGCCAACCCGATGCAGACCCTCGTCGACGTCCGCAAGGTCACCGAACTGGCCCACGCAGCGGGTGCGAAAGTGGTGCTGGACAACGTCTTCGCCACCCCGCTGCTGCAGCGCGGGTTCGAACTCGGCGCCGACGTGGTCGTCTACTCCGGCACCAAGCACATCGACGGCCAGGGCCGCGTACTCGGCGGCGCCATCCTCGGCGCCAAGGACTACATCGATGGTCCGGTGAAAACCCTGATGCGCCATACCGGTCCGGCCCTGAGCCCGTTCAACGCCTGGACCTTGCTCAAGGGCCTGGAGACGATGCCGCTGCGCGTGCGTCAATCCACCGAATCGGCGCTGAAGGTCGCCGAATTCCTGGAGGCGAACAAGTCTGTCGAATGGGTGAAATACCCGTTCCTGCAATCGCATCCGCAGCACGCTCTCGCCAAGGAGCAGATGACCGGCGGCGGCACCGTCGTCACCTTCGCCCTGCACGGCGACGACGGCAAGAAGCGCGCCTTCGAGGTCCTCAACCGCCTGCGCATCATCGACATCTCCAACAACCTCGGCGACGCCAAAACGATGATCACCCACCCCGCAACCACCACCCACCGAGCCATGGGCCCGGAAGGCCGCGCCTCGATCGGCCTCTCCGACGGCGTCGTCCGCATCTCGGTAGGCCTGGAAGACATCGAAGACCTCCTGAGCGACCTCGACCACGCGTTGAGCTAAGCCCGCTCGAACGGTGTCGACACCTCGACACCGAGTTGTCGGCGACCGCATCGGTCTGCTCGAGAACCGGGCGCCCTCCCGGCCCATAGCTGCGAGAGCGACCTCACCACTTGCCCTTGTCCGTCTCGAGCAGCTCATCGACGGCATCTGCCGTTCTGAGCGCATGCCTGGGGGTCGCGCTTGTATCGGCGGCACCGGCCACCTTGCGTGGGATGATCCGCGTCGAGGAGACGGCAGGAGTTAGGCGTTCGCCTCAGCCCGCCGGATCAGCGAGTCCAAGTCCAGCGGCCGCCGCGTGTCGCCAGGCTAGGCTTGTTGAGTGAGTTCTGGGGGAGTGTCGCGGCCTGTGACCGTTTTCTATCCATCCGCGCTGCGATCAGCGGCGATGCTGGTGGGGTCGGTGATCTTCGTCGCGATCGGCGTGTGGGTTGTGTCGAGCGATGATGTGCCTTTGGTGCCGCTGGTCGCGGGCATCGTCGGAATTCCGATGTTCTGCGCCGCCGGAGTCTTCTTTTTCGGCCGACTGGTGCGGCGGCGGCCGGAGCTGGTCTTATCCGACGCCGGGCTGGTGCATCGGCAGAGCGGATCGCTGGCGTGGCACGAGGTGGCCCATGCAAGAGTCTTCGTCCAGCGGCCGTCGGCGTCGACCAAGGTGCGCTATGTCCAGATCGGCCTGCGTGATCCACAGGCTTACTACGCACGCAGCTCATGGTGGTTACGGCTGATGGTAAAGGCCAACAACAAGCTCGGCTACGGCGATCTGAACCTGGCGGAATCCATGCTCGGCGCCTCGGCCGAAGAGGTTATCCGTGCGATGCGTCATCACTACCCTGAGCTGGTTGTCGTCCCCTAGTCAGGCGCCACCGGATTCGGGTCTGTTGTGCCGATGCATGTGCCGGGCACCACCATCGGGGGTGCCCGGCCGGATCGGCTCAGACCTTGTCGACCTCGCCGTTGGACAACGCCTTCTGTAGGGAGTTGAAGACCGTCAGGCCCTGGCCGACCATGCCGTTGACCAGTTCGCTCACGCCGTCGGGTCCGTTGAGGACGGTGAGGTTGGCGTTGGCGAGGCCGTTGGAGGCCTGGCGGACGATCTCGGGGAGTTGTTCGATGAGCAACTGGTCCAGGGCGATTCGGTTGTTGGAGGCGGCGGCTTCGGCCTGGATGCGGGTGCGGTCGGCTTCGGCCTCGGCGAGGATGCGGACCCGTTCCGCCTCGGCGAGTGCGGGTTTGACGACCTCGGCCTGGAGTTCCTGCTCGCGCAGTTCGGCGTTCTTGCGTGCCTGTTCGGCCTGTGCGGTGAGGACTTCCTGCCGGGCGACGGCGTCGGCGAGCGGACCCGCCTGTGCCGCTTCGGCATTGGCCTTGTCGATGTCGCGCTGGTACTGCGCCTTGAGCAGCGAGGTCTCGCGCTCGTATTCGGCGCGGCGGCGCAGCGATTCCTGTTCGGCCTCCGCGGCGCGCTGGGCGGCCTGGGCCTGGGCGATCTGGGCGTCGCGCTGCACGGCCGCGTTGTGCGGGGCGGCGAGGGCCTCGATATAGCCGAGGTTGCCGTCGTCGATCGACTGGATCTGGAACGAGTCGACCCAGAGGCCGATATTGCTCATCTCCACCTTGGAGGCGATCAGCACCTCGTCGGCCAGCTTCTGGCGTTCGCGGATGATCTCCTCGACGGTCATCGAGCCGACGATCGAGCGCAGGTGACCGGAGAAGATGCGGCCGGTGAGCACCGACATCTCCTTCTCCTGCTCGGACAGGAAGCGTTGTGCCGCATTGACGATCGACTGGGTGTCGTTGGCCACCTTGAACGCGATCACCGCGCGCACGTCGAGCTGGATGGCCTGCTTGGTGACGCAGCGTTCGCGGATCTCGGATTCGAACATGGCCAGCGACAGGTAGCTGACCTTGCGGAACAGCGGAATCACCCAGGTGCCGCGACCGATGATCACCTTGAACGGCGCGTTGTCCTTGACCTTGGCGCCACTGACCAGCATGGCCTCGTCGGGATCAGGAACGTGATAGCCCAGCATCTGAGCCTCCCTTGCTTTCAGTTGTCTTGCGGCAGTTGCGGTGTGAGCGGTATCCAGGGCACGACGTCGACGAGCCTGCCCGGATTGACCGCGACGATGAGCACGGTCGCGCCCGCCTCGATCGGCTCGTCGGCGCGCGCGAGATACAGCTCCGTGCCGCCACGAATGGCGACGAGTACTTCGCCGAGTGCGCCCGCGGCGCGGATCGGTGAGGTGATGGTGCCGGTCAGTCCCTGCACCGGGTCGGTCATCGTGGCGAACTCCCTTGTCTCGCACCGGTTGTGCGTCAGCCTACGGAGCGGCGCCTGAAAGCGGGTTGCAAAATTCTTATTGACAGCATCCTGTCAATAATGACAGGATGCTGTCATGACCAAGAAGACAGTTCACGTGGCTGTGTACGACACTCTTTCGGACTGGGAAGTCGGCGCGGCGACGGTCAATATCGCCGACGACTCCTGGCATCGCGAACCTGGGCGCTTCGAGGTGGCGACGGTCGGGCTCACGACCGCGCCCGTTACCACCGCCGGACGCATGCGGGTGACCCCCGACCTGGCCCTGGCCGACATCGACCCCTCCGACAGCGCCATGCTGATCCTGCCCGGCGCCGACCTGTGGGACGCGGGCGACGACCTGGCTCCCTTCGCCCGCAAGGCGCGGGAATTCCTCGCGGCGGGTGTACCGGTCGCGGCGATCTGTGGCGCCACTCTCGGACTCGCCAAGGAGGGCTTGCTCGACGACCGCCCGCACACCAGCAACGCCGCCGAATACCTCGCCTCCAGTGGCTATTCCGGCGCCGCGCACTATGTCGACGAATCGGCGGTGACCGACGGGGACCTCATCACCGCCGACGCCATGTCACCGTTCGAATTCGCGCGTGAGATCTTCGTCCGCCTCGATCTCTTCGAGCCGCAGGTACTCGACGCCTGGTACCAGCTGTTCGGACAGAAGGACCCCAGCGGCTACTTCGCCCTTGCCGAAAACGCGGGCGGACAAGCAGATTGAACGACGAACAGCAGCTCCTCGACGCGGCCGCGCTCACCGTCTACCGGCTCAACGGCCAATTCCTCGCTCTCGGTGACGAATTGGCCGCGCCCGCCGGAATCTCGGTGGCGTGGTGGCAGGTGATGGCGGCGGTGGAACATCAACCGCTGCCGGTCGCCGGGATCGCCCGCGCCATCGGCATCACCCGGCAGAGCGTGCAGCGGGTGGCCGACATCCTGGTCGGCAAGGGGCTGTGCGAATACCGGCCGAACCCGGCGCACAAACGGGCCAAGCTGGTCGCGATCACCGAAGCGGGCGAGGCGGCCATCCGTCGCATCGACCCGCAGCACGAGGTGCTGGCCCGTCGCCTCGCCCACGCACTCGGCCCGGCCGAATTCGCCGCGACCGTCGAGACTCTCACCCGGTTGTCGGCGGCGATCGACATCATCGTCACGGGAGACGAGAACAGCGTCGGTTGAGATCGCCCACGTGGCGGCGGCCAGGGCGTCGGCCCGTCAGAGTTCCACGAACGGGGTCCGGGTGCGATTGAGCAGGTCGGCGATCGAATCCACGACAAGCGTCGGCCGGAAGGGGTACTTCTCGACCGAAGACTTGGTGGAGATGCCCGAGGTGACCAGGACCGTGCGCATGCCCGCCTCGAGACCCGCGATCACATCGGTGTCCATCCGGTCGCCGATCATCACCGTCGACTGGGAGTGCGCGCCGATGCGGCGCAGTGCCGAACGCATCATCAGCGGGTTCGGTTTGCCGACGTAGTAGGGGTCCTTGCCGGTGGCCCGGGTGATCAGGGCGGCGACCGAACCCGTGGCCGGCAGCACGCCGTCGCGGGAGGGGCCGGTGGCGTCGGGGTTGGTCGCGATGAACTTCGCACCACGGTCGACCAGGCGGATCGCGGTGGTGATGGCCTCGAACGAGTAGGTGCGGGTCTCGCCGAGCACCACGTAGTCGGGGTCGCTGTCGGTGAGCACGTAGCCGATCTCGTGCAGCGCCGTGGTGAGCCCCGATTCGCCGACCACGTACGCGGTGCCGTTGGGGCGCTGGTCGTCGAGGAAGGTCGCCGTCGCCAGCGCCGAGGTCCAGATCGACTCCTCCGGGATATCGAGGCCGGTGTGGCGCAGCCGGGCCTGCAGATCGCGTGGGGTCCGGATCGAATTGTTGGTCAGCACGAGGAACGGGATCTCGTTCTCGCGCAGCTCGGCGAGGAACTCGTCGGCACCGGGGATCAGCTGATCCTCGTGCACCAGCACGCCGTCCATATCGGTCAGATACGACAAGATCTGGTCATCCTTGGCGGTCACCAGCTAATCATCCGCTAAAACCCGGCGCAGTGGGAGACGAAACGGCGACGGTGCGGATCGCGGGCCGCGCGCTAGTGTCGAGGAGGCAGCGGTCAGCGGAGGAACAGGAGTGGCTGGAATGGTCGATCTCAAGCTCGGGTACAAGGCGTCGGCGGAGCAGTTCGGACCACGAGAGCTGGTCGAGTTGGCGGTGGCCGCCGAACAGCACGGCCTCGACAGCGCCACCGTGAGCGACCACTTCCAGCCGTGGCGGCACAACGGCGGCCATGCCCCGTTCTCGCTGGCCTGGCTCGCGGCCGCGGGCGAGCGCACCGAGCGCATCATGCTCGGCACGTCGGTGCTCACTCCGACCTTCCGCTACAACCCGGCGGTGATCGCGCAGGCCTTCGCCACTTTCGGCTGCCTGTACCCGGGCCGGGTGATGCTCGGTGTCGGTACCGGCGAGGCGCTCAACGAGATCGCCACCGGGTACAAGGGCGAATGGCCCGACTTCAAGGAGCGTTTCGCCCGGCTGCGTGAGGCCGTGCGACTGATGCGCGAACTGTGGCTCGGCGACCGGGTCGATTTCGACGGCGAGTACTACCACACCGTCGGCGCCTCGATCTACGACGTGCCCAAGGACGGCATCCCCGTCTACATCGCGGCCGGTGGCCCGGTGGTCGCCAGGTACGCGGGCCGCGCGGGTGACGGTTTCATCTGCACCTCCGGCAAGGGCATGGACCTCTACACCGAGAAGCTGCTGCCCGCCGTCGCCGAGGGCGCGGCCAAGGCCGAGCGCGACCTGTCCGCGATCGACAAGATGATCGAGATCAAGATCTCCTACGACACCGATCCCGAACTCGCTCTGGAGAACACGCGTTTCTGGGCGCCGCTGTCGTTGACCCCCGAACAGAAGCACGACATCACCGACCCGATCGAGATGGAAGCCGCCGCCGACGCGCTGCCCATCGAACAGGTCGCCAAGCGCTGGATCGTCGCCAGCGATCCCGACGAGGCCGTCGCCCAGATCAAGCCCTATCTCGACGCGGGCCTCAACCACCTGGTCTTCCACGCCCCCGGCCACGACCAGCTCCGCTTCCTCGACCTCTTCAAGCGCGATCTGGCCCCCCGCCTGCGCGCCCTGGGCTGAGCTCCCCGCTGGACAGTTGAACACCACGCTCTGGTGGCCTTCGGCTCTCGGCCGATGCCGCCACCAGAGCGTGGTGATCGTTCGTCCGGGTCAGGCGCGGCGGAGGGCGAAGATGCGCAGGTCGCGGGTGGTGCGGTCGCGGTAGGCGGCGTAGGCGCCGGTGATCTCGACGAAGCGGGCGAAGATCGCCTCTTTGTCCGCGTCGGGGACGAGGGTGGCGGTCACCTGGATGCGTTCGCCCGCGATGGCGACGGTGGCTTCGGGGTTCGCGAGGAGGTTGACGGTCCAGGCGGGGTGCTTGGCCTGGCCGAAATTGGAGCCGACCACGTAGAGGGTGTCGCCGTCGTGGACGTAGAGCAGCGGCTGGGTGCGTGGCAGCCCGGATTTGCGGCCGATGGTGGTCAGCAGGATCACCGGGGCGCCGATCGGGCCGAGCACGGTGTACTTGGCGTCGGTGCGTTCGAGCACGGCCCGGTCGAGTGGGGTCAGGGTGCGGATCAGCAGCGAACCGGGCTTTGTCGCGGCGAAACGGTTGGCGGCGCGGGAGAGCAGGTTCGTGCGTGAACCCCAGAGTCGATCCGGGAACTGCGGTGTCATGGGCCGACTGTAACCGCGAGGATCGCGCCACACCGAACCCCCGGATCGCCGCCGATTAACTAAGCTCGCGGGCATGGTCGAACCAGCGCCGTCCACCGTGTACATCGCCTCGCCCGAGGGCGACACCGGAAAGTCAACGGTCGCCCTCGGTGTCCTGCAGATGTTGTGCGCCACGACGGCGCGCGTCGGCGTGTTCCGGCCGATCACCCGCTCGGCCACCGCACCCGACTACATCCTCGAGCTGCTGCTCGAGCACAGCACCGCCGACATCAGCTATGAGCAGGCCGTGGGCGTGAGCTACGAGGACGTGCACCGCGATCCCGACGCCGCCATCAGCGAGATCGTCATGCGGTTCCACGACGTGGCCAAGGCGTGCGACGCGGTGGTGATCGTCGGCAGCGACTACACCGATGTGGCCAGCCCCAGCGAACTGCGCTACAACGCCCGCATCGCCGTGAACCTCGGCGCCCCGGTGCTGCTCGTGGTGCGCGGCGCCGAACGCACACCCGCCGAGGTGAAGCAGCTCGTAGAGCTCTGTGAGAGCGAACTCGCCGGCGAGCACGCGCAACTGGTCGCGGTGATCGCCAACCGCTGCGATCCCGACGGGATGGACGGG
The DNA here is from genome assembly GCF_040655475.1 of Nocardia sp. NPDC050413. Taxonomy (NCBI): domain Bacteria; kingdom Bacillati; phylum Actinomycetota; class Actinomycetes; order Mycobacteriales; family Nocardiaceae; genus Nocardia; species Nocardia sp. NPDC050413. Next base: position 195,893 of record NZ_JBFAJZ010000007.1, on the reverse strand, counting down.
ATCTGTGCCGCCCTGGCCGATTTCGACGTGCCGTCGTGGGGGCTGCCGGAGGTGCCGCTGCTGATGGCGCCGACCATGGGTGAACTGTGCGAGGCCATCGACGGCGAAATCTACAGCGGCGACCCGGAATTGCTGCAGCGTGAGGCGCTGCGCATCATGGTCGGCGGCATGACGGCCGAGCACATCCTCGAACGGCTCTCCGACGGCGTGGTCGTGATCGCCCCCGGCGACCGCTCCGACGTGCTGCTCGGCGTGATGAATGCCCATGAGGCGGCGGGCTTTCCATCGCTGGCCGGAGTCATCATGAACGGCGGCATCCGCCCGCACCCGGCCATCGCACGGCTGATGGAGGGTCTGCAGCCCAAGCTGCCGATTCTCACCACCGAACTCGGCACCTACGACACCGCCAGCGCGGTGCACCGCACCCGTGGCCGTATGTGGGCGGGCAGCCCGCTCAAGGTCGACACCGCGCTCGCGCTGATGGAACAGCGCGTCGACGCGTCGGCCCTGCTCGAACGCATCCAGGTGCCGTCCTCGACGGTGGTCACCCCGCAGATGTTCGAGTACCGCCTGATCGAGCGTGCCCGCTCAGATCGCAAACGCATCGTGCTGCCCGAAGGCGACGACGACCGCATCCTGCGCGCCGCGGGTCGGGTGCTGCAGCGCAAGATCGCCGACCTGACGATCCTCGGCGACGAGGCCGCCGTGCGTTCCCGCGCCGCGGAACTCGGTGTCGACATCGCCGCCGCCCAAGTACTCGACCCGCGCACCTCCGGCTACCTCGACGAATTCGCCGCCGAATACACCGAATTGCGCAAACACAAGGGCATGACACTGGAGCGGGCGCGCGAAACCATGGCCGACATCTCGTATTTCGGCACCATGATGGTCTACAAGGGCATAGCCGACGGCATGGTCTCCGGCGCCGCGCACACCACGGCGCACACCATCCGGCCGTCGTTCGAGATCATCAAGACCACCCCCGGCGTCTCCACCGTGTCGAGCGTGTTCCTGATGTGTTTGGCCGACCGGGTGCTCGCCTACGGCGACTGCGCCGTCGTGCCCGACCCCACCTCCGAGCAGCTGGCCGATATCGCGGTGTCCTCGGCGGCGACGGCGGCCCGGTTCGGGATCGAGCCACGGGTGGCGATGCTGTCGTACTCGACGGGCGCCTCGGGTACCGGTGCCGATGTCGACAAGGTCCGTGCCGCAACCGAATTCGTGCGTGAGCGCGCGCCGGAACTGCCGGTCGAGGGGCCGATCCAGTACGACGCGGCGATCGAGCCCGCGGTGGCGAGCGCGAAGATGCCCGACTCCGATGTCGCGGGCAAGGCAACGGTTTTCGTCTTCCCTGACCTCAACACCGGCAACAACACCTACAAGGCGGTGCAGCGCAGCGCCGGTGCCGTCGCCATCGGGCCGGTGCTGCAGGGTTTGCGCAAGCCGGTCAACGATCTGTCGCGCGGCGCCCTGGTGGCCGACATCGTGAATACCGTGGCGATCACCGCCATTCAAGCGCAGGGAGACGCGAAGTGAGTGACCTGGTCCTGGTGCTGAACTCCGGGTCGTCGTCGATCAAATACCAGCTGCTGCACGCGGATTCGGGTGAGGTGGTCGCCTCCGGGCTGGCCGAGAAGATCGGTGAGGCGCACGGTGGGCGCATCGTGCACGAGTGCGGTGGGCGAAAACTGGTGCACGAGGGGCCGATCGCCGATCATCGTGACGGGCTGCGGCAGGCCTTCGAGATGTTCCAGGAGACCGGCATCGACCTGACCACCGTCGGTGTCGGGGCGGTCGGGCACCGGGTGGTGCACGGCGGCGAGGTGTTCTGGGAACCCACGATCGTCACCGACGACGTGCTCACCACCATCCGCGACCTGTCCGAGCTCGCGCCGCTGCACAACCCGGCCAATGCCGTCGGCATCGAGTCGACGCGAGAGCTGCTGCCCGGCATCCCGCAGGTCGCCGTATTCGACACCGCGTTCTTCCACGGCTTGCCCGATGCCGCCAAGACCTACGCGATCGACGCGAAAGTCGCCGCAGCGCACGGCATCCGCAAGTACGGATTCCACGGCACCTCACATCAGTACGTGTCGGAGAAAGCCGCCGAGTTCCTCGGACGCGACTACACGGAGCTGAACCAGATCGTCTTCCACCTGGGCAACGGTGCGTCCGCGTCGGCGATCCGCGGTGGTGTCGCGGTGGACACGACCATGGGGATGACACCGCTCGAGGGCCTGGTGATGGGTACCCGCCCCGGCGACCTCGATCCCGGCATCGTGCCGCACCTGGTGCGCGTGGCCGATCTGGATCTCGCGCAGGTGGAGCAGCTGCTCAACCGCGATTCCGGGCTCAAGGGGCTGTCGGGGGTCAACGACTTCCGGGAGCTGGGCGAGCTGGTCGACAAGGGAGACGCCGCAGCGAAACTGGCCTACGACGTCTACATCCATCGCCTGCGCCGCTACCTGGGTGCGTACCTGGTGGAGCTCGGCTCGGTGGATGTCATCGTCTTCACCGCAGGTGTCGGCGAGAACGCCGCGAATGTGCGCGCGGACGCCCTCGCCGGGCTTTCGGGCCTGGGTATCGAGGTCGATCCGGGCCGCAACGCAACCCGGACGCCGGGAGTCCGCCGCATCTCGCCGGAATTCTCCCCGGTCGAGGTCCTGGTGGTTCCCACCAACGAAGAACTCGCCATCGCCCGGGCCGCCCACAGCTTGACCGCCTGAAGACCCCGGTCGCGTAACGACCGGGGTCCGGCACCGACGAGCCGTCCGGCCGGCTCCGTCGGCCGCGGGGTGTAGCGATTTGCGCGTACGGCTTTTCGTGGCTGACACGGCCTTCGTGGGCCTGCGGTGGTCGGCTCGGGCGTTCCGACCCGCGAAGAGGCCGACCGCCGAAGATCAGAACCAGGTCTTGGCGCGTAGCGAGTTGGCCAGGTCGATCAGCGCGTAGCGGTGGGTGCGATCGGCGGCGTTGCGGGCCAGGGCGCGCAGGCCGGTTTCGGTGCCGTCGCGCAGGTCGCGTTCGTCGAACGGGCGTCCGAAGAGCTTGGCGTCCTTGCGTTTCGGTGAGTTGCCCGCCTGCAGCCAGGCCAGGGCGGTGCCCTGCACCAGGGTGCGCATGAGGGTGGCGCGGTGTTCGCCGGGCGGCACGGACTGGGCGCGGGAGGCGGCCAGGCGCAGCACTTGCTCGTCCAGGTCGGCGACGGGAGCGCTGGTGAGCAGCAACAGGATCGCCGTCGTCTGGGCGGTGGTGAAGTGGCGCGATGCGGCCGGAACGTCGTCGAGGGCGTGCACGGCTTCACTGACCCGGCCCGCCACGGCCAGCTGCCTGGCCAGGCCGAAGGCGGCGCTCACCACGGCGCGGTCGGTACGCCATACGGTGTCGTAATAGCGTTCCGCGAAAGCGCGCCACTGTTCGGGTTCCGGGGAAACCCAGTGTTGCAGAATGAGTTCCGCCGTCGCGGCGAGTGCCAGCTTGGGGGCGATCTCGCCGGGGAGCACGCGAAGGACCGCCTCGAACGAGTCGAACGCGGCCTCGTAGTCGAGCTCCAACAGATGCGCCTGCCCGGCGAACCAGTCCGCGCGCCAATCGGAATCGTTCGGCACTCGCTCGAGCAGATGCAGCACGGCGGCCGATTCACCGAGCTCGAGCCGGGCGCGGGCCTCGGCGAAGAGGAGTTCGTTCGCGAGGGTTTCCGGTGCGTTGTCCGGGTCGGCCTCGGCGCGTTCGCGGGCGTCGTGCAGGGCTTCCAAGACGCGCTCGGGCTCGGGATTGGCGGTGGCGGCCAGCAGAGGAGCGGCGGGGTCGGCGGGGTCGATCAGCGGAATCGGCAGGGCCGCGACCACTTCGCCCGAGTCCATCAGCGGTGAGCGGCCGACGCCGTCGAGATAGGCATCGGTCTGGCTGATGAGCTCCTCGGTGCCGAAACTGGTGCGCTGTGGACTGAACACTGTGGACAGCTGGGGATGTTCGGTGTCGGTGTCCTGGGCGAGGATCTCGCGCAGAACCCCGGCCAACTGTGCCGACATCGCCCGCGCCGAAGGGAAGCGCCGGTCCGGATCGGGGTCGGTGGCGGTGAGCAGGAAACGGTGGAAGAACTCGTAGCGGGCCAGCACGGGTTCGGCGGCGGGCTCGGGGAGCCCGTCGAGGTAGCGGCCGTGCTCGCTCGGCAGGTGCAGGGTGAGGGCGGCGAGAGTGCGGCCGACCGTGTACACGTCGGAGGCGGGTGTCGGACCAGTCCTGGCGATCTCGGGCGCCTGGAAACCCTTGGTGCCGTACAGGTTTCCGTAGGCTTCGATCGTGGCCACGGCGCCGAGGTCGATGAGTTTGACCTGGTCCTCGGTGACCATCACATTGTCGGGCTTGAGGTCGTTGTAGGTGAGCCCGATCGAATGCAGGTGTTCGAGCGCGGGCAGTACCTCGAGCACATAGGCGATGGCCTCGGCCACCGGCATCCGTTCACCGTGCGGGCGGGCATCGAGGATGTCGCGCAACGACTTTCCGCCCACGTACTCCATGACGATGTAGCCGATACTCGACCCGTCACCGGCGGTGTGCTCGACGAAGTTGTGGATCTTGACGATGCTCGGATGCGCCACCTCGGCCAGGAACTGCCGTTCGGCCACCGCCACGGCCTGCGCTTCGGCGTCGCCCGCGTGCAGCAAACCCTTGAGCACCACCCACCGGTCGCTGACATTGCGGTCGATCGCCAGGTAGATCCAGCCGAGCCCACCGTGCGCCAGACAACCCTGGATCTCGTACTGCCCGCCCACGATGTCACCTTCGTGCAGGGACGGCCGGAAATCATAAGCGGCACCGCAGGTTTGACACTCGCCACTGCTCGACGCGGCCCGCGCCGGCGTAGACCGCCCCACCGGATCCCCGCACCGCCAACAGAACCGCCGACCCTCCGACACCACCGGATCGGTGAGCACCGCATCCCGTGGATCAGCGGGCGTCACGGTCGGAATCGGCACCAGCCCGGCCCCCAACCGCCGCGTCGGCCGCGACCGCGCCGTCCGCACACTCCGCCCCGACCGCACCGTCGCCCCGGACTCCGTGTCCGCAGGCGCGGCGCTGCGTTCGGCCGCTTGGGTGCCAGCCGCAGCCCCCGTTTCCGGCGGCGCGGCAGTGCGCTCCGCCGCCTGGGTAGCCGCATAGGCGCCCAGCTCAGCGGCACTGAACTGGTCCGTTCGCTGTGCGGCCTGCGTATCCGCAAGGTCGTCCATGGGCGCTCTGACCGACGCCTTGGTCGCGGGAGGTTCGTCGCCTGTCTCGGCTGGGCTGTCCGGTGCGGCCGCTCGGCGCGTACTCGCCTGCGTGGCAGGCCATTCCTGCTCCGCAGGTACAGGGGAGGACCGAGTTTCGGATGGATCGCGCTCGACCGGCCGATGACTCAACTCGGTCGCTGCCGATTCCGGGTTAGGCCGATGGGGTGGTGTTGCTTCGGAACCTGCACGCGGGCCGGTTGGAACATGCTGTGCGGCACGAGCTCCCGACGTCTCGCGAGGCGATTCGGCTGCGATGTTCGGGCTGGTCTTGGGCGCGGCTGCGTGCGGTTGTGGGGTCGCTCGGGTGGGGGTGGGGATCGGATGAGGTTGTCCGAGAGGAAGTTTCGGGAGGGGCTTGGTTTTGTCGTCTTCCGCGGAGGGTGGCAGAGTCCAGCCACCGGGGAGCGTGCCGGGTTTCGGGCGTTGGGTGAGGCTGGTGGGTTCGGGGCGTGGGGCGAGTTCGGGCGCCGCGTCGTCGGTGGGTGACTGATCGTCCGGGTCGCCGTGGCCCGGTGCGCCTTTCGGTGGCGTTGTACTCATCGCGATCAGTCCTGGTACTTCGGGGCGGGTGGGGTCGCTTCGCCGAGTGTGGACAGCCAGCGGCGGTGGATGCGGGTCCAGGTGCCGTCGGTGCGGATGCGGTCGAGGGTGGCGTTGACGAAGCGGACCAGGTCGTCGTCGCCCTTGGGGATACCGATGCCGTAGGGCTCGGCGCTGATGCTGGCACCGACCACCTCGGTGTACGGGTCCTGGGCGGCGAGACCGGCGAGGATGGCGTCGTCGGTACTCACCGCGTCGACCTGGCGTTGCTGCAGGACGACAAGGCAGTCCGCCCAGGTCGGGACCGTGAGGATGGTGGCGGCGGGCTGATCGCGGCGGATGTGGTCCAGCGAGGTGGTCCCGCGCACCACGCACACCCGCTTGCCCGCCAGATCGGCGAGGCCGTTGATCCCGGAATTCTTCATCGCGAGCACGCGCTGATCGGCGCGCAGATACACCGTTGAGAACGCAACCCGCTCGCGCCGTTCACAGGTGATCGTCATCGTCTTGGCCACCAGGTCGACGGTGTGCTCCTGCAGCGCCTTCTCCCGCTCTTCCGAAGCGAGACTTCGGTATTCGATCAGGTCCGGATTGCCGAGCAGGTCGCGGGCGATCTCGCGGGCGATATCGGCGTCGAAGCCGACGATGCGCCCGGTCACCGGGTCGCGGAAGCTGAACAGATTGCTGCCCGCGTCCAGCCCGACGACCAGCCTGCCGCGCGCGCGGATGGCCGCGATCGTCGGACCGTCGGCGGTGCTCGGGCGCAGGCTCGCGGTCGGATCGCCGCACTGTGCGCCGGTGCGTGGCGGCAGCGGGGTGTCGGTGCCGATGGGAATCGCCTTGGCGGGCAACGGCGATTCGGAATACACCGTGTGTTCGTCGGGTGCCGGTGTGCTGTTGTCGGAACAGCCGCCGAGCAGGGCGACCAGCAGCAGCGCCGCGACGGCGCGCCCCCGCCTCACCGGTACTCCCGCAGCCGGGGCCAGAGCCCGAGCGCCACACAGACGGCGGCGGCGATGCCGAGCACCAGGGCGCCGGGAGCCAGGAACGAGAGCACGCCGGTGGCCTGGGACACCTTGTCGCGCAACCGATCTCGCGTGGCTGTCCGGGCGTCGTCGAGTGCGCGTTCCAGGGCATCGACCTGGGCGGTCGAATCGGCGGCGCTCGGCCCGGTCGCCACGGCGGCGGCGCCGACGAAATCACCACGCTGGAGGGTGTCGTTCATCCGCTGATGCGCCGACTGCCAGCGGGTCAGCGCGGCGCGCGCGTCGGTCACCTCGTCGGCGGCCGGTGCGCCGGACGGGTAACCGTCGAGGAGTTCGGCGAGCCGGGCGGCATTGGCGTCGAACGTGCGGTCGTAGTCGCCGGTGGCGTCGCGGCGCACCAGCTTCACCATTTCGGCGGCCCTGGCCTGCTGCACCAGGATCCGGCTCTCGGCCAGCCGGGCGGCGGGCACCGCGCCCTCGTCGCGGCAGCGGATCATCGCCACCGCCGACACCGACCCGGCCGCCACCGTCCACAGCAGGGTGAGCGCCACCATCGCGGTACCGATCAGCAGTCCCATGTTGAAAACCCGCCGCGACCGGCGCGCCAGCTCCATCTGCACGTAGACGAGCGCGGCGAGCGTGAGCACGAGCAGCCCGATCGCGACCCACGGCGGCTGCACGTGCCGGTGCTGGGCGGCGGTCACCGCGTCGAAGCGGTGGTCTTCGAGTTCCTCGGCCATCGGCAGCAGGGTGGTCTGCATCTGGTGCGATGCCTCGCTCAGATACGCCGCGCCCACCGGGAAACCGTTGCGGTTGTTGGCCCGCGCGGTCTCGATCAGCCCGGTGTACACGGGCAGGCCGGTCGCGATGCCCGTGCGCAGGCGCCGGTCGGTGCCCGCCGGGTCGGCCGCCTCCTCGGCGGAGATGTGACCGGCCTGGGTGACCAGCTCGGCGGCCGCCTCACCGATGGCCTGGGTGTAGCGGTCGCGCACCTCCTCAGGCTCGACCCCGCCCGCGATGAAGGCGCGGCCCGCGGCGGCGTCGGCGATCGAGAGCGAGGTGTAGAGGTGGTTGGCCGAATGTGCGTCGGGTTCGGTGTCGTCGAGCAGGACGCCCAAAGCTTGCTTGCGCTCGCTCACGGTCGTCGAAGTCACCATGCCCGCGGCTACGCAGAGCAGCATCAGTACCAGTCCGGCGGCGAGCAATCGGCCCGGCGTCGACCGCGCGAACCCCCGCAGACGGGCGGGCTGGAACTGCGCGCGCAGGGCTTTCACATCGGGTGCGGGCGGTCGATCGGCGACGAGCACCTGCCTGCGCGAGGGCAGCCGCCGCGTCGTGGTTTGCGGGCCGGTACCTGCTTCCACCTGCGGTGACGGGCCGGTACGGACAGCCGCGACCTCGGTCGCCGCCTCGCGGTTTCCCGGTTCGACCATCGCTCACCTCCCCGTCCTGTCCGCGCACCCGTCCTGGTGCGGAGTTTATTGTGGTCGTACCGGTGCCGCAGCCCCTCAGACACCCCCGTGGCGGTTGCTGCACGGCTGCTAGGGAGAGGGTATTGGATGCGCGGTGACGGAGACGGGTGGGCGGACAGCCCGGGTGGCGTCCGGCACTGGGGCAAGTTCGGTGCGGCGGGTCTGCTGCTGCGCGCGCCGCTGCCCGGTGGTGGCTCGGCGGTGCTGCTGCAGCATCGGGCCGCGTGGAGTCATCAGGGCGGCACGTGGGCGCTGCCCGGCGGTGCCCGCGATTCCCACGAGACCGCCCGGCACGCTGCGGTCCGCGAAGCCGAGGAAGAGGCCGGGATCAGCGCCGAGGCCGTGCGCGTGCGCGCCGAACGCCTCACCATGACCGCCCCCAGCGGCTGGACCTACACGACCGTCGTCGCCGACGCGGCGAGCACGCTGCCGACCGTCCCCAACCAGGAGAGCACCGAACTGGCCTGGGTCCCCGAAGACGACGTCACCGCCCTCCCGCTGCACCCCGGTTTCGCCGCCGCCTGGGTCGGCCTGCGCGCCGTCCCCCTGCGCGTGGTCGATGTCACCCCCGACCTGGCCCCCGCCCTGCCCCGCACGGTCGACCTGTCCGGCCGCGGCTTCTACTGGCTGCACACCACGGTCACCGGCCCAGGCGCCGAAATCCTCCTCGACAACCCGACCACCGGCCCCACCGTCACCCGAGCCGACCTTCTGTCCTGAAACTCCTCCCGCCTCGAACCCAGGTTCAGGAGGCGGCGAGGAGGGCCGATTTGAGTTCCCGGGCGGCGGCTTCGGGGTCGGCGGCCTCGGTGATCGCGCGGACGACGACCACGCGGCGGGCTCCGGCTTCGAGGACTTCCGGGAGACGTTCGGTGTCGATGCCGCCGATCGCGAACCAGGGGAGCGTGGGGTGGGAGTCGGCAGTGGTGCGGATCAGGTCGACGCCCGCGGCTTGCCTGCCCGGTTTGGTCGGGGTGGTCCAGATGGGACCGGTGCAGAAGTAGTCGAGGTGGCCGTCGATCGCGGCCAGACCGGCCTGGTTGCGGTTGTGGGTCGACCGGCCGATCACCACATCGGGGCCGAGGATGCGGCGCGCGTAGGCGGGCGGGAGATCGCCTTGGCCCAGGTGGAGCACGTCGGCGCCGGCGGCGAGGGCGATATCGGCGCGATCGTTCACCGCGAGCAGCGCGCCGTGCCGCCGGGTGGCCGCCTTGATCTCGGCGAGCGCACCGAGTTCGGCCTTCGCCTCGAGCGGCCCGAACTCGGCCTCGCCCGGCGACCCTTTGTCACGCAACTGCACGATGTCGACGCCACCGGCCAGCGCGGCATCGACGAACCTGGCCAGATCGCCCTTCTCCCGGCGTGCGTCGGTGCACAGATACAGCAGGGCCGAGGAGAGGCGTTCCCGCGGCGGGACGGAACGGTTCGGATGGGAGGGCTGCACAGTGTCGACGGTAGTCGCGCTACCGTGGAACCGCGAACGTCGAAACCCCTCGACACGGTGGACTCGCGGCAATCCCGCCGAGCCCGTCGTCGGAACCCTCGATGTTCGACCAGCGGTGGCCCCGGTTCTCGGCCGCCTCGATCTGGGCCGCCCGACCCGCGGCGCCGTCCGCAACGTCGCGGCGACAGTACGAGAACCCACAGCGCCGGTCACGGCCTCGGGCCGACCAACCGCGGCGAAGGACACGGCAACAGGCGAAACCTGCGGCGCCAGCCGCAACGGGACACGGAGGCGTTGATGCGGACACTGGCGGTTGTCGGCGGCGGTGCCGTCGGACTCGCCGTCGCATGGCGGGCCACCGAGGCGGGCTGGGCCGTCACCGTGTTCGACCCGGCACCCGGAACCGGTGCGTCCTTCGTCGCGGGCGGAATGCTCGCACCGTTGTCGGAAGGCTGGCCCGGTGAGGACCGCGTGCTGGAATTCGGCGCCGCGGCCCTGTCCGCCTGGCCGTCCTTCGCCGAGCAGCTGCGCGCGATCACCGGCGAGTCCGTCTTCGTCGCCGACGAGACCCTCACCGTCGCCCTCGACGCCGCCGACGTCCAGGACCTGCGCACCGTCGCGGACTGGCTCGCCGGTTTCGGCCACGATCTCCCAGTCCTCGACCGCTCCGGCGTCCGCGCGCTGGAACCGGCGCTGGCCCGCACCGTCCGCGCAGGCCTGCACGCCAGGACGGAACCGGCCGTCGACAATCGCCGCGTCCTGCGCGCACTGCGCGCTGCCTGTGCCGCTGCGGGCGTCGAGATTCGCGCGGAATCCGTTGCCGCACTGGACGATCTGCCGCACGATCGGGTCGTCCTCGCGGCGGGCGCACGGTCCGCCGAGCTGTGGCCGGGTCTGCCGGTACGCCCGGTGAAGGGGGAGATCCTGCGGTTGCGCCGCAGGCCGGGTGTGAGTCCACCACCGACCCGCGTGATCCGTGCGCGGGTGCACGGCAGGCCGGTGTACCTGGTGCCAAGGGCGGACGGAATCGTCCTCGGCGCAACCCAATACGAGGCAGGACTCGACACGACTGTCACCGTCGGTGGGGTCCGTGACCTGATCGCCGACGCCGAAGCCATCCTGCCGGGCATCGGCGAATACGAGCTGGCCGAGGCCGCCGCCGGTTCCCGCCCCGCCACCCCCGACAACCTGCCGCTGCTCGGTCCGCTCGACGACCGGGTACTCGCGGCCACCGGACACGGCCGCAACGGCATGCTCACCCTCGCGCTCACCGCGGCCCTCGTCCCCGGCCTGCTCGACGGTGTCACCACGCCGGTCGCGGAACTGGCCGCACCGCAACGTTTTCCAGCATCCGTGCTGTCTCGAGGAGGAACCCGATGACCATCCCGATCGGCGTCACCGTCAACGGTGCCGACCACGAGTTCGCCGAGCCGCTCAGCGTCCGCGAACTGCTCACCCGGCTCGAATTGCCCTGTCAGGGTGTGGCATTGGCGGTCGACGGCGCGGTGTTCCCGAAGTCGCGCTGGGACGAACCGGTCGGCCGCGGCTGGACCATCGAGGTGCTCACGGCGGTGCAGGGTGGCTGACCTCGCACCATTGCGGATCGCGGACAAGGAGTTCGGTTCGCGGCTCATCATGGGCACCGGCGGCGCCGAGAACCTCGCCGTGCTCGAGCAGGCCCTGATCGCCTCGGGCACCGAACTCACCACGGTCGCCATGCGCCGCGTCGACGCGACCGGCGGCACCGGCGTGCTCGACCTGCTGAAACGCCTGAACATCACCCTGCTGCCGAACACGGCGGGCTGCCGCACCGCCGCCGAGGCCGTGCTCACCGCCCAGCTCGCCCGCGAGGCGCTGGAGACGAACTGGGTGAAGCTCGAGGTCGTCGCCGACGAGCGCACGCTGCTACCTGACCCGTTCGAACTGCTCGACGCCGCCGAGAAGCTGGTCGACGACGGTTTCGTCGTCCTGCCCTACACCACCGACGACCCGACCCTGGCCCGCCGCCTCGAAGACGCGGGCTGTGCCGCCGTGATGCCGCTCGGCTCACCGATCGGCACCGGCCTGGGCATCGGCAATCCGCACAATATCGAGATGATCGTGGCGGGCGCGGGCGTGCCGGTGATCCTCGACGCGGGCATCGGCACGGCCAGCGACGCCGCGCTCGCCATGGAACTCGGCTGCTCGGCCGTCTTGCTCGCCACCGCTGTCACCAGGGCCCGCGAACCCGAGCTGATGGCGTCGGCGATGGCCGCGGCCGTGCGCGGGGGCTACCTGGCCCGGCAGGCGGGCCGCATCCCGAAGCGTTTCTGGGCTCAGGCTTCTTCCCCAGCCCGCTAAGGGTTCGGGTCATCCTCGAGGATGACCCGACTCGCGACTTCCAGCCGACGCGCGCGCCGGGTTTGCTGGGGCATGCTGGACGCATGATCGAGCTGAGGGGCCTGACCAAGAAATTCGGCCAGACCGTCGCGGTACAGGATCTCTCGTTCACCGTCCAGCCTGGACAGGTGACCGGGTTCCTGGGACCCAACGGTGCGGGTAAATCGACGACGATGCGGATGATCCTCGGGTTGGACAAACCCACCGCGGGCACCGCGTTGATCGGCGGCAAGCTGTACCAGGAGCTCGAGCGGCCACTCACCCAGGTGGGTGCGCTGCTCGACGCCAAATGGGTGCATCCCAACCGGTCGGCGCGCGCGCATCTGCAATGGCTGGCCGCGTCCAACGACCTGCCCAAGGACCGCGTCGAGGAGGTGTTGCGGCTGGTCGGCCTGTCCGAGGTGGCGGGTAAGAACGCAGGCGGCTTCTCGCTCGGCATGTCACAGCGGCTCGGCCTTGCCGGCGCGTTGCTGGGTGATCCGAAGGTGCTGCTGTTCGACGAGCCGGTCAACGGTCTCGACCCCGAGGGCATCCTGTGGATCCGCCGGTTCATGCAGCGCCTCGCCGCCGAGGGCCGCACGGTGCTGGTCTCGAGCCACCTGCTTTCGGAGATGGCGCAGACCGCCGACCATCTGATCGTCATCGGTCGCGGCAAACTCATCGCCGACACCACGACCAAGGACTTCATCGAACGCGCGTCCGAACAGTCGGTGCGCGTGCGGAGTCCGCAACTCGACCAGCTGCGCAGCCTGCTCACCTCGCACGGCATGACCGTGCGTGAGGACGGCGACGCCGCGCTGGTCGTCACCGGGGTGACCAGCGACGAGGTCGGCAAGGTCGCCGGAACCAACGGCGTCACGCTCTACGAGCTGGCACCGCAGCAGGCCTCCCTCGAGGAGGCGTTCATGCGGATGACCGGCGGCGCCGTGGAATACCACGGCGGGGGAATCGATCAGGTGATGGGAGGTGCGCTCTGATGGGCGTGCTCGCTGCGGAACGAATCAAACTCACCTCCACCCGTTCGCCGTGGTGGTGCTCGGCGGTGGTGGTGCTGCTCGGCATCGGCCTCGCGGCCCTGATGGCCGTCATCACCAGCGTCGACACCTCCCAGGCGACCGAGCCGGGCGAGGGTCCGCCGATGCTCACCCCGAGCCTGGCGACCTCGGGTGTGACGGGCTTCGGCGTGATGGTGCTGATGATCATGGCCGCGCTCACGGTGACCAGCGAATACCGCTTCGGGGTGATCCGGACGAGCTTCCTCGCGGTGCCCAACCGGTCGAAGGTGATCGTGTCCAAGGCCGGTCTGGTCGGCGTGTACGCGGCGGTGCTGACGGGGGTGCTCGCGCTGGCGGCCTTCGTGGTGGCCAAGGCGATCGTCGGTGACGACGCCCCGATGCTCGTGCTCGACGGCAACTGGCGCGCCATCTACGGCATCCCGATCTACGCCTTCCTGAGCGTGCTGCTGGCAGTCGGCGTCGGTGTGCTGGTTCGCCAGTCCGCGGCCGCCATCTCGCTCATCGTGCTGTGGCCGTTGCTCATCGAGAGCCTGCTCGGCGCGTTCGGCAGCTTCGGCCGCGCGGTCAACCCGTTCCTGCCCTTCGCCAACGCGAACCGTTTCCTGTCGGTCGAGGAGGTCTCGGGCGACTGGCACTGGGGAGTGTGGGGCAGCTTGGCCTACTTCGCCGCGTTCTGCGTCATCGTCTTCGCCGGCGCCCTGGTGGTAGTGAACCGCCGCGACGCATAACCCTGGTCCTGCCCGGGCTGCCCTCGCAACAAGCCCGGGCCGCGTGGGGGCGACCTTGTCGGGAGGTCCTCCCCGAAACCCCCGGCGTCCGCTGCCCGGACGCCGGGGGTTTATGCGTATCCCCACATATCGCGAAAGCACATGGGTAACTCACCGGGCACGGGCTACCTCAACCCCCGACACCGTCTGGCCGCCGACGCAATTCACCCCGCACCCAAGTCTGGCCTTAATTTTCGGGGAGGCGGAGCTGTAGGCTCAGGCCGTGAGTGAAACGCCTTCTGGCGCGCCGGATCCGCGACAGCGTGACGCTGACGCCGAGGTGTTCATCCCGTTGGAGCCGACCGTCGATGCCGGCTCCGAGGAGTCCGGTGCCCGCAACGGTCGTCGTCGTGTGCAGATCTCGTCGAAACTGCAGGCCGCCAACCGTCGTGCCGACGTGATCGGCGCATTGCGCAAGGCCCGTCAGCAGCTGCCGGGCGACCCGGCGTTCGGCGATCCGCTGTCGGTGTCGGGGCCGGGTGGGGCGCGGGCGGTGGCCAGGGTCGCCGACCGGATCGCCGGTGGCGCGCCGACAGCGGCACGCGAGATCGGTTTCGGCGCGCTGCAGGTGTGGCAGGCCGCCCTGGAGCGTGTCGGGCGTGGCCGGGGCACCGAGGAGGTGACGATCGTGTTCACCGACCTGGTCGGCTTCTCCAGCTGGGCGCTCGCCGCAGGTGACGAACGCACCCTCGACCTGTTGCGCAAGGTGGCCAAGGCCATCGAACCGCCGATCGCCGAGCGCGGCGGCCAGGTGGTCAAACGCATGGGCGACGGCCTGATGGCCGTGTTCTCCTCACCCGACCGCGCGGTGCGCGCCGCCCTCGCGGCCCGCCGCAACCTCGAGGACGTGGAGGTACAGGGCTATAAACCGCGCATGCGCGTCGGCTTGCACACCGGGTCCCCGCGCGAGATCGGTGGCGACTGGCTCGGCGTCGACGTGAACATCGCCGCCCGCATGATGGAGGCAGGCGGCAACGGCAACACCATGATCTCCAGCACAACCATGGCTGCCCTACGCCCGGAAACCCTCACCGACCTCGGCGTCACCGCCAAGCTCTACCGCCGCAACTTCTGGGCAGCCCCCCTCAACGGCGTCCCCGAGGACGTGAAGATCTTCAAACTGACCCCGGCCTGACGGCGGTCAGAGCCAGAGGAACGCGCCTGCGGCGGCGAGGGCGGCCGCGGCGATCAGGGCGATGGACATCGCGCGATTGTTCTTCCAGGTGGTGTAGGCGCCGCCGAGCAGGAAACCGGCGAGGGCGAAGAGCAGGACCGCAGACATGCTCACCATCTTGCCTGGTGAATTGCCCGCAGTTAACAAGCACGCATGCTTGCTTTTTTACGGGACCGATGTGATCCTGGGTGCCATGAGTGCACTCTCCGCTGACCCGGACGTGATCCGGATCGGTAATTGCTCCGGTTTCTACGGCGACCGGCTCAGCGCAATGCGCGAAATGCTCGAGGGCGGCGATCTCGACGTGCTCACCGGCGACTACCTCGCCGAACTCACCATGCTGATCCTCGGCCGCGACCGGATGAAGGACCCGAGCCTCGGCTACGCCAAGACCTTCGTCAAGCAGATCGAGGAGTGTCTCGGTCTAGCGCTGGAGCGCAACGTCCAGATCGTCGCCAACGCGGGCGGCCTGAATCCGGCCGGGCTGGCCGAGCGGCTGCGCAAGGTCGCCGCCGACCTCGGTCTCGATGCCAAGATCGCGCACGTCGAAGGCGACGACCTCGTCGCGAGGGCGGGCGACCTGGACCTGGGTCAGCCGCTCACGGCCAACGCCTACCTCGGCGCCTGGGGCATCGTGGAGTGCCTGAACTCCGGCGCCGACATCGTCGTCACCGGCCGGGTCACCGACGCCTCGGTGATTGTCGGCCCGGCGGCGGCCCACTTCGGTTGGGGCCGAACCGAGTACGACGCGCTCGCGGGTGCTGTGGTGGCCGGCCACGTGATCGAGTGCAGCACGCAGGCCACCGGCGGCAACTTCGCCTTCTTCACCGAACTGGGTGATCTCGGCCGCCCCGGTTTCCCGATCGCCGAGATCCGCCGTGACGGGTCGAGTGTCATCACCAAGCACGCGGGCACGGGTGGCGCGGTCACCGTCGACACGGTCGAAGCGCAGCTAATGTACGAGATCCAGAGCGCGCGCTACGCCGGACCCGATGTGACCACCCGCCTGGACAGCATCGCCCTGAGCCAGGAGGGTCCGGACCGCGTTCTCATCAGTGGTGTCACCGGTGAGGCCCCGCCGCCGCAGCTCAAGGTCTCGCTCAACACGCTCGGCGGCTTCCGCAACGAGATGGCCTTCATCCTCACCGGGTTGGAGATCGAGGCGAAAGCCGAACTGGCACAACGGCAGCTCGAATCGTGGCTGCCGGTGAAGCCCGCCGAGATCAGCTGGACCCTTGCCCGTCTGGACCGTCCGGATGCCGACACCGAGGAGCAGGCCAGCGCCATCCTCCGCTGCGTGGTGCGCGACCCGGATCCGAACAAGGTCGGCCGCGGTTTCTCCAGTGTCGCTGTCGAATTGGCGCTTGCCAGTTACCCGGGTTGCACCTTCACCGCGCTGCCCGGCAACGGTTCGCCCTACGGTGTCTTCACCCCCGGTTACGTCGACGCGCAGGAAGTACCCCACGTCGCGGTCCTCGCCGACGGCACCCGGGTCGATATCGCGCCTGCGACCGAAACCCGTGCACTCGAACCACTTCCGGAACCCGAGCTCCCGGAACCGCTGCCGCCCACCGAGACCCGTCGTGTCCCGCTCGGCAGCATCGCGCTGGCCCGCAGCGGCGACAAGGGCGGTGACGCCAATATCGGTGTCTGGGTGCGCACCGACGAGCAGTGGCGCTGGCTCGCGCACACTCTCACCGTCGAGAAGCTGCGTGAATTGTTGCCCGAGACAGCCGAACTCGACGTCACCCGCCACGTACTGCCCAACCTGCGGGCGATCAACTTCATCATCACCGGCCTGCTCGGCAAGGGCGTCGCCTACCAGGCGCGTTTCGACCCGCAGGCCAAGGGGCTCGGCGAATGGCTGCGCTCTCGCCACATCGACATGCCGACGGAGCTGCTCGCATGACATCTGTATGGGACACGCCGGAACGAAAAGAGCTGCGCGCCACCGTGCGCGGGTTCGTCGAGCGCGAAATCCTGCCCGACCTGGACTCCTGGGAGCGCGAAGGCGCCCTGCCGCGTGAGCTGCACAAGAAGGCGGGTGAACTCGGCCTGCTCGGCATCGAGTACCCCGAATTCGCCGGTGGCGAGGGCGGTTCGCCCATCGACGGTGTCATCGTGGGCGAGGAGTTCCACTACGCGGGTGCCTCCGGCGGCACCTGGGCGTCGCTGTTCACGTGCGGAATCTCGTTGCCGCACATCATCGCCTCGGGCAACCAGGAGCAGATCGACCGCTGGGTGAAGCCCACCCTGGCCGGTGACCTGATCGGCTCCCTCGCCATCACCGAACCCGGCGGCGGCTCCGACGTCGGCCACCTCACCACCTCGGCGGTGCGTGACGGCGACGACTACATCATCAACGGCGCCAAGACCTTCATCACCTCGGCCTGCCGCGCCGACTTCATCGTCACCGCCGTGCGCACCGGTGGGCCCGGCGCCGCCGGGGTCTCGCTGATCATCGTGCCCACCGACACACCGGGCTTCGAGGTCACCCGCAAGCTGGAGAAGATGGGCTGGCTGGCCTCGGACACCGGCGAGCTGTCGTTCACCGATGTGCGGGTGCCCGCGACCAACCTGGTCGGCGCCGAGAACTCCGGATTCGCGCAGATCGCGAGCGCGTTCGTGAGCGAGCGGGTCGGCCTGGCCGTGCAGGCGTACTCGATGGCCCAGCGCGCGCTGGACCTCACCCTCGAGTGGTGCCGTAACCGGGAGACCTTCGGCCGCCCGCTGATCAGCCGCCAGTCGGTGCAGATGACGCTCACCGAGATGGCCCGCCGCGTCGACATCGCCCGCGTGTACACCCGCTCGCTGGTGGAGCGGGTGGAGAACGGCGAGCAGGGCCTCATCGCGGAGGTCTGTTTCGCCAAGAACACCGCCGTCGAGACCGTGGAATGGGTCGCCAACCAGGCCGTCCAGCTGCACGGCGGCATGGGCTACATGCGCGAGTCCGAGGTGGAGCGCATCTACCGCGACATCCGCATCATCGGCATCGGTGGCGGCACCAACGAGATCCTGACCATGCTGGCGTCGAAAGTATTGGGGTACCAGTCTTAACGGCTCCCGCGGCTCAAGGCCGAAGGATTTCCAGCTCAGACCGCACGGAGTCCACGCCCTCATGAGAGGAGGCAGAACCGTGACTTATGTCGTCAACACTGGTGTGGCCCCGTTCTGCCACAGCCAGGATCGTCCTGGCCGCGTTGCGGTCCCGAGTATCGGTGTTGCCGCAGTCTTGGCATCGGAAGGTTCGTTCGGCGAGCTCCAACCGCTGCTTGGTTCTCGCGAAGCAGACGGAGCACGTCATCGTCGTGTAGGCGGGCACGACGATCACCACCTGACGTCCGGCCCGCACGGCACGCTCGATCAGTTCTCGCTTCGCCGTGCTGATCGCGGCATCGGCCGACTTTCGTGCCATCGTGGACTTGGCCAGGAATCTCGGTTTGAAGTCCTCGACAGCGATCAATTGATGGTCCGCGACAATACTTTTGGCCCAGATTCGGGCAGCATGAGTGTTCTGTCGCTGAGCCTTCTTGTAGAGCTTGGCGGCATGTCGGCGCGCTATCTGGTAACCCTTCGACGGGGCGCGGTCACGCGGTCTACGTCGACGGGACATGCGCCTCTGTTGTTTTGCCAACTCAGCCGCACATCGGCGCCGGTGGCCGCCGAACGGCAGATCGTAGGAAGGATTCGTCGTAGTCGCTGTGGTGGTCACACCCCAGTCGATACCGATGCCGCTGCCAGCGGTGTGCGGTTGTTGTCGGGCCTCTCGGCGGACAACGAACGACGCATACCAGTGTCCGATGCTGTCCCGGTACACACGGACCGAAGTCGGTTCGGCAGGGAGTTCGCGCGACCAGACGACCGGGATACTCACGCCTTTCGGCAATCGCAATCGACCATCTCTGATCGAGAATCCGTTGCGGGTGTATCCCAGGGACGGCAGCGTCTTCGCACGCTTCTTGATCCGGGGCCGATTGCGTTCTTTGATCTTGAACGACTGGTCGAGCGCAGTCGAGTAGGTGTTCAGCGTGCAGGCTTGAGCATTCTGAGACCCAGCCCGCAGCCAAGTGTTCGCCGCGCGCGCCGCAGTCAGCAACTTCCCCAACTTCGCTTGGGTGGGCTTGCGTCCGGCCTGTTGTTGATGAACCGCCTCGTTCCACAAGTAGCGACAGCGATTCCATTCGTCGACAAGGGCACGCTCCGCGGTCACGCCAGGGCGCAAGCGGTAGGTGTAGCGCGCGACCTCTTCCACGATCCTAAATTACCAGCTCAAGGCGGAATTCTGTGATGACTCGAACGGAGCCCTCATCTATGCACAAGCGACGAGCGCGAGCTGCTTCGCCCGAACGCACGAAACCGGACACTTCGTCGGAGGTAGCACAGTGACGACCTTCCGTTCCACCCTCGACACCGCGTCGCCGGAGTACACCGCCGCCGCGGAGGCGATGGCGACCAAGCTCACCGAGGTCGAGGCCGAGTTCGCCAAGGCCATCGCCGGTGGCGGCCCCGAGAAGGTGGCCCGTCATCACAAGCGCGGCAAGCTCACCGCCCGCGAGCGCATCGAACTGCTGCTCGACGAGGACTCGCCGTTCCTGGAGCTGTGCCCGCTCGCGGCCTGGGGCAGTGACTTCCACGTCGGTGCGTCGACGATCGCCGGTATCGGCATCGTGGAGGGCGTCGAGTGCATGATCGTCGCGCCCGACCCGACCGTGCGCGGCGGCACGTCCAACCCGTGGACGCTGCGCAAGACATTGCGCATCAACGACATCGTCAAGGAGAACCGCCTGCCGGTGATCTCGCTGGTCGAGTCCGGCGGCGCCGATCTGCCCACGCAGAAGGAAGTCTTCATCCCGGGTGGCGCGATGTTCCGCGACCTGACCCAGGCCTCGGCGGCCGGGATCCCCACCATCTCCCTGGTTTTCGGTAACTCGACCGCGGGCGGCGCCTACATCCCCGGCATGTCCGACTACGTGGTGATGGTCAAGGAGGGCGCGAAGGTCTTCCTGGCCGGACCGCCGCTGGTGAAGATGGCCACCGGTGAGGACTCCGACGACGAGACCCTCGGCGGCGCCGAGATGCACGCCCGCACTTCGGGTCTGGCCGACTACATGGCCGCCGACGAGCAGGACGCTATCCGCATCGGCCGCGGCATCGTGCGCAGGCTGAACTGGAAGAAGCAGGGCCCCGAGCCCCGCACTGACGTCATCTCGCCGCTCTACGATCCCGAGGAACTGCTCGGCATCGTGCCTTCGGATCTGAAGATCCCGTTCGACCCGCGCGAGGTGATCGCCCGCGTCGTCGACGGCTCCGATTTCGACGAGTTCAAGCCGCTCTACGGCTCCAGCCTGGTCACCGGCTGGGCCGAGATCAACGGCTTCCCCATCGGCATCCTGGCCAACGCGCGCGGTGTGCTGTTCTCCGAGGAATCGCAGAAGGCCACCCAGTTCATCCAGCTGGCCAACAAGAAGAACACGCCACTGCTGTTCCTGCACAACACCACCGGCTACATGGTCGGCAAGGACTACGAGCACGGCGGCATCATCAAGCACGGCGCGATGATGATCAACGCGGTGGCCAACTCGAAGGTCCCGCACATCTCGTTGCTGATCGGCGCGTCCTACGGCGCCGGCCACTACGGCATGTGCGGCCGCGCGTTCAACCCGCGCTTCCTGTTCGCCTGGCCGAGCGCGAAGTCGGCCGTGATGGGCGGCGCGCAGCTGGGCGGCGTGCTCACCATCGTGCAGCGCGGCGCGGCCGAGGCCAAGGGCCTGCCGTTCGACGAGGAGGCCGCCGCCGGGCTCGCCGCCATGGTCGAGGCGCAGATCGAGGCCGAGGCCATGCCGATGTTCCTGTCGGGCAGGCTCTTCGACGACGGCATCATCGACCCCCGTGACACCCGCACCGTGCTGGGGATGGCTCTGTCGGCCATCCACACGGCTCCGATCAAGGGCGCCGAGGGCTTCGGCGTCTTCCGAATGTGAGGCGCGACAACATGCCAATCACCAATGTTCTTGTCGCCAATCGTGGTGAGATCGCGCGCCGCGTGTTCGCCACCTGCCGCCGGATGGGTATCGCTACCACCGCGGTGTACTCCGATGCGGATGCCGCGGCCCCGCACGTGTCCGAGGCCGACGCCGCCGTCCGGCTGCCCGGCAACACTCCGGCCGAGACGTATCTGCGCGGTGAGCTGATCATCGAGGCGGCGCTGTCGGCCGGCGCCGACGCCATCCACCCCGGCTACGGATTCCTCTCCGAGAACGCCGAATTCGCGCGCTCGGTGCTCGACGCCGGTCTGGTGTGGATCGGTCCGCCGGTCGCGGCCATCGAGCAGATGGGCTCGAAGGTCGAGTCGAAGAAGATGATGGACGCCGCCGGTGTCCCCGTCCTCGCCGAGCTCGACCCCGCCGAGGTCACCGAGGCGCACCTGCCGGTGCTCATCAAGGCCTCCGCCGGTGGTGGTGGTCGCGGTATGCGTGTGGTGCGTGAGCTGGGCGATCTGCGAGACCAGATCGCCGCGGCCCAGCGCGAGGCCGAATCCGCGTTCGGCGATCCGACGGTGTTCTGCGAGCGCTACCTCGAGACCGGCCGTCACATCGAAGTCCAGGTCATGTCCGATACTTTCGGCAAGACGTGGGCCGTCGGTGAGCGTGAGTGCTCGATCCAGCGTCGTCATCAGAAGGTTGTCGAAGAGGCTCCTTCGCCGCTGGTCGAGAAGATCGACGGCATGCGCGATCGCCTGTTCGAGGCGGCACGGCTGGCCGCCGAGGCGATCGGCTACGAGGGTGCGGGCACCGTCGAGTTCCTCGCCGACGAGAAGGGTGACTTCTTCTTCCTGGAGATGAACACCCGTCTGCAGGTGGAACATCCGGTCACCGAGCAGACCACCGGGCTGGACCTGGTCCGCCTGCAGCTGCAGGTGGCCTCCGGTCTGCCGCTGCCCGCGACCCAGCCCGCCCAGCGCGGCCATTCGATCGAGGTCCGGCTCTACGCCGAGGATCCCGCCCACGACTGGCAGCCGCAGAGCGGTCGCGTGCACAGGATCGAGATCCCCTTCACCGCAGGCGAATTCACCGTGCTCGAGCAGCCGGGTGTCCGCCTCGACACCGGTGTCGTCGACGGCTCGGTCGTCGGCGTCCACTACGACCCGATGCTGGCCAAGGTCATCTCCTACGCCGAAACCCGCGCCGAGGCAGCGCATCTGCTCGCCACCGCGCTCCAGCGCGCCAAGCTGCACGGCCTGGTCACCAACCGCGACCTGCTCGTGCGCGTGCTGCGGCACCCCGCGTTCCTCGCCGGTGACACCGACACCGCCTTCTTCGCCACCCACGACCTGGCTGCCCTGTCCGCGCCGCTGGCGTCCGAGGCCGACGAGGCGCTCTCCATCGTCGCCGCCGCGCTCGCGGATTCGGCCGCCAACCACGCCGCCAACCGCTTCGGCAGGCTGGCGCCGAGCGGCTGGCGCAACCTGGCGTCGGAGCCGCAGCGCAAGTCCTACGAGAGCCGCACCAGCGGCACACACGAGGTGCGCTACCGGTTCGACCGGTCCGGTGCCGTGACAGTCGAGGGCCACGACGGTCTGGAACTGATCTCGGCGACGCCGAACCGGGTCGTGCTCGCCGTGCCGGGTGAACGTGGGCCGGTGCGCCGCCAGTTCGAGATCGCCCGCTACGACGACCTGGTGGCGGTCGACTCGCCGCTCGGCCCGGTGGCGGTGCGCAGGCTGCCGCGCTTCACCGACCCGTCCGAGCAGGTCGCGGCCGGTTCGCTGCTCGCGCCCATGCCGGGCAGCGTGATCCGCTTCGGCGCCGCCGAGGGCGACCACGTCGAGCAGGGCCAGCCGATCCTGTGGCTGGAAGCCATGAAGATGGAGCACACCATCGTCGCGCCGGCCACCGGCGTGCTCAGTGCGTTGAACGTGACCGTCGGCCAGCAGGTCGAGGTCGGAACCGTCCTCGCCGTCGTCGAGGAAGAAGAGCAGGAGCCGTCCTGATCCGGTCAAGCCCGGAGGCGGTAGCGAAGCGTGACCACGGAGGGCTCCGGGTCAGGACAGAAGGGTTCAGTATGAGCTTCCACGAAACCGAAGAGCAGAAGGCGCTGCGCGCGGCGGTCGCGTCGCTGGCGACCAAGTACAACTACCGCGACTACGTGCTGCCGCTCTCGCGCAAGAACGAGCCGCTGAGCGAACTGTGGGACGAGGCGGGCAAGCTCGGCTTCCTCGGCGTGAACCTGCCCGAGGAGTACGGCGGCGGTGGCGCGGGCATGTACGAGCTGGCGCTGGTGCAGGAGGAGCTCTCGGCGCAGGGCGCGGGCCTGCTGCTGATGGTGGTGTCCCCGGCCATCTGCGGCACCATCATCACCAAGTACGGCACCGACGCGCAGAAGCAGACCTGGCTGCCCAAGCTGGCCGACGGTTCGTCGAAGATGGTTTTCGCGATCACCGAACCCGACGCCGGCTCCAACTCCCACCAGATCACCACCACCGCGCGCCGCGACGGTGACGACTGGATCCTCAACGGCCGCAAGATCTTCATCTCGGGTGTCGATCAGGCCGAGGCCATCCTGGTGGTCTCGCGCACCGAGGACCACAAGACCGGCAAGCTCAAGCC
Source organism: Nocardia sp. NPDC050413 (assembly GCF_040655475.1). Classification (NCBI taxonomy): domain Bacteria; kingdom Bacillati; phylum Actinomycetota; class Actinomycetes; order Mycobacteriales; family Nocardiaceae; genus Nocardia; species Nocardia sp. NPDC050413. Next base: position 172,236 of record NZ_JBFAJZ010000007.1, on the reverse strand, counting down.
CGCGCTGTTCATCGTCCCCGTCGACGCGCCCGGCCTGGTGAAGAACGTCCAGGAGATGGACGTCATCGAGCCGGACAACCAGTTCACGCTGTTCTTCGACGACGTGCGCCTGCCCGCCGACGCCCTCGTCGGCTCCGAGGACGCGGCCCTGGCGCAGCTGTTCGCCGGGCTGAACCCCGAGCGCATCATGGGCTCGGCCATGGCCATCGGCCTGGGCCGCTACGCCATCGACCGCGCGGTGGAATACGCCAAGGAGCGCACCGTCTGGAAGACGCCGATCGGTGCGCACCAGGGCATTTCGCATCCGCTCGCCCAGATCAAGATCGAGCTGGAACTGGCCAAGCTGATGATGCAGAAGGCCGCGACGCTCTACGACGCGGGCGATGAGTTCGGGGCTGCCGAGGCGGCCAACATGGCCAAGTACGCCGCCGCCGAGGCCAGTATCAAGGCGCTGGATCAGGCGATTCAGACCCATGGTGGGTCGGGTCTGACCAAGGAGGTCGGGCTGTCGGCGATGCTGCAGGCGGCTCGGATCATGCGGATCGCGCCGGTCAGTCGCGAGATGATCCTCAACTTCGTGGCCCAGCACTCGCTCGGGCTGCCGCGGTCCTACTGAGTTACCGGCGGTCGCCCAGCTGGGGCGACCGCCTTCACTTCGGATGAACAGGAGTCCCGATGAGTGACGTGACGGAAGCACCGTTCGTCCGCTACGAAGTGGTCGACGGGTTCGCCACGTTGACCTTCGACTCTCCGCACAACCGGAACGCGTTGTCCTCGAAGCTGGTTCGTGAGCTGCTCGAGGGGTTCGCCCGGGCTGAAGGTGATCCGGCGGTGCGTGGCATCGTGCTCACCCACACCGGGGACACGTTCTGTGCCGGTGCGGACCTCAAGGAGGCGAGTACCGTCGATCCGGCGGTGGCCGCCGACCAGCGGACGCGGGTGATGATCGATGTGTTGCGTGGGATTCTCACCTCGCCGAAGCCGGTGATCGCGCAGATCGACGGGAATGTGCGTGCCGGCGGTATGGGCATCATCGGTGCCTGCGATCTGGTTGTCGCGGGGCCGGGCAGTAGTTTCGCGCTCACCGAGGTGCGGATCGGGATGGCGCCGTTCATGATTTCGCTCACGCTGGTTCCGCGCATGGACCAGCGGTCGGCGAGTCGCTACTTCCTCACGGGGGAGAAATTCGACGCGGCGACGGCGCGGGAGATCGGGCTGGTCACCATCGCGGCCGACGACGCGGCGGCCGAGGTGAAACGCCTGTGTGGACAACTGCGCAAGGGGTCGCCGCAGGGGCTGGCGGAGTCGAAGAAGCTCGTCAACGCGACATTGCTCGCCGACTTCGACGCCCGGGTGGAGGAGCTCGCGCAGCGCTCGGCGGGGTTCTTCGGCACCCCCGAGGTGATCGAGGGTATGACGGCCTTTTTCCAGAAGCGCCCGCCGAGCTGGGCACAATAAGCCCATGGCGACACCCCACGAACCGAAGCAGGACCGCAGCCGGGCCACCCGGCAGCGGCTGCTCGAGGCGACCATCGACTGCCTGGCCGAGATGGGCTGGGCCGCCGCGACGGTGTCGGTGGTCGCCGAGCGGGCGGGAGTGTCACGCGGGGCGGCCCAGCACCATTTCCCCACCCGCGAGGATCTGATCACCGCGGCACTCGAGTACATGTTCGAGTTTCGGATGGACCAGGCCAAGACCGAAGCCGAAACGGTGCGCGAGGTCGCACAGGGCATCGGCCGCACCCGCGCCGTGGTCTCGGCGCTGATCGAGTCCTATACGACACCGTTCTTCAAGGCCGCGCTGCAGGTGTGGACGCACGCGGCCGCCGACCCGGCCCTGCGCGAACGCATCGTCCCGCTCGAGGCCCGCTTCGGCCGCATCGCGCACCGCCGCGCCGTGGAAGCGCTCGGCGTCGACGACTCCGACCCGGTCACCCACCACCTCGTGCAGGCCACCCTCGATCTGGCCCGCGGTCTCGGCCTCGCCGACGTCCTCACCGACGACTCGGCGCGCCGCAAACTCATCGTCGACCAGTGGGCCGCCACTCTGCACAACGCCCTCAACCTGGCCCACTGAAACCCTTGTGGGCCGTCGCCTCGGTGGTCGACCGCTGCTGGGTGGCACCCACGCGGCACCCTCGACTCCGTCAGCAGTGCGACTCCGCTGGCCAGGCGAGGGCAGCGCAGCCAGGCGAGGCAGCGCAGCCAGGCGAGGCGGCGCAGTTACGCGAGGCGGCGCACGCGGACGACGCTGTCGGACCTTTCGCCCGCGACACCGTCGGGGCTGGTCGACGGCGTGGTGACGAAATCGGCCGTCTCCACCTGCCACTGGCCGGGAGCGAGGTCGAGCTGCTCGATCACCTCGTCGATGGTGGGGAAGTGGACGGCGTGCGGCGGATTGTCGGCCACCCAGGTCGGCCAGCCCGCGTGTCCGCCGACGATCAGCGAACCACCGGGGGCCACGGCCTCGGCCGCTCGGCGCAGGATGCGGGCGCGTTCGTCGGGGCGTTCCACGGGGGAATGCAGGAACTGCGCGGAGACCAGATCGAAGGTGCCCTCGGGGAAGGTCTCCATCAGGTCGTGGCGCTGCCATTCGATGCTCACGCCCGCATCGGCCGCGTGCTGGGCACCGCGCTGCATGGCGGTGGCCGACACGTCGACCGCGGTGACCTGCCAGCCGCGGGTGGCCAGCCAGATGGCGTCGCCGCCTTCACCGCAGCCGAGGTCGAGGGCCGTGCCGGGCGTCAGGTCGGCGGCTTCGCGGACGAGGGTGGCGTTGGCGTTGCCGGTCCAGATCTGGTCGCGTTCCCGGTAGAAGTCTTCCCAGAACTGTTCGGCGGTCGGGGTGGTCTCGGTCATCGAAGCTCCTGATGGTGCGGGTCTGATCGGATGTTCTCGATGGTGCACACCGATGCCATTTACTGGCAACCTTCCTTGCCGGTACGGCAAAAAATAAGGGGTGGCAGCGTGTCGCGCCGCGTGGCCAGCGATACTGCCAGTGTGACGCGCGTGCATCGGAAGGCCGACGAGGTCCCAGCCCGGCGTGTGGACGCGCGCACCGAACGCTGGCGAGCCCACCGTGTGCAGGTGCGGATCGAATTCGTCGAAGCGGCCTTCCGGGCCCTCGACGCGCACGGCCCGGACGTGAGCATGGGCGACATCGCCAAGGAGGCGGGCGCCGCCAAGCCCAAGCTGTACCGGCACTTCGAGGACAAGACCGATCTCTACAACGCGATCGTCGACCGGGTGCGCGAAATGCTCTGGGAGCGGCTGCTCGGCGGGATCGACCTCACCCACGACTCGGCAGCCGAACTGGTGCGTCGCGCGGCCGCCGAGTACGTGGCGGTGGTGTCGGAGCACCCGAATGTCTTCCGGTTCATCCTGCACAGCCATTTCAGCCAGCAGGCCCGCGAAACCGAACGGGCCCTGGCCGCCGCCCGCCAATCGGCCAGGCGCGCCGCCGAATTCATCGCCGGGTTGCTGCCGGACGAGTCGGTCGACGTGGCGGGCATCGAATTGGTGAGCTATTCGATTTTCGGGGCGGTCGCCTCGGCGACGGACTGGTGGCTCGGCGCCAACCAGCGCGAGGTGTCGGCGATGCCCGTTGAGCGGTTCATCGACTATCTGGCCGAGAGCATCTCGGCCCTCGCCCAAGCTCACGCCCGGTTCAACGGCGTCCGGATCGATCCGGCCGAACCGCTGCGCGACGCATTCGTGACTGACTGAACTCGCGCCCGGCACGAACTTCGTTGTTCTCGCCGACTACGTCGTTGGAGCCGGTGGGGGTGCGATGACCTCAGTATGGACCCGCCCACCGACAAGTTTCGATTGCCACGCTAGCGATCTGTGCGGAGTCTCCATAACGGCGACACAGGCCCGTGACCAGCGCCAAGGTCGTAGGACGCGGCCAGGCACCGATAGGTCCAATCCTTGGCGAAGGCCACCGCTTCGGGCACCGAGTACCCGTGGGCGAGCGCGCTCGCGATGGCCGCCGCCAAGGTGTCGCCGCCGCCGTGATCGTTGCCGGTGGCGATGCGCGGTGCGCTGAATTCCTGGAAGGTGTCGCCGTCGAAGAGCAGGTCCGTGCTGGTCTCCGATGTGCGCAGGTGTCCGCCCTTCACGATGGCCCACTGCGCGCCGAGGGCGTGCAGGGCTTCGGCGGCCTTGCGGGCGGTCGGGTCGTCGACCACCTCGATGCCGGTGATGAGGCGCACCTCGTCGAGATTCGGCGTGACGACGGTGGCGAGCGGGATGAGTGTGGTGCGCACGGCGTCGAGCGCCGAGGCGTGCAGCAGTGGGTCGCCGTGCATCGACGCCGCGACCGGATCGACGACCAGCGGCACCGTTCCCTGGCGTCCGATCCCGACCTCCCGGCACACCGCCGCCACCGATTCGATGATGGCGGTGGACGCGAGCATCCCGGTCTTGGCGGCGCCGATCCCGATATCGCGCACGACCACCCGCACCTGATCGGCCACGATCTGCGGCGGGATCTCGTGAAAACCGCTGACGCCCACCGTGTTCTGCACCGTCACCGCCGCGACGGCGACGCAGGCGTGCACCCCGCACATGGCCATGGTCCGCGAGTCGGCCTGGATGCCCGCGCCGCCACCGGAGTCGGTGCCCGCGATGGTGAGCGCGCGAACAGGAGTTTGGCCATCGGGGGCGAGCGGCAACATCTTCACGCCCCAACCCTACGACCGCCTGTCCGATTTCCTGGACCCAACCGGTTACAGCAATTGAAAACCATTATCATTAACTAGTGACCACTACCGATTCGTCCGCCCGCCTGCCCGTCACCGTCCTGTCCGGCTTCCTCGGCGCGGGCAAGACCACCCTGCTCAATCACATCCTCGCCAACCGCGAAGGCCGCCGGGTCGCGGTGATCGTCAACGACATGAGCGAGGTGAACATCGACGCCGCGCTCGTGGCGGGTCAGGGTCACCTCGATCGCACCGAGGAGAAACTCGTCGAACTCACCAACGGCTGCATCTGCTGCACGCTGCGCGAGGACCTGATCGAAGCCGTCGCCCGGCTCGCCCGCGAGGGCCGCTTCGACCAGTTGGTGATCGAGTCGACCGGCATCTCCGAGCCGATGCCGGTGGCCGCCACCTTCGACTGGGAATTCGAGGACGGATTCCGCCTCGGCGATGTGGCCCGCCTCGACACCATGGTCACCGTCGTCGACGCCTCGACCTTCCTCGCCGAACTGGTGCGCGGCCAAGCCCTGGCCGAGCGCGAACTCGAAGCGGGCGAGGGTGATTCGCGGACCATCGCCGACCTGCTCGTGGATCAGGTGGAGTTCGCCGACGTACTGCTGGTGAACAAGACCGACCTCGTCAGCGCGAATGCCGCCGCGACGGTCGAGGCCACCGTGCGCAGGCTCAATCCGCGTGCCCACATCCTGCGCACCGAGAAGGGCGTCGTCGACCTGGGTGAGGTGCTGTCCACGGGTCGCTACAACCCGGTGGTCGCCGCCGAAACAGACGGCTGGGCAGAGGAATTGGCGGGCGGGCACACACCCGAGACCGAGGAATACGGCATCAGCAGTCTCACCTTCACCGCCGACCGCCCCTTCCATCCGCAACGCCTGGCCGACGCGCTGACCACCCTGCGCGGCATGCTCCGCAGCAAAGGTTTCTGCTGGATCGCCAGCCGCCCCGAGCTGGCCGCGATCTGGTCGCAGGCCGGACCCAATCTCACCTTCGAGCCGGGCGCGTGGTGGTCGGCGCTAGAGGTGCCCGCCGGACAGGAGATCGTGTTCATCGGCGTGCGGCTCGACGCGGCGGCGGTGCGGCGCGAATTGACCGCCGCCCTGCTCACCGACGTGGAATTCGCCGCGGGCGCGTCCGTCTGGGCGACCTACGACGACCCGTTCCCCGCCTGGGGCGACCTGCACGAACACCACTGATCGTCGACTTCGTTACGCACATGTCGGTGCGCTGGTGCATGATTCGAATGGGCTTCGGCCCACGCACCGATGAGGGGAGCGTGGGCCGGGGCACCGGGACTCAGGACAGGCCGGCGAAGAACTGCCGGATATCGCCCACCAGCACCTGGGGTGCCTCGTGCGCGGCGTAGTGCCCGGCGGCATCATTGGCCCCGCCCGCGCCGGTGCGCACGTCGTAGGAATTCCAGCTGACGATGTTGCTGTGGTCGCGTTCGGCGAAGCGCCGGATGGACTGGAAGTCGCCGGCGAACATGGCCAGTCCGGTCGGCACGGTGGTCGGGGTGCTCGGGTGCTCGGCGGCATGCGCGTCCTCGTAGTAGAAGCGCAGCGACGAACCCGAGGTGCCGGTGAGCCAGTACAGCGCCACATTCGCGATCACGAACCGCGCGTCGATCGACTCACCGAACAGCTGCGCGTTCCAGCCGAGCAGGCCGATCGGTGAATCGGCCAGCGCGTAGGCCAGGGTCTGCGGCTGTTGGCTGTGCAGGGTGTTGAACGCCATCTTGTTCTCGTGGAACCACTGCAGGTGTTGCAGCGCGGCCATATCCGCCTCCGACATGCCCTCGAATTCGGCCGGGTCGCCGGACGGGAAGGAGAACAGCTGGGTGACGTGCACGCCGATCACCTGCTCCGGCGCGATCCGTCCGATCTCGGGGGAGACCATCGAACCGCCGTCGTTACCGATGGCGCCGTAGCGCTCGTAACCCAGGCGGGCCATCAGCTCGGCCCAGGCGCGGGCGGTGCGGTAGCGGTTCCAGCCGGTGCTGCGGGTGGGCCCGGAGAACCCGAACCCCGGCAGCGACGGGATGACCAGGTGGAAGGCCGGATCCTCGGCGGATTCCGGCTCGGTGAGCGGTGCGATCACATCCACGTATTCCAGGATCGAGCCCGGCCAGCCGTGGGTGAGGATCACCGGCGTCGCATCGGCGCGCGAGGAACGGATGTGCAGGAAGTGGATGTTCTCGCCGTCGATCTCGGTGGTGAACTGCGGGTAGGCGTTCAGCTCGGATTCCAGAGCACGCCAGTCGAATTCCTCGAGCCAGTACTTCGCCAGGGCGCGGACCCGATCGCCGGGAACGCCGTAGGCATCGCCGACGCCGGGCAGCTCGTCCGGGTAGAGCGCGTTGCGCAGCCGGGCGGCGAGGTCGTCGAGCCGGGCCTGGGGGACATCGATGCGGAAGGGCGTGACGGTCATGTCGGATCCTCTTGTTGAAACGGAATGCTTCGTTCTGTTCCAACCGTAACAGAACGGATCATTCCGTTTCAAGTGGTAGGCTGATATTCATGCCGAAGCAGAACGAAACCCCAGCTCAGCCCCGCTTGCCCGGTCGCAAGGCGCAGGCCGCACGCAATGACGGACTGATCCTCGAGGCCGCACGGGCGGTGTTCCTCGACGACCCGGCCGCGCCGATCGCCGCGGTCGCCGAACGCGCGGGCGTCGGCATCAGCGCCCTCTACCGCCGCTATCCGAGCAAGGAGGTGCTGCTACGCACGCTGTGCCACGAAGGGTTACGGCGCTACAACGCGGAAGCCGATGCCGCACTGGAGGATTCCGACGGCTGGCGCGGATTCGTCGGTTTCCTCGAGCGGGTGGTCGACGCCGACGTGCATTCGCTCACGGTGCGGCTGGCAGGCACCTTCACCCCCGACGACGCGATGCTGCCCGACGTGCTGCATTCCGGTGAGGTCACCGAGGAACTGGTCCGCCGCGCCCATGCCACCGGCCGGCTGCGTACCGACGTGAGCGCCCTGGACGTCGGCCTGATCCTCGAGGCGTGCGCCGCGATCACCATGCCCGACCAGGTGCGCACCGCCGAACTGCGCCGCCGCGTCCTCGCCCTGCTGATCGACGGCCTGCGCGCCGAGGGCGACCTGCCCGGTCCACCACCCGCGCCGGGGGAATTCGCTTGGCGTTGGGAGCGGAAAGCCTGAGCTGGTGGCACACTGAGCGGCGTTGCGAGTCGGCAGACCAACCGTGGAAGGTGCGTCGTGAACTGGACTCTGGAAGTAGTGGTCGTTCCCGTGTCGGATATCGACCGGGCCAAGGATTTCTACGCGAACAAGCTCGGATTCAACGTCGACCACGACACGGTGATCTCCGACGAGGTGCGCATCGTCCAGCTCACCCCGCCCGGCTCCGGCTGTTCGATCGTGATCGGCAAGGGCGCGGTTCCACAGATGCCGCCGGGTTCGTTGAAGGGCTTGCAGCTGGTGGTCCCTGACATCGAGCAGGCGCGCGCCGAACTCGTGGCCCGCGGCGTCGAGGTCACCGACGTGCAGGTGCTCGGCGTGAATCCGTCGCCCACACCGCATCCACTCGACAATGTCGGCTTCGTGTTCTTCAGCGATCCCGACGGCAACGGGTGGGGTGTGCAGCAGATTTCCAGCCGCGCGGGGTAATCCTCGAGCTGATCGCAACCCTGTCGTGGCGCGGCAGGGGCGGGGCACCATGCATCCATGTTGTCTGCATCGCGCACCGCACCCGTGGACCGGCCGCTGTATCGCCGACCCGGCCTGCTGCGCGCGGTCTCCCCGCTGGCACTGCTGTTGCTGTGGCAGATCGGCAGCACCAGCGGCTGGATTCCGGCCAAGAAACTGCCCGCCCCCTCGGCGGTGTTCGAGGCGGGTCTCGAGATCTATCGGTCCGGCCAGCTCGGCGACGCGCTGCTGGTATCGGGTCAGCGCGCACTCTACGGTTTCGCGCTCGGCGCGGTGCTCGCGCTGGCGTTCGGTGTGCTGGCCGGGCTAAGCAAGATCGGTGAGTACGCACTCGACCCGCCGCTGCAGATGATCCGCACCATCCCGCTGTTCGGCCTGATCCCGCTGTTCATCATCTGGTTCGGTATCGGCGAGGAACCGAAGGTCTATCTGATCGCGCTCGGCGTGTTCTTCCCGCTGTACCTCAACACCTACTCCGGCATCCGCCAGCTCGACCCGAAGCTGCTCGAGCTCGGGACCGCCCTTCGTCTCGGTCTCGGTGAGCGGTTGCGGCTGCTTGTGCTGCCGGGTGCGCTGCCGCAGATCCTGGTCGGTGCGCGCCAAAGTCTCGGCATCGCTTGGCTTTCGCTCATCGTCGCCGAGCAGATCAATGCGAGCGCGGGCCTCGGCTTCGTCGTCAACAATGCCCGCGAATTCCTGCGCACCGACATCGTGGTGTTCGGGCTGGTGGTCTACAGCCTGCTCGGCCTGTTGACCGACTCTCTGGTGCGAATGGCCGAGCGCCGTGCGCTGCGGTGGCGGCCGGGAGTGCGGTGATGTGCGCGCCCACCGCGCCACGTGGTCCGCAACATGCGTCACCATCCGCCACAGCCGCCTCGAGGTGCCCCATGCTCCGACCGACCATCGTCCGCCGTTCGATTGCGAGGCCCACTCGATGACCGTTGCTACCATCATCGCCCCGCGCACAGCCGTCGCAGCGCGAATAACCGCGCTGGGAAAGAGTTTCGGTGAGTGCACCGTCCTGGACGGCATCGATCTCGAGATCGGTGCGGGTGAGATCGTCGCCCTCGTCGGACGCAGTGGCTCGGGCAAATCCACCCTGCTGCGGGTTCTCGGTGGCCTCGATTCGGCAAGTACCGGTGAGGTTCTCGTCGAGGGGCGGCCGACGATCGTCTTCCAGGAACCCCGGCTGATCCCGTGGCAGCCGGTGGTCCGCAATGTCGCGCTCGGCAGACCGGCACCGCGAAACCGCCGGGCCGACGAACACGCCGCGCGTGAGGTCCTCGCCGAGGTCGGTCTGGCTGCACGCGCCGACGCATGGCCACTCACGCTCTCCGGCGGGGAAGCCCAACGTGCCGCGTTGGCAAGGGCTTTGGTGGCCGAACCGACCCTGCTGCTGCTCGACGAGCCGTTCGGCGCACTCGACGCCCTCACCCGGCTCACCATGCACGATCTGCTGCTCGGCCTGCACGCAGAGCGCGCCTTCGGCGTGCTGCTGGTGACCCACGATGTGCTGGAGGCGATCACCCTCGCCGACCGCGTGCTCGTCCTCGACGACGGCCACATCGCCGCCGACGTCCCCATCGACCTCCCACGACCGCGCACCGCCGCGGCACCGGAGGTCGCCGAGTACGCGACGCGGCTGCTCGCGCTGCTCGGCGTCACCCACTGACCCACCCATCCATCGCACGAAAGTTGTTCCCGTGAAACGCACTCCGAAGTCCCGTCTGGCCGGACTCGCCCTCGCCGTCGTCGCCGCGCTCTCGTCGAGCGCCTGCGGTGACGACGCGGCGACCGAGGCGGCTCCTTCGGGGCCGGTCGACCTGAGCACGGTGACGCTGAAAGTCGGTGATCAGAAGGCGATCTCGATCGAGGTGCTGCTGAAGGCGTCGGGGCAGCTGGAAAACCTGCCCTACAAGATCGAATTCTCCACCTTCACCGCAGGTCTGCCGCTGGTCGAGGCGGCCAGCGCGGGCGGCATCGATATCGCCCAGACCGGCAACACTCCGGTCATCTTCGGTGCGGCCGCCGATGCCGATATCAAGATCGTCGGCGCGCTGTCGGCCACCGGCAAGGGCGATGCGATCCTGGTCGGTAAGGATTCGCCGATCGCTTCGGTCGCGGCGCTGAAGGGCAAGAAGGTCGCCGTCTACAAGGGCAGTTCGGCCAACGCCAACCTGCTGCTGCAACTGAAGAAGGCGGGCTTGTCGCTGAGCGATGTCGAACCGGTCTACCTCTCGCCCGGTGACGGTTACACGGCCCTCACCAGGGGCGATGTCGACGCCTGGGCCACCTGGGACCCCTACACCGCCATCGCCGAGAAGGAGATCGGCGCCAAGTCCATCGCCACCGCCGACCAGGCCGCCAACGGCTACAACTTCTGGGCCGCGGGCAACAAGACCCTCGCCGACCCGGGCAAGTCGGCCGCGCTCGCCGACTTCTTCCAGCGCTACGCCGCCGCGACCAAGTGGTCCTCGGACAACCTCGACACCTGGTCGGCGAAGTACGCCGAACTCACCCAGATCAGCGTCGACGCCTCCCGCACCACCTGGACCCGCTCGATCAAGCAACCGATCCAGCTCACCGACCAGGTGATCGCCTCCGAACAGGAGATCGCCGACGCCTTCACCGAGGCCAAGGCCATCCCCGGCAAGGTCGACTTCGGCTCCTACGTCGACACCAGGTTCGACAAGTCCTGAGACGGTCCCTGACGGCGCCTGCGATCCGCCGGGTCGCAGGCGCCGTTTTCGCGTTCACCTGGTGTGGCGCTTCCCCGGGGAACCGGCGCCGAGCGGTTACGTTGACCTGGGCGGTCGAGCGCCACGGAAACCGATCACGACCAGGATGGTGACAGGTGGACGAGCAGACGAAGACCTACGGGTCGGTGCGCTGGGTGATGCTCGGGGTGCTGTGCGCCAGCCTGTTGCTGGTGGCGATGGATGCCACGATTCTCAATGTGGCGTTGCCGTCGTTGATCGATGATCTGCACGTCGGGCCGCTCGAGCAGTTGTGGATCATCGATATCTACGGCCTCGTGCTCGGCGGGTTGCTCATCACCACCGGTGCGCTGGGGGACCGGTGGGGGCGGAAGTTGTTGTTCATCAGCGGGTTTCTGCTGTTCGGTGTCGCTTCGGTGATCGCGGCCACCGCGGGCAGCGCGGCGCAACTGATCGTCGGGCGGGTGCTGCTCGGTATCGGTGGCGCGATGGTGATGCCCTCGACGTTGTCGCTGATCCGCAACATCTTCACCGACGTGCGCGAGCGCAACACGGCCATCGGGATCTGGGCGGCCGTCGCCGGGGTGGGTGCGACGGTCGGTCCGATCGTGGGCGGTTTCCTTGTCGAGCATTTCGGCTGGTCGTCGGCGTTCTGGCTGAACGTGCCGGTGGTGCTGGTGACGGTGGTCGTCGGCTTGTGGGTGCTGCCGGAGTACCGGACCCCGCAGGCGGGTCGGCTCGATTGGTTCTCGGCGGTGCTGTCCGTGGCAGGCATCGTCTGCCTGGCGTGGGGCATCAAGCATCTGGCCAAAGGCGAAGCGACACTGGTGGATTGGGCGATGCTGCTGATCGGTGTGGGCGCGCTGGCCTGGTTCACCCGCCGCCAGCTCCGGTCGGCCGATCCGCTGCTGGACGTGCGCCTGTTCCGCAACGGCGCGTTCACCGCGGCCGCCGTGGCGACCCTGCTCGCCATGATGGCCATCGGCGCCGCCATGTTCCTGATCTCGCTGTGGTTGCAGTACGTGCACGGCTACAGCCCGTCGCAGGCGGGTATCCGGATGTTGCCCGCCGCCCTCACCCTGCTCACGGCGTCGCTGCTCACGCCGATGCTGATGGAGAAATTCGGGGTGCGCGTGGTGCTCGGTGTCGGCTTGGGTGCGGTCGCGCTCGGCTTCCTGCTGCTCGCGGTGAGCCCGGAACCGACGTCGTATCCGGTGGTGGCGCTGGTGCTCGTCTCCTTCGGGCTCGGCGACGGGATGGCCGTCACCGCGGCCGCCGCCGTGCTCGTCGGTGCCGTTCCCGCCGACCGGGCAGGGCAGGCGGGTGCGGTCGAGGAGACCAACTACGAGGTCGGTGTCGGTTTCGGGGTGGCGCTGCTCGGCAGCCTGCACGCCAGGCTCTTCACCGAGCACATGACCCATCTGCCCGTTCCGCCCGACCGCGTGGAGCAGGCGAGCGGTTCGGTGGGCGGTGCCGCCGAAGTCGCCTCGGACCTGCCGGAACCCGCACGCACCGAGTTGCTCGGCGCCGCCACCCACGCCTTCGATTCCGCCCTCACCACCACGTCGTATCTGTCGGCCGCCGTCGTCGCCGTGGTGACTGTCGGTGCCGTCTGGCTGGTGCCGAAGGGCTTTCGCGTGAGCGGTGGACACTGATCCTTGACGCAACCGATTGGTTGCCATACTGTTAGTGGCAACCAATCGGTTGCGACATAGGAGGAAGCGCCATGGGATTTCCCGATCAGATCGTGCGAACCGTAGAACTCGCCCACCCGCCCGCCAAGGTGTGGGCGGCGATCACCACCGCCGAAGGGCTCGCGAGCTGGTTCGGCAATACCGCCGAGATCGACCTGCGCCCGGGCGGCGACATGCGGATGACCTGGAATGAAGGCTTCGCCGCCGACATGCGCGTGGAACGGGTCGAGGAGCCGACCGTCTTCGGCTACACCTGGCCCATCAACGGGCTGCCCGACGACGACCCGCGCCGCACCTACGTCGAATTCCGGCTCGAACCGACCGGCGCGGGTACCCGGCTCACCGTGGTCGAATCCGGCTTCGCACAGCTGCCGGAGGCCGCGCACAAGGAGGCCTTCGAGGGCAATATCGGTGGCTGGAAGAGCGAGCTGGGTGAGCTCGTCGAGTACCTCGATGCGGCCTGAGACCGAGGCGACCGCCGAACGGGTCTTCGTCGCGCTGGCCGATCCGAGCCGTCGCGCGGTCCTCGCCGCGCTGGCCGCCGACGGTCCGGCCACCGCGACCGACCTCGCCGATCACCTGCCCATCACCCGGCAGGCGATCGCCAAACACCTTGCCCTGCTTGCGGACGCGGGCTTGGTGATCGCGGAACCCGGTGAACGGCGTCGCGTGCGCTACCGCCTCGATTCCGCCCCCATGCGGGTGGCCCAGCAGTTCCTGGCCGCCCTGTCCCGTGACTGGGACGGTCCACTCGCCGCGCTCCGCCGCCACCTCGACGGCTGAGCCGAACATAGGAAAAGCCATGAGCGACTTCACCGCGACGATCACCGTGCCCAAGACCCCGGCGGAAGCCTTCGCCGCCATCAACGACGTGTAGTCGTGGTGGTCGGAGACCGTCGAGGGCACCTCCGGAACGGTCGGCGACAGCTACCGTTTCGAGGTGCCCGGCATACACCGCTGCACCATGACCACCACCGAGTCGATCCCCGGCAAGCGACTGGTCTGGCACGTCACCGACTCCCACCTCGCCTTCATCTCCGACACCGCCGAATGGGAGGACACCGACGTCGTCTTCGACATCACCGTAACCCCCGCCGGCACCGAAATCCGTTTCACGCATGTGGGTTTGGCGCCGGAGGTCGAATGCTACGAGGTGTGCGCGAATGCCTGGGGCGCGTACATCACCACCAGCCTCCACGGCCTGCTCACCACCGGAAAGGGTGACCCGTTCCGTCGCACGAGCACCGGCGAATCGGAACTGATCAAGCACGGGAACGCCGAACTGGTAGACCTCGACGCCCTGCGCTGATCACCGTGTGGCCGGTACGTTCGATGCTGTGCACGAGCATCCGGCCGAAACCTTTGTGAGCGCGGCGGCGAGCTTCGCCGCCCTTGTCCGGAAGATCCCCGCCGACAGCTGGGCGGGGCCGGGATTGGGTGAGTGGGATCTGCGATCGCTGGTCGGTCACACCTCCCGCTCGCTCACCACCGTCACCGCCTATCTCGAGCAGCCCGCCGAGGTCGAGGACGTGGCGAGCCCGCAGGAGTACTACGCCATGGCGAAAGCCTATGCGGCGCGGGCGGGTAGCGAGGCGATCGTGCGGCGCGGACGCGACGCGGCGGCCGAACTCGGCGACGACCCCGCCGCGGCGATCGACGCCCTGGCCGCCGCCGCGACCGCCGCTGTCACCGGTGCCGAGGATCGGTTGATCACCGTCATCGGTGGGCTCGGCATGCGGCTCTACACCTACCTGCCCACCCGGACCTTCGAGCTGGCCGTACACAGTCTCGACATCGCCGCCGTGACCGGCCTGAGCTGCGAGCTACCCGAGGAGGTGCTCACCGAGGCCATTGTGCTGGCGGCGCGAACCGCGGTCCACCTCGGCGACGGGGTACCGGTGCTGTCGGCATTGACCGGCAGAACGACGCTGCCCCAGGGCTTTTCCGTGGTCTGACGAAGCCCTTGCGGCACGTCCGCAGCGAGCGGCGTGATGTGGGCACGTCGCGGCGTGCGGGGTGGGTCGGCACCGGATGCGACCGGATGTCCGCAGCGAATGTCAACGCGTGGGCCAAAGCGGCTGCGCGCTGCCGAAAGTGTCCTATCCGCGTGGTGCGATCAACAGGGTCTGGGTGCTGCGACCGATCGGGCCCGTCTCGTCGAACAGCGCCGATTCCGCGAGGCCGATGCCGTGCGGTTGCGGGTGGGTCACCGCATCCAGGCACACCCACTCGCCGACCGGCTGACGATGCAGGGTGACGGTGAGGTCGGTGTTGATGAACAGATACTTCGACCAGTCGAGCACCGCGCTCACCCCATTGCCCGAATCAGCGGCAGCCAGGGCGCGTTCCAGCGGACTCGGGGTCGTGCCCGCGACGATCGGATACTTCAACCTGATCCAGCAGACCGCAGGGCCCGGAGCTGCGAATGACCCTGTACTGAACCGGTATTCGATCCCGGTGTGAAACCCGACCCTCTGATTCGACGGGAATGTCCCCGGCTGCGCGTCGGCAGGCAGCGGCCTCGTGCCGCTCGGCAAAAACTTCGGCGGCAGATCCAGCGGCGGCTCCGACAACTTCAACCGCCAGGCCACCGCCCGCATCACCGGCCCCCGCTCCGCCGACAACGTCGCCTCGATCAGCTCAACACTGCGCCCCGACCGCACCACCTCGGCCCGCACCATCAACGGCGCCAACGGCACCGGCCCGAGAATCTCCACCGCCACCCGCCCCACCTGAAACCCGTCACGCGGCTCACACCGCTCGATGACATGGCCCAACAGCGCCGACGGCGGCCCCGCGTGCTGCGCATCCGGCGACCAGGGGCCGCGGGTGAGCTCGGTCGACTCGAAGCGATTCGGGTCCGTCGGGTCGGGGAGATAGAACGCATCGGCCATATCGCCGACGCTACCGCAGGCCGTAGCGGGGATGGTGCGCCGTTAGGCGGAGCCGCTGGTCACCAGGGTGAGCAGGTCGAGCAGCGGACGAATGGGGCAGGGGTTGATATCGGTCGACGTGCAACCGATGGAGGACGACCCGGAATCGGCGATCGACAGCGGCGAGGCCGCCTGAGCGGTACCGAGCGGTGCGACGAGAGACAGGGCGGCGGCCGCGAGGGCCCCGGCGAAGACACGTTTCGTGCGAACAGACATGCCAGAACCCTAGTGATCGCCTGGAATAGGGAAAGCCCCCGAAACCCAGGGGGTGGCCGTCAGGAGGGATGAGCGTGAGCGAACCCCAGCTTGGGGACATAATGCGCGGTGCTTATGAATCGGTCCAGGGCGCGCTGGCTGGGCCCCCCGCGTGCTCGAGCACCCGCCGCTCGGTACCCCTGCGTAACGTCGCCCCGTCCGCCGCCCCTGACCTAGGGCCCCTGCACGGGTCACCGGAGGTCGGTGAATTCCTGTGTGCCGACCACGGTGAGCAGGTCCAGCTTGGTCGCGCTGTCGGTGCCGACGGCTGGGGTGAACCAGAGCAGCCGTTGCCGGCCGTCTTCGCTGAACAGATTGAGGCAGTTGACTTCGATCAGGCCGAGCGCCGGGTGATTGATACGTTTGCGGTCGTTTCGACGGAATGCCACCTCGTGAGCCGTCCATATCGCCGCGAACTCGGCCGAGCAGCTCAGCAGCTCGGAGATGAGCGAAGC
The DNA here is from genome assembly GCF_040655475.1 of Nocardia sp. NPDC050413. Classification (NCBI taxonomy): domain Bacteria; kingdom Bacillati; phylum Actinomycetota; class Actinomycetes; order Mycobacteriales; family Nocardiaceae; genus Nocardia; species Nocardia sp. NPDC050413. The sequence continues at coordinate 155,793 of NZ_JBFAJZ010000007.1, read as the reverse complement.
CGCCTCGGAATCCGCGGCGGAGCGACGGCCCGCGGCGGCCCGCAGATCGGCGACGAACGCGCGGGACTGGGTCTCGTGGTCGCTGTCGGGATAGAGCCGCCGGGATACGGGATCGGTGAACCATCGGTACACAAAGCTCGCCCCCATGCCCTGTCGGCCGGTTTGGTCGCCGAGCAGCGCGACGGCCAGAGCATTCTGCACCAGCGTGACGTGCAGGTCGGTGATCACCTGGGCGGGCGTCGCGACCAGCCGGGTGAGCAGGTCGACCATTCCCGGATGGACGTGCGAACTCGCGGTGCCGGCGCGCGGCACCGGACGGTCGGCGAGGTGATAGATGTGGTCACGTTCGTCTGCGGTCAGCCGCAACGCGCGCGCCAGCGCCGCCAGCATCTGTTCCGACGGCTGCGACCCGGCCCCGCGCTCGAGCTCGTTGTAGTAGTCCACCGAAGCTCCGGCGAGTTGGGCCACCTCGTCGCGACGGAGTCCGCGCACGCGCCGTCGTGGCCCGGACACGAATCCGACCTCTTCGGGCCGGATGCGCTCGCGCCGTGACCGCAGGAACGCACCCAGCTCGGCATACTTCGCGACGCTCATGACATCCAGTCTGCGGTATGCCGGGCCCGCGACACAGGGGATGACGTCCCCTCGTACCCGCCGCCCGAGCCGACGATAGTTGAGAACATGACATCCACCGACACCGCATCGGGAAAGGCCGCACAGGTTGCTGTCGTCACCGGAGGTTCCCGCGGCATCGGGCTGGCGATCTCGCTCGAGCTCGCGGCCCGTGGCAGCACCGTCGTCGTCAACTACACGGACAACGCCGCCGCGGCCGAGGACGCCGTGGCGACCATCTCCGCGACGGGTGGCACCGCCATCGCGGTCCGGGCCGACGTCGCCGACGAAGACGCCGTCTCGGCACTGTTCGACCGCGCCGAGGCCGAATTCGGCGGCGTCGACGTCGTCGTCAACTCCGCGGGTCGCCTCGCCCTGTCCACCATCGCCGACCTCGATCTGAATGTTCTCGACGCGATCCACCGCGTCAACATCCGCGGCACCTTCGTCGTTGCCCAGCAAGCCGCGCGGCGGCTGCGCGGCGGCGGCTCGTTCGTGAGCTTGTCGACCTCCGTGGTCGGTGCCCAGTTCCCCACCTACGGCGCCTATGCCGCCAGCAAAGGCGCCGTAGAAGCGGTCACGCTGATCCTGGCCAGGGAACTGCGTGGCCGCGACATCACCGTCAACACCGTGGCTCCCGGCCCGACCGCCACCGCGATGTTCCTGGACGGGAAGACCGAGGAACAGATCACAGCGCTGGCCGAGAATCCGCCGCTCGAACGCCTGGGCACACCGGAGGACATCGCCCGCGTGGTCGCCTTCCTCACCAGTCCCGAGGGGCACTGGATCAACGGCCAGATCGTGCGCGCCAACGGCGGCATGATCTGACGCCGAGACCGCCGCCATCGCCGAATATCACACCACCTGAGGAGATCGTTATGCCGTTCGCCAACTTCAAGGTTCCCGCTGGAACTATCGACAACGAGGACAAGCGGAAGATCGTGGAACGCACCACCGAGCTGTATGTCGAGATCTACGGTGAACGCGCTCGCGCGACCACCGTCGTCCTCGTCGACGAGATCGTCGACGGCGGCTGGGGAGTCGGCGGCAATGTGCTGACCGCCGAAATGCTCAACGGCAACACCTGATTCATTCGTACGGAAGCGCTGTCGACGCGGATCTGCCGGTGCGCACCTCCGGTCCGGAACGGACAGTGCGCAGCAGCGGCCGCGCCGAGCCCGAGAGGGAGAAACGCAGCACAGGCACACCCGAAACGCGCGCATACAAGGTCGTCGTTATCGTGAACGACAAGGTCACCATTCGGCTACTTGGGATAGTCGACTCGCGAATCGGAAAGACGGCATCGGATCATGGCGGAAGACCTGACCGTGACTCGGACACTGGTGATACCCGCATCCGAGTTGCGCGAGCGGTTCTCACGCTCGTCCGGCCCGGGCGGGCAGCACGTCAACACAACCGACAGCCGGGTCGAGCTGTCGTTCGACCTCGCCAACTCGCCTTCCGTGCCGGAGTGGCTGCGCACCCGGATGCTCGATCGCCTGGCCACCCGCCTGGTCGACGGGGTGCTCACGATCGCCGCTTCGGAGCACCGCGCACAGGTGCAGAACCGCGCAGCCGCCCGCGAACGCCTGACCTCGTTACTGCGTGCCGCCGCTGCCGCCCCGCCACCCGCCCGCCGCCCCACCAAGCCGTCGCGCGGCGCGAAAGAACGTCGCATCGCCGCGAAGAAGCGGCGCGGCATCACCAAGCGAAACCGCCGCGCGTTTCCCGACGACTAGGCCGTGTGTCGAAGTGGTGAGCAGCGACGCGGGGTTCGACCAGCTCTGATCGGAGATCGTCCGACGACAACGCCCGCCCCGATTGTGGGGCGGGCGTTGACGGGGTCAGGAGACGACCGGGAGGTAGACCTGGTTGCCGTGGTCGGCGAACTCGGCCGACTTCTCGGCCATGCCCGCTTCGATGGCGGCGACGTCGGTGAGGCCTTGTTTTTCGGCGTATTCGCGGACGTCGGCGGAGATGCGCATGGAGCAGAACTTCGGGCCGCACATGGAGCAGAAGTGGGCGGTCTTGGCGGGTTCGGCGGGCAGGGTTTCGTCGTGGTATTCGCGGGCGGTGTCCGGGTCGAGGGAGAGCGCGAACTGGTCGTGCCAGCGGAATTCGAAACGGGCCTTGGACAATTCGTTGTCGCGGTCCTGGGCGTGGGGGTGGCCCTTGGCGAGGTCGGCGGCGTGGGCAGCGATCTTGTAGGTGATCACGCCGACTTTCACGTCGTCGCGGTTGGGCAGACCCAGGTGCTCCTTGGGGGTCACGTAGCAGAGCATGGCGGTGCCCGCCTGGGCGATGATCGCGGCGCCGATGGCCGAGGTGATGTGGTCGTAGGCGGGCGCGATATCGGTGGCCAGCGGGCCGAGGGTGTAGAACGGGGCCTCTTCGCAGAGTTCTTCTTCGAGGCGGACGTTCTCGACGATCTTGTGCATCGGCACGTGGCCGGGGCCCTCGATCATCACCTGCACGCCATAGGATTTCGCGATCTTGGTGAGTTCGCCTAGGGTGCGCAGTTCGGCGAACTGGGCCTCGTCGTTGGCGTCGGCGATGGAGCCGGGGCGCAGGCCGTCACCGAGGGAGAAGGTGACGTCGTACTTCGCGAGGATCTCGCAGAGCTCCCGGAAGTGCGTGTACAGGAACGATTCCTGATGATGCGCCAAACACCAAGCGGCCATGATGGATCCGCCGCGCGAGACGATGCCGGTGACGCGCTTGGCCGTGAGCGGGATGTAGCGCAGCAGCACCCCGGCGTGCACGGTCATGTAGTCCACACCCTGCTCGCACTGCTCGATCACGGTGTCGCGGTACAACTCCCAGGTGAGCTTGGTCGGATCACCGTTCACCTTCTCCAGCGCCTGGTAGATCGGCACCGTGCCGATCGGGACCGGCGAATTGCGCAGGATCCACTCGCGGGTCTCGTGGATGTTCTTGCCGGTCGACAGGTCCATGATGGTGTCGGCGCCCCACCGCGAGGCCCACACCATCTTCTCCACCTCCTCGGCGATCGACGACGACACCGCCGAGTTGCCGATATTGGCGTTGATCTTCACCAGGAACTTCTTGCCGATGATGGTCGGCTCGAGTTCGGGGTGGTTGTGGTTGGCCGGGATCACCGCGCGCCCGGCGGCGACCTCCTCGCGCACGAGTTCGGCCGAGACGCCCTCGCGGGCGGCGATGAAGCGCATCTCGTCGGTGACGACGCCCTGGCGAGCCCAGTGCAGCTGGGTGGGTGGGCCGTCGATCTGCGGCTTGGTCCATTCGTCGCGCAGCTTCGGCAGACCGGCCTCGAGGTCGATCACCGCGTTGTCGTCGGTGTAGGGCCCCGAGGTGTCGTAGACGTCGAAGTGGTCTCCGTTGGTGAGGTTGATCCGGCGCACGGGAATGCGCAGGCCGTCGACCTCTTTGTAGTGTTTGACGCTGCCCTGGATGGGTCCGGTGGTGACGGTGTCGACTCCGGCGGTGTTGCCGTTCGACGACGTGGCTGTGCCCATGAACAGTCCTCCCTACGCCGGCATTACCCGGTCAGGTTCATACGGTCGACGGCCCTGATCGCCCGGAAAAAGGGCTAGCCGTCCTCTCAGCCCGCTGGTGCGAGCCCCCGTGTTGATGTGGAATTCTCCGCCGCCGACGATACCCGCCGGGCGGTGCGACCCGCCCGGCGATCGGGGTTATGCGGAGGTCTTCTCGAGTGTCGGATGCGCGGCCGGGAGGTCGTCGTCGGCCTCGTGTAAACCGAACCTGTTGTGCAGCTTCGCGAGTGGCTTGGGCGCCCACCAGTTCCAGGTGCCCATCATTCGCATGAGGGCCGGTGCGAGCAGGCCGCGGATGACCGTCGCGTCGCTGATGACGGCGAGCGCGCAGCCGAGCCCGAACAGCTTCATCATCGACACACCGGAGGTGGCGACGCCGAGGAACACGATGCTCATCAGCAGCGCGGCGGCGGTGAAGATGCGCCCGGTGCGGGCCACCCCCATCGCGACCGCCTCGGTGTTGCCCTCGGTGGTCTTGGGACCGGCCAGCCATTCCTCGCGGATGCGGGAGAGCAGGAACACCTCGTAGTCCATGGACGCGCCGAAGGCCAGGCTGAACATGAGGATCGGCATGGCCAGGTTCAGGGTGCCGGTGGCCTGGAAACCGAGCAGCCCGGACAGGTGCCCGTCCTGGAAGATCCACACCATCGCGCCGAAGGTGGCAGCCAGCGACAGGATGTTGAGCGCGAGTGCCTTCACCGGGAGCACGACACTGCCGGTGAACAGGAACAACAGCACCAGCGTGGTGATCGCGATCAGCGCACCGGCCAGCGGCAGCTTGCCGGTGATGGCTTCCACGGAATCCTGGTTCAGCGCGGCGGGACCGGTGACGAGCGCGTCGGTGGGCGCGGGCACGGCGCGGATCGTGTCGAGTTGGTCGCGGCCCGCGTCGGAGTAGGGGTCGAGCCGGGTAGCGACCGACAGGTACGCACCCGCCGACGGGTCCGACATCTCCGGCACACCCGCCGCCACCCGCAGGCCGTTGCGGTACACGGCCGCGCTGCTCAGCACCGCCGGTACGTCGGGCACCTTGGACAGCTCGCGTGCGTACGCGTCCAGCTCGGCCGGGCCGCCCCGGAATTCGCGCAGCACGATGGTCGCGCTCGACGCCATGTCGGCATCGAATTCGGTGCGCAGTACGTCGCCGACTTCACGGCTGGCGACGTCGGTGGGCAGCGAGCGGTCGTCTGGGTAGCCGAACTGCACGCCCAGGAACGGTGATCCGAGCAGCAGCAGGAACGCGGTGGTGGCCAGCGCGATCGGCAGCGGCCGCTTCATCACGGCGGTGACCAGGCGGTACCAGAAGGTCTGCCGCGGCTGCTTCTCCTCGCGCGGCGCCAGCCGGAACAGTTTGCGCAGCGGTGTGCGCAGGTCACCGGCGTCGATGCGGTGGCCGACAAGCATGAGCAGCGCGGGCAGCACGATGACGGCGGCGGCCGTGGCGGCGGCGACAACCGCGATACCGGCGTAGGCGAAGGATTTGAAGAAGTACTGCGGGAACACCAGCAGCGCCGACAGCGACAGCGCGACCACCAGCGCGGAATACACCACCGTCCGCCCGGCCGTGCGGATCGACCGGATAACAGCCTCGGTGGGTGTAGATCCGCCGGTGAGTTCCTCGCGGTAGCGGCTCACGATGAACAGGCTGTAGTCGATGGCCAGCGCCAGACCGAGGGCGGTGGTCATGTTCAGCGCGAAGATCGACACATCGGTGACGGCGGTGAGCACCCGCAGAATGCCGAGCGCCGCTGCGATCGCGAACAGGCCGATGACCACCGGCAACGCGGCCGCGACGAGACTGCCGAACACCAGCGCCAGCAACAGGCCCGTGATGGGGATGGCGATGGCCTCGGCCAGGATCAGGTCCTTGCTGATCTGGGTGTTGATGTCGGAGAACGTGGCGGCCAGACCACCCGCCTCGATGGTCACCGGCCCCTCGTTGTCCGCCAATGCCTTGGTGATCTTGCCCGCCCGGTCCGGCAGTTCGGCGTCGTCGCCCTCGATACTGGCGAGGATGAGCGCGCGGTTGCCGTCCTTGCTGCGCAGCGCCTGCTTCAGGTCGGGACGCGAGGTCCAGTACGACTGCACCCCGCTGACCTCGGGATAGGTGCGCAGCGCGGCCACGGCGGCATCGGCGGCGGCGCGGGCGTCGGGGGAGTCGACCGACACCGGGTCGGTGACCAGCAGGACGTAGTTCGGTTCGCTACCGGGGAAGTGATCGCTCAGATACTGACTGGCCCGCACCGAATCGAGATCCTCGGTGACGAATCCGCCCGATTTCATGTTCGAGTGCACGGTGGCGCCGATCGCGCCGCACAGGATCATCAGCAGCAGCGCGACCGCGACAATCAGTCGCGGTCTGCCGACAGCGATACGGGCGATTCTCGTCAACATCCTCGGCACCCTTTAGTTCGAAGTATCGAGTCGTCACCGTATCGTGGCAAGAATTCCGACCGATACCACCTCAGGGTGGAAGGATGCCCATTATGATCTCCGCCCCTGGGTGGAGGCTACGGGTTCGTACCCGCGCTGCCGAGCCAGACGGGCAGTGCGAAGAGCAGCGTGTCGAGGGCGTCGGCCGAGCCGGACTTCGGCGGGCAGAGGTGGGGACTCGGTGCGGTGCAGATCTCAGCGGCGGCCGGCGCGGCCATCGAGACCTGAACAAGACCGGCGACGGCGATTCCCGCGGCTGCGGCGACAAGTGATTTCATGTCGGAAAGCTAGCGGCCGAGCGTCCAGTGGCGGCAGACCTCACTTCAGGGGGCGCTGCGCGCCGACAGGATCCGACCGCTGACCTCGCCGAGACCGATACGCCTGCCCGCGGTGCCCGGTGCCGTTGCGGTGATCGTCACGTCGTCGCCGTCGGCGAGGAACGTGCGGGTTTCCTCGCCCATTGTGATGGGTTCTGTTCCGCCCCAAGACAATTCGATGAACGAGCCGCGCTGGGTCGATTCCGGGCCGGAGATGGTGCCGGAGGCGTAGAGGTCGCCGGGGCGGACGGAGGCGCCGTTGGCGGTGAGGTGGGCCAGCATCTGCGCCGGTGACCAGTACATCCGCGCGTACGGCGGTCGGCTGACGACCTGCCCGTTCCACGACACCGCCAGGTCGATATCGAGCCCGTGGTCGGCGGTCCCACGCAGGTACGGCAGCGGTTCCGGTTCCTGGGTCGGTAGCGGCACCCGCGCCTGTTCCAACGCGGCCAACGGCGTGACCCAGGCCGACAGCGAAGTCGCGAAGGACTTCCCGAGGAACGGCCCGAGCGGCTGATACTCCCAGGCCTGGATATCGCGCGCGGACCAGTCGTTCACCAGAGCGACCCCGAAGACGTGCGCGGCGAAATCGTCGACACCCACCGGAACGCCGAGCGTCGACCCCGTGCCGACCACGAACCCCAATTCCGCTTCGATATCGAGCCGCTCTGACGGGCCGAATTCCGATGTACCCGAATCGGTCCGGCGTTGCCCCTGTGGACGGACCACCGGGGTCCCGGAGACCACGACGGTGCCCGCCCGCCCGTGATAGCCCACCGGCAGATGACGCCAATTCGGCAGCAACGGTTCACTGTCGGGCCGGAACAGCCTGCCCAGATTCGTCGCGTGGTCGATGCTCGCGTAGAAGTCGACGTAATCGCCGATCGTCACCGGCAATGCCATCCGCACCGAACGCACAGGATGCACCACCTCGACAGGCAAAGCGGTGTCCGCCAATTCGCGCAACCGCGCACGAACAGCGCCCCACCGAGCGGGCCCGGCGGCGAGAAACCCATTGAGATCGGGGCGGGCGAAGACCGGATCACCGAGCAGTGCGGCGAGATCCAGAACCATATCGCCGAGACGCACACCGACCCGGAAGGATTCACCCGGCGGGGCGAACACCCCGTAGGGTATGTTCTCCGGCCCGAACAGCGAGTCCGGCGCCACCTCGACGCGAAGCAACCGCCCGCTCACCGCGGCCCACGTCCCGACCAGGTCCACGCGTATCCGGGATCCTCGCAGGCCAGCGCGCCTTCACCGAGCTGCAACGGCCGGAAGGTATCCACCATCACCGCCAGCTCGTCGAAGAATTCCGCACCGATACTGCGCTCGTAGGCGCCGGGTTGCGGGCCGTGCGCGTAACCGCCGGGATGCACCGACACCGAACCCTGCGCGATCCCGGAACCCTTGCGCGCCTCGTAGTTTCCGCCGCAATAGAACATGATTTCGTCGGAGTCCACATTCGAGTGGTAGTAGGGCACCGGAATCGAGAGCGGGTGGTAATCCACCTTGCGCGGCACGAAATTGCAGACCACGAAATTGGCGCCCTCGAAGGCCTGATGCACCGGCGGCGGCTGATGCACCCGCCCGGTGATCGGCTCGAAATCGGCGATATTGAAAGTGAACGGATACAGGCACCCGTCCCAGCCGACCACATCGAAAGGATGAGTGGTATAGGTCAACCGGGTGCCGATCACCTCTGCTCCGGCGCGATGCTTGACCAGCACCTCCACATCGGTGCCCTCGGCGAGCAACGGTGTCGTCGGCCCGTGCAGATCCCGCTCACAGTACGGTGAGTTCTCCAGCAGCTGACCGAATTTCGACAGGTACCGCTTGGGCGGGGTGATGTGACTCGACGCCTCGATCACATACGCGCGCAAGGGTGCTCCACCCGTCGGCAGCCAGCGGTGCGTCGTCGCCCGTGGCATGAGCAGCTGGTCGCCCTGGTGCACCGGCACCGTGCCGAACACGCTCTCCACCACCGCCGCACCGGATTCCACGTACACCAGCTCGTCGCCGATGGCGTTGCGGTACAGCGGCGACGCCGCCTCGGCGACCACATACGAGATCCGCGCATCGGCATTCGCCAGCAGCAGGCGTCGGCCCGTCACCGGATCGGTCGCGGCGGGTGTGTCGCCGGGGAACAGGTCGGGCAAGCGCAGATGACGGTGGCGCAGTGGATGATTCGGTGTCAGCGACTGATCGCCCAGCTCCCACACCGTCGAGTCGACGATGGCGGGTGGCAGGCCCCGGTGATAGAGCAGCGAGGAGTCGCCGGAGAACCCCTCCTCGCCCATGAGCTCCTCGTAGTAGAGGTTGCCCCGCTCATCGCGATGCTGCGTGTGCCGCTTGGGCGGCACCGCCCCAACACACCGGTAGAACATGCACAACCTCCCGCGGGTCGGATATTCCTGACCCCACGGTACCGCTGTGGATAAGTCTCAGTCGGTGAACTCGACGATCACGGGAGCGTGGTCGCTGGCGCCCTTGCCCTTGCGTTCCTCGCGGTCGACGAAGGCGTCCTTGGTGCGGTCCGCCAGCGCGGGCGAGGCCAGGACGAAGTCGATGCGCATGCCTTCCTTGCGGGGGAAACGCAGCTGGGTGTAGTCCCAGTAGGTGTAGACGCCGGGGCCGGGCGCGAACGGGCGCATCACGTCACGGAAGCCGGTGTCGAGCATGGCCTGGAAAGCGGCGCGCTCGGGTGCGGAAGTGTGGGTCTTGCCCTCGAAGAGCTTCGGATTCCACACGTCGTCGTCGGTGGGCGCGATATTCCAGTCGCCGACCAGGGCGATCTGGGCCGAGGGGTCCTCGGTGAGCCAGCGGGCGGCATCGGCGCGCAGCGTCGAGAGCCATTCGAGTTTGTAGGCGTAGTGCGGGTCGCCGAGCGAGCGGCCGTTGGGGACGTAGAGGCTCCACACCCGCACCCCACCGCAGGTCGCGCCGATCGCGCGCGACTCGACCACCGGCGAGTCGAGCAGCGAGTCGCCCGCGTTCTTGTCGAAACCGGGCTGATCGGGGAACGCCACCTCCACGTCGTCGAGCCCGACCCGCGACACGATGGCCACACCGTTCCACTGATTGAGCCCGATATGGGCCACCTCGTACCCGGCCGCCTCGAACTGCTCGAACGGGAACTGATCGTCGCGGCACTTGGTTTCCTGCAACGCGAGCACGTCGATGTCGTGGCGGTCGAGCAACGCTATTGCCCGGTCGACGCGGGAGCGGATCGAGTTCACATTCCAGGTGGCCAGACGCACGTGCGAGGTCCTTTCCGGGGGTATTTACCGAGGTTACCGGGGGTTATCCCTGCGGTGCGGCGTAGCGGTAGCTGTGGTGTTCGATGAAGCCGAGTTCGCGGTAGAGGGCCAGCGCGGTGGCGTTGCCGACTTCGACCTGGACGTAGGCGTGGGTGGCGCCCTGGTCGGCGCCCCAGCGGATCAGCTCGGCGCAGACCAGGGTGGCCAGGCCGTTGCGGCGGTGCGCGGCGGCCACGGCGACGCAGGTGAGGCCGACCCAGCGTCGACCGTCCGGCGCCGTCGTCACCGCGCCGCGCCCGATGGCGAGGGCTTCGGGCACACCGAGGGTGGCGAAGCCGACGGTGCCGTCGAGGACGGAGGTGAGCACGTCACGGTCGGGTTCGCGAACGGCCGGGTCGAGCGGTATCTCGCCACGGTAGCGGTGGGTGCGCAACCAGCCCTCGTCCGGTCGCGCGGCGATGCGAACCATCGAAGGGCCCTGGGGCAGTACGAAGTTCGAGATGTCCAGGCCGAGCACCACGGTCTCGCTCCAGCTGTTCCAGCCGGGCGGAACCGGGGCGAGCCGGTCGGGTAGTTGCAGCAGCAGCGGCAGACCGCGCGCGGTGTACCAGTCGGCGATCCGGTGCATCGTCTCGATCGACAAGGTGGCGGGCACGCCCGATTCGCCAAGAGGCACGGCCGAATTCGCCCGGCCGGTGTACCCGTTGCCCGCGCGGACCAGCCAGCCGTCGATCCACGTGTGCTCGACACCGGGCCAGCCGCCTGCCGCCGCCGTCTCCTGCGACCGGATCTCCTTGGTCCGAATCGGCCTCGGCCCCAACGCCTTCAGTGCGACGACCCGATCCGGCGCGACCGAAACCACCTCGCCCTCGGCGGTGCGCACCGAGGGCGGCGTCATCGACACCAGCTCGCCGATCACATCGGTGAGCGGTTGTGGATAACCCGCGGGCAGCTGATACCGCATCACCACCCGGCGGCCGAGAGGGATTTCAGTCATTGCCGAAGGGGTCCGGGACAGTGCCCGGCACCCAGCTCAAACCCGGCTTGCCCCAACCGTTTCGCTTGATCGCCTTCTTGGCGGCGCGGGCATTGCGGCCGATCAGCACGTCGACGTAGAGGAAGCCGTCGAGGTGGCCGACCTCGTGCTGCAGCATGCGCGCGAAGAAACCTTTGCCCTCGAGCTCGACCGGTTCGCCGTGCTCGTCGGTGCCCGTGACGCGCGCCCAGTCGGCACGGCCGGTGGGGAACTGCTCACCGGGCACCGAAAGGCAGCCCTCTTCGTCGTCGTCGGGATCGGGCATGGTCTCCGGGATCTCGGAGGTCTCGAGCACCGGGTTGACGACGGTGCCCTTGCGGCGGATCTGGTTGCCCTCGGCGTCGAAATCGGGGCAGTCGTAGACGAACAGCCGCTTGCCGACCCCGACCTGGTTGGCCGCGAGGCCGACACCCTTGGAGGCCTCGAGCGTTTCGTACATGTCCGCGATCAGCCCGGCCAGCTCCGCCGGGGTCTCCGTCACCGGGGCGGTAGCGGTGTGGAGAACGGGGTCACCGACGATCACGATCGGGAGAATTGCCATGGTGGCCATTATCGCCGCAGTATCGCCCGCGCGAGCGGCGGCCCCTGTGCGCCGCGACACTCCTACTGGCCCGCAGTCAACACGCCGGGGCAGCGGTCGAAGGATCGGGTGGGCTCATGGTTGAATGATCCGCGACGTGCAAGCGTCATTTTCATCTCGTGATACTCGGCGAGGGAGCAAGATGGACGGCGCAGCGGCTCGGCACATCCCCCAGGATTCGGCCGGCGATGGCTCCGGTCTCAGTCGGCGTGAACTCGACATCCTCGACTTCGAACGCAAATGGTGGAAGTACGCGGGCGCCAAGGAAGACGCGATCCGCGAACTGTTCTCGATGTCGGCCACCAGGTACTACCAGGTGCTCAATGCCGTCGTCGACAAGGAAGAAGCACTCGCGGCCGACCCGATGCTGGTCAAGCGACTGCGCCGGTTGCGTGCGAGCAGGCAGAAGGCCCGCGCCGCTCGCCGACTCGGTTTCCAGGTCTGAGATGCGAGCGACATCGCGGCCGATGCGACTAGGGTTGCGCGGGTGAGCAACCCGAATCCCACCCCCGGCGGCCCACCGCTGCGCGCGCTGGCGATGGTGTTGATCGCGCTGGCCATCGTCTTCGCCGGCCTGGGTGCGATGTCGTTGTCGAATTCCGGTGCCGAGGCGGCCGATCCGGTCGAGCAGACCGAGACCACCACCTCGAGCGCGGTGGCGCAGGCCCCGGCGACCACGGCCGCCCCGACCACCACCAGCGCGGCCGCCGCCCCGACGACGACAACCACCGTCGCGCCGACGACCACGACCACGACCACCACGCAGGCCGCGGCGACGAGCGACAAGGATATCCCCGTCCGCGTCCTGAACAACAGCCTCGTCGCGGGCCTGGCCGCACGCACCGCGAGCGAACTCGGCGCGGCGGGCTGGACCAATGTGAGCACCGGCAACTACAGCGGTTCGAACCTCACGACGACCACGGTGTACTACGGCACCGCGCCGGGCGAAGAGGCCGCGGCCGCCGAGATCGCCGCGCAGGTCGGCGGAACCGTTGCCCCCAAGACCGCCGACGCCACGCCCGGTGTCGTCGTCGTCCTGACAGGACGCTGAGCCGGCACGGCACGCGGTGCCGCAGGGCGTGTTCGCGCTGTGGCATCATCTTCAGCGGTACTGCCCCAGTCCGATAAGGAGTCCCCTGATGGCCACGTCGTCCACTCGTCGCCCGTCCTGGCGCATTGTGACCCCGGTTGTCGCGGTCGCCGCGTTCGGGCTCGCCGCCTGCACCAACAGCCAGGAGTCGAGTGACGTCAAGGGCACCACGCCGCCGGTGTGGACCGGAGCGTCCGCCCCCGCGGGCGGTGGCGAGGACCACGGCACCGGCCATCCGGCTCCCTCTGCCTCCGGCGAACCCGGCGCGCACGGCGGCGACCACGGCGCCTCGACCGGCGGTCTGAAGGCCGAGCTGAAGAACAGCGCGGGCGCCGGTGTCGGCACCGCCACCATCGTCGCCGAGGGCAACCACCTGGTCGTCACCGTCGAGGCGCACGGCCTGACCCCCGGCTTCCACGGCCTGCACTTCCACCAGAACGGCACCTGCGAGGGCGACTTCACCTCGGCCGGTGGGCATCTGCAGGTCGGCGGCGCAACCTCGCACCCGGCCAGCGGCGACCTCACCTCCCTGCAGGTCGGCGCCGACGGCTCGGCCAAGCTGGTCACCCGCACCGACAGCGTCACCCTCGACAACATCAAGGGCAAGGCCCTGATCGTGCACGCGGGTGCCGACAACTTCGGCAACATCCCGCCGCGCTACACCCGGGAAGGCGGCACCGGCCCGGACGAGACCACCCTGTCCACCGGTGACGCGGGTGCCCGAGTGGCCTGCGGCGTCGTCGGTTAGCGAGACCCGCTGATGGCCGGGGCAATTCAGCCGGTGCCCTTTCGCGGTTCGCCCCGGCCGACAATCGGCATCGAATGGGAGATCGCGCTCGTCGACAAGGTCACGCGCGATCTGTCCAATACCGCCTCGGCGGTCTTCGACGCCGTCGGCGACCTGCGCGCCCACGACGGGACGCAGCAGGTCACCAAGGAATTGCTGCGCAACACGGTGGAATTGGTCACCGGTGTGCACGAGACCGTCGGCGGCGCGGTCGAAGACCTGCGCACCACGATGGACGCCGTGCGGCGCGCGGCCGACCCGCTCGGTGTCGACCTGTTCTGCGCGGGCACGCACCCGTTCGCCCAGTGGTCTGCCCAACAGCTCACGCGCTCACCGCATTACGACGAGCTGATCGAGCGCACCCAGTGGTGGGGGCGTCAGATGCTCATCTGGGGTGTGCACGTGCACGTGGGAATCTCGCACCGCGACAAGGTCTTTCCCATTCTGAACTCGCTGCTGCTGTCGTATCCGCATCTGCTCGCGCTCTCGGCGTCCTCGCCGATGTGGTCCGGCGACGACACCGGTTACGCCAGCAATCGCGCGCTGATGTTCCAGCAGCTGCCCACCGCCGGGCTGCCGTTCCAGTTCGAGAACTGGCGCCAGTTCGAGGGTTTCGTGCACGACCAGATGAAAACCGGTGTGTTCGAACAACTCGGCGGCATGCACTGGGACATCCGGCCCGCGCCCAAGTGGGGCACCATCGAGATCCGGGTGTGCGACGGGCTGTCCAGCCGCGCCGAACTGGCCTCGGTGGCCGCGCTGATCCACTGTCTCGTCGTCGATCTGGAACGCAGGCTCGACGACGGCGAAGACCTGCCGACCCTGCCGCCCTGGCATGTGCAGGAGAACAAATGGCGGGCCGCGCGCTACGGACTCGACGCCATCGTGGTCGTCGACGACGCGAGTAATGAGCGTTTGGTCACAGACGATCTGATGGATCTGCTCACCCGGTTGGAGCCGACCGCGCGCCGTCTCGGCTGCGCCGACGAGCTCGCAGCCGTGGCCGAGATTCCGCGCCACGGTGCCTCCTACCAGCGTCAACGCCGGGTTGCCGCGCAGTCCCAGGGTGATCTTGTCGCGGTGGTCGACTCGCTGGTGCGCGAGCTGGATCAGTAGCGTTCAACTACCCAGCCCGGTGGCGTTAACCCGCCGTTTACGATGGGTGGATGCTTGTCGAACATCCGCGTGCTGCCGCGGGGGGTGCCACCCTCGGTTCCCGTCTGCGCGAACCGAGGACGCTCGCCGCGGTCGCGGTGTCGGCGGTCCTGCTACTGCTGATCGGCCTGCAGATCGCGGCGTCGATCAGCGGCTTCGAAGGACCACTCGCCAGCTTGGCGCGCGACTACGTCGGCACGCCCAAGTCGATGTCGGTTCCGTGGGCCGGTCTCGTCCTCGCGCTGGTCGGGGTGTCGGCGCGCAGACGGGTGTTCGCGGTGAGCGCCGCGATCGGGATCGACGCGGTGTTCGTCGCGCTGCGACTGCTCGACGGTAAACCGTTCACCGTCGGCAACGGGCCGACCATCGTGCTCACCGCCCTCGCGATCATCGCGGCGGTGCGTTGGCAGGGACGCGAACGCACCGACGCGCTGAAGGCCGCGGCACTGGGTGCCTTGCTCATCCTGGCGACGAAGGTCGGCGACGTGTGGTTGCACGTCACCTCGGCGGTACACCCGACGGTGCTCGACGAATACCTGCTGCTCGCCGATCACGCGCTCGGCGACCCGTCGTGGGTGGTCGGCCGGGTGCTCGAGGTGCTCGGGCCCGAGGTGTACGCGGTGCTGCACTGGGTCTACATCGAGCTGCCGGTGGCGGCGATCGTCGTCGCGGTGTGGCAGTTGCGCGGTGTGGTCACCACGGGAATCTGGCCGGGGCACTATCTGGTTCGCACGTTCCTGGTGCTCGGGTTGGTCGGGCCGTTGTTCTATGTGCTGTTCCCCGTGGTCGGCCCGATGTTCGCCTTCGGTGCCGACGGCAACGGTTTCCAGTTCGGCAACTTCTGGCCCTCGGCGCTGCCGCCGATCGGGCAGAGCCCGGCGCCGCTGCCGTTCGACGAGTTCACCCCGCGCAACTGCATGCCGTCGATGCACACCGCCTGGGCGCTGTCGCTGTTCATCCACACGCGTCGCGATATCGACGGCAGCCGCGCGCCCGCGTGGTTGCGGTGGGGCGGGGCGTTCTGGCTGGCCGCGACGGTCGCGGCGACGCTCGGGTTCGGTTACCACTACGGCGTGGATCTGGTGGCGGGTGTGGTGCTGTGCCTGACCGTCGAATCGGCGCTGCGCGAACCCGAGCGAGGCTGGGACGCGGCGCGCATCCGCCTGGTCGCCCTCGGATCGGCCGTGTTCGGTGGTCTGCTGCTCGGTTACCGCTACCTGGCGGTCGAGATGGCGCAGTACCCGGTGCTGGCCGGCGCGATCGTGATCGGGCTGCTCGCGGCGGTTGCCGTGGCCTTCCACCTCACCTGGTTCGCCGCCGCGCCCGACCGGGCACCGGCCGCGGTTCGGGTGTAGTCAGTCCACCTCGTCGCCGAGTTCGTTGACGCGCAACAGGCCGTCGCGGTGCCGTTGCTCGCGGTAGGCGGTGCGCCCGAGCAGATGCGCGACCACCGGTGCGGTGATGATCGTGAACAGTCCGGTGAGCACGAGCATCCACACGTTCGCGTCGCCGCGCAGGTCGATCCCGGTGCCGATGAGCACCATGATCAGGCCGATCACCTGTGGTTTCGTCGCGGCGTGCATCCGGGTGAGGGTGTCGGGGAAGCGCACGATCCCCAGTGCGGCCGTGCAGGCGAGGACACAGCCCAGGATGATCAGCGGCGCCGACACCCACTCCCAGCCGCTCATCGGTCGTCCCGCACACGAAAGCGCGTCACCGCGGCCGAGCCGAGGAAACCGACGAGGGCCAGCGCGACGATCGCCGGAATGACGGTGGTGTCGTTGCTGTAGGCCGCCCACACCGCGAGCCCGGACGCGGCGATGGCCATCAGCGAGTCGATCCCGACCACCCGGTCGAGGGTGCTCGGTCCGGCGAGGACGCGGTAGGCGGTGCAGATGGCGGCGAACGACAGCAGCACCGCCGCGATGACAGCGACGACGGTCATACCTGAACCTCCGGTCCGTGATGCCGCTCGCCCGGTCGTTCGAAGGCGTCGATGATGAGACGTTCCAGGCGGCGGGTGGTGCGGTAGAAGTCGTCGACCGCCTTGTCGCTGCCCACATCGAGCACGTGGACGTACACCACGCAGCGCTGACGGTCGATCTCGAGCACCATGGTGCCGGGAATGAGATTGAGCAGATCGGTACAGATCACCAGCACCAGATCCGACTGGATGCCGAGGGCCACGCGCAGCACACCCGACACCGGCGGGCCCGAGGGCCGCAGCGCGAACCAGGCCACCTGCACGCTCGACTCGAGTGCGTAATAGGTTGCCGCGGCGATCAATTCGAGGAAGGACAGCGGATGGAACCGGCCGGTCACCGGGATCCGTGGCAGCGGAAGCGCGAACACGACGATCAGCGCGACCACTCCACCGGCGAGTACATTGGCCGCGCTGAGGTCGCCCCACAGGGCCACCCACACGGCGGTCAGCCAGGCGAGTACGCCGAGTCGTAAGACGTTCTGCCGGTTCACGAGCCGGCGCAACGCGGTCATCGTGGCTCCTGCCCGCCGAGGACGGATTCGATATACACCGACGGGTTGTTCAGATCGGCCGCGGCGCGTTCGGCGATGCCGAGCACGGGACCGGCGAACACGGTGAGCGCGAGACCCGCGGCGATCAGTCCGGCGGTGGCGAGCACCATCAGCACCGGCATGCGGCCGGGGTCGGTGCGGTCCTCGTACTGTACGTCGGTCGAATCCTCCACCAGGGTAGGCGGTTTCGCGGCGCTGAGATGTCCCTCGGGCGCTTCTTCGCGTGGACGCCAGAATGCCTTGCCCCAGACGCGCGCCACCGCGTAGAGGGTGAGCAGGCTGGTGATCACCGAACCGGCGACCAGCACCCAGGCCAGCACGCTGCCGTCGGCCGCACCCGCCTCGAGCAGGGTCACCTTGCCGATGAAGCCCGAGAAGGGTGGAATGCCACCGAGATTCAGCGCCGGTATCAGGAAGAGCAGTCCGAGCAGCGGACTAGCCGAGGCGAGCCCGCCGAGGCGGCGCAGTGACACCGACCCGGCCTGACGCTCGATCAGGCCGACGGCGAGGAACAGCGCCGTCTGCACCAGAATGTGGTGGGCCACATAGAACACCGCGCCGGTGAGCCCGGCCGACCCGGCCAGCCCGATACCGAAGACCATGTACCCGATGTGGCTCACGAGGGTGAACGACAGCAGACGCCGGATATCGGTCTGGGCGATCGCGCCGAGAATGCCGACGAGCATGGTCGCCAGTCCGCACACCAGCAGGATGTCGTCGAACGCACCGTCCGGGAACCACAGCGTGTGCGTCCGGATGATCGCGTACACACCGACCTTGGTGAGCAGGCCCGCGAACACGGCGGTCACCGGCGCGGGCGCGGTGGGGTAGGAGTCGGGCAGCCAGCTCGACAACGGGAACACCGCCGCCTTGATCCCGAACGCCACGAGCAGCACGGCGTAGCAGGCCGTACGCACCCCCTGCGGGGTCGCCTCGAGCCGGACGGCCAGTTGCGCGAGGTTCAGGGTGCCGGTGGCCGCGTAGGTGAGCCCGATGCCGATCAGGAAGATCATCGACGACACCATCGACACCATCACGTACGCGATGCCGGTGCGGATGCGTTCCTCGGTGGCGCCGACGGTGAGTAGCACGAACGAGGCGGCGAGCAGCAGCTCGAACCCGACGAACAGGTTGAACAGGTCACCGGCCAGGAATGCCATCGACACACCGGCCGTGAGCACCAGGTAGGTGGGCCGGTAGATGGAGGTGGGCTGGTTCTCGTCGCCGTCGGAGATGTTCTGCCCCGCACCGTAGATCGACACGAGCAGCAGGACGAACGCCGAGACCAGCAGCATCGCCGCGCTGAGCCGGTCGACGACGAGGGTGATCCCGATCGGGGTCGGCCAGCCGCCCACCTGCACCGCCGTCGTGCCGTCGCGGTCGGCGAGGTACAGCAGCAGCGCGCTGATGGCGAGCACACCCGACAGCGCGACAATCGACACCAGCCGCTGGATGCGCGGTCGGCGTCCGAAGATCAGGGTGACCGCGGCGGCGAGCAGCGGGACGAGCACCGGCAGTGCGGCGAGGTCGGGAAGCAACTGTGGGGAGAGGGTCATTCGGCCGGGTCCTCGCTCTCGCGCCGGGCCGCGACCTGCGTGTCCTCGGGGTCGTTGCGGACGTCTTCGGTGGTGGTCAGCCGGTAGGCGCGGTAGGCGAGGGCGAGCACGAACGCGGCCAAGCCCATCGTGATGACGATGGCGGTGAGCACCATCGCCTGGGCCAGCGGATCGGCCATGCCGTCGGGCGAGGTGTCCGAGCCGGACAGCACCGGTGGGTTCCCGTCCGGCCCGCCGCCGACGGTGAGGATCAGCAGGTTCACCGCGTTGCCGAGCAGGATGATCCCCAGCAGCATCTTCGACACCACCCGCTCGAGCACCAGATACACCCCGCAGGCGGTGAGCGCGCCGATCGTGAGCAGCACGACGAGGTTGGCACTCATGAGATCTCCTTGTCCAGGCGGGCACCGAGGCTGCGCAGGACGTCGAGGGTGAGGCCGACGATCACCAGGTACACGCCGAGATCGAAGAACATGGCGGTGACGAGTTTGATGTGGCCGAGCACCGGCACGGTGATCTCGACGATCGCCGAGGACAGCGGTGGGGCCCCGAGCAGCAGCGATGTGGTCGCCGTCCCGGCGGCGAGGACCAGGCCCGCGCCGAGGAGGTGTCCGGCGTCGACCGGGAGGGCCTCGCCGAGTTCGTAGCGTCCACCCGCCAGGTAGCGCAGGGTGAGGGCGAGCCCGGCGAGCAGGCCACCGGCGAAGCCGCCGCCGGGCGCGTTGTGGCCGGAGAAGAAGAAGTACACCGACAGGACCATGATGGTCGGGAACAGCAGCCGGGTGGTGATCTGCAGGACCATCGACCGTTCGCGCCGGTCGAGCAGCCGGGCGGCGGGCAGCCAGCTCACCGCGTCGGGGTTGTAGTTCGGTGCGTCGGCGGCACGCGGCGCGCTGCCGAAGCGGCGGCTGCGGAACACCAGCGAGGCCACGCCGGTGGCGGCGACGACGAGGACCGAGATCTCGCCGAGGGTGTCCCAGGCGCGGATGTCGACGAGCAGCACGTTCACCGCGTTCTTGCCGCCACCCACCCGGTAGGCGGCGTCGGGGATGGTGCGCCAGATCGGTTCGCTGTGCCGGGCGGCGGAGGCGAACGCGGCGAGTACCGTCACGGTGACGCCGACCGCGATGGCGAGCAGCGCGCGACGGACTTTGAACGCGGCGGCGTAGCCGTCGGTGATCTCGGCCGGGAACCCGCGCAGCACGAGCACGAAGATCACCAGAGTCAGTGTCTCGACGAGGAATTGGGTGAGCGCGAGGTCCGGTGCGCCGTGCAGCGCGAAGATCACGCCGCAGCCGTATCCGGTGACACCGACCACGAGCACGCTGGCCAACCTGTTGCGCAGCACCGTCGCCGCGAGCGCCATGGCGATCATGATCGCGCCGATCACCGCCTGCAACGGTGAATCCCACAGGTGCAGAGTGATTCCCGTGCGGGTACCGGTCGCGAGCATCACGGCGGGCAGCACGATGAGTGTGCCGAGGATGAAGGCCTGGCTGGCGGGCAGCGAACCGGACTGCACCGTGCCGGTGAGGCGAAGCGAGAGCCGGTCCATCGCCCGCAGCGCGGCGTCGTAACCCCGGTCGGCGTTGCCGAGTCGCGGGCGGGCCGGTTCGTGAATCCTGTTGCGTACCAAGAACAACGCGAAGCCGACCAGCACGATGACGGCGGTGAGCGCGAGGGCGGGCGTGAAGCCGTGCCACAGCGCCAGTGCCCCGTCGAGGACGCCGGGCAGGGTCTTCGCGTACGGGCTCAGCCACTCGTCGACGACTCCGGCGCCGAACCCACCCGCCAACCCGGCCACCGCGAGCACGGCAGGCGGGCCGACCAGCAGCGGTCCCGGCGCTTGCCAGGTTGTCGTGACGCCGGGGCTCGTGCCGAACGCGGCCCACAGGAACCGCGCGCTGTAGGCGACGGTGAGGGCCGAGCCGACGGCGATGCCGGTCAGCAGCAGCACCCGCACCGGCGGGCTGAACACCTGCGCGGCCCACACCGCGCTCAAGGCGGATTCCTTGCCGACGAACCCGAGCATCGGCGGCAACCCCGCCATACTGATCGCCGCGGTCGCCGCCACCGCGCACAGCACCGGCGCGCGCCGCCCGAGCCCCGACAACCGGCGCAGATCGCGAGTGCCCGCGCTGTGATCGATGATGCCGACCACCATGAACAGGCACGCCTTGAACAGGCCGTGCGCCACCAGCAGAGCAAGTCCGGCGAGCGCGGCATCCGGGGTGCCGATGGCCATCATGGTGATGAGCAGTCCGAGCTGGCTCACCGTGCCGAACGCCAGCACGAGTTTCAGGTCGTGCACCTGCATGGCCCGCCAGCCGGCCAGCAGCATCGACGCGATCCCCAACGGCAGCACGAGCACATGCCACGGTGGAGTCTGGGCGAGGGCGGGCGCCAGGCGGGCGACCAGATAGACGCCCGCCTTCACCATCGCGGCGGCGTGCAGGTAGGCGCTCACCGGTGTGGGCGCGGCCATCGCACCGGGCAACCAGAAGTGCAGTGGCACGATCGCCGACTTGCTCAGCGCTCCGACGAGCACGAGCGCCACCGCCACCGACACCGCGATCCCGCCGGGTGGAGATTCGCGGGCGAGCACGTCCGACAGCAGGAAACTGTCGTAGCGCAATCCGAGGATGACGATGCCGACCAGCATCGCCAGTCCGCCCGCCGCCGTGACCAGCAGTGCCTGGATCGCGGCGCGGCGACTCGCGGCCTGCTCGGCGTAGTGGCCGACCAGCAGGAACGACAGCACCGTTGTGATTTCCCAGAACACGTAGAGCAACAGCATGTTGTCGCTGGTCACCAGGCCGAACATGGCACCGGAGAAGCCGACCAGCTCGGCCGCGAATATCCCGAGCCTCGCCTCGTCACGGTCGAAGTAGCGCCCGCAATAGGCCAGGATCAGCGCGCCGATGCCGAGGACCAGCACACACATCACGGCGGCGAGGGAGTCGAAGCGCAGGTCGATGTCCATCGAGATCTGCGGCGCCCACCGCACCCGACTGGTGACGGTGACGCCCCAGTGCGCGATCACCCACCCGAGACTGCCGAGCGGAACCAGCGCCAGCAGGTAGAAGGCATTGCGGCCCAGCGCTCGCACGCACAGCGGAGCCGCGAGCGCGGCTATTGCGTGAGCGAGCAGGACAGCGAGCAACCGCGCCTCCGGGTCTCCTAGCGTGTGGCGAGCCCCGATCCTACGGGCGCGGAGACGATGCGCGTCGGCACCGAGGCTGTCGCGTCGGCCATGTCGGCACCGGTGTGGCTATGACCTGGGGGCCGGTTCGGCGGGCCTGATCCAGTAGAACAGCGCGAGTGCGACCGCGGCGCCGATCGTGATGGCCAGCGCCGTCAACCCGGGGATCTGGTCGTCGGCGTTCACCCCGCCCGCGGGCCAGTTGCGCAGGCGGGTGGGGATGGCCCACAGGATCGACGGCAGATACAGCGCACCGAGGGCGAGCACCGCGCTCGGCAGATAACTCACCCGCACCGAGGCGAAGCCGTAGCCGGCGACGGCGGCGAGCAACCCGGTGCCGATCATCCAGGTGACAGTCCAGCCGAAATTATCGGTGAACAGCGAGAAGACCGCGATCGCGGCCGCACCGAGCAGCACCGGCCACGGCGACGGCCGCGCCAGCCCGGCCAGCACGGTGACCACGACCACCGCGATCACCACCAGCAGGTTCCAGCCGAGGCTCGGCGCGTCACCGAGCGAGTCGGCCACGGCGGCCAGGCTGACCGCGAGCAGCACGGCGGCGCCGTCACGATCGGGGAGCAACAGGGCGGTGACGAAGGCGGCGGCGACGGTGAGGACCACCGCGAGCCCCACCTGCGCGGTGCTGGCGCGTCGTCCGTCGAATTCGCTCGAGAGCCATTCGGTGGTGAGCAGCAGGGTCAGCGCGAGCAGGGTGGTCGCGATGATCGGGGAGATCGGCAGGTCGGCGGCCAGCCGGGGCGGGGCGCCCAGGATGACACCGTGCTGGTGCCGCGCGGTGTTCACCGCGAGCAGGACCAGGGCGAACAGCACCAGCCACGTGGGGCTGTGCGCGGACTTGTCGGCCTGGGCCGAATTCGAGGTGAAGATCGCGACCACCTCGCCGTAGACGAACACCACGATCGTTCCGACCGCGAAACCGACCGCGGGCCAGCGCATCCGCAACGAGCAGATCCCGAGCGCGCCGTAGGCCGCGCCGCCGCAGATGCTGTCGATGTAGTTCTGGGTGGTCAGCACATCGGCCGAGGTCATCAGGGTGCCGATGTAGTAGTTCACGGCCAGTGCCGCCGTCGCGCAGGTGGCGGTGAGCCAGACCAGCCCGGGCCGGGTGAGCGGGCGGACGAGCACCGCGACGACCACCGCGACGATGAGCCCGAGCGCGGCGGCCCGGGGAACGCTGTTGACCAGGCTGGTGACCCGGTACGGCGAATCGAGCGACGAGGCGGCGGTGGTGCGGAACGTGAACGGCAGGAACAGCGCCATGCCCGCGACCGCGGCACCCGCGAACGCTGTCACCGCATCCAGACCATCACCGATCCTGGGCACGGTTCCGACGATACCGGCGAAACACGCACCACCTGGGAAATCAGCCCCCGGGGCGGTTCATCCCCGGTTGCGCGCGTACTCCCGCAGCGATTCGACCTGCGCGGGGTCGAGCGAGGGGCGCACGGTACGGCGGGCGGTCGCCACGTCCTCGGCGGTGACATCGGCGGCGGCCATATCGCGGCGCAGCGCCGTGAGGGCGGCCTCGCGCAGCAGGGCGGCGCAGTCGGCGGCGGAGTAACCGTCGAGGTCGTCGGCGAGGGCGGCCAGGTCGACGTCGTCGGCCAGTGGCACCGAGCGACCGGCGGTGCGCAGGATGTCGAGGCGCGCGGCCGCGTCGGGCGGCGGGACGAACACCAGCCGTTCCAGCCTGCCCGGGCGCAGCAGGGCGGGGTCGATGAGTTCGGGCCGGTTGGTCGCGCCGAGTACCACCACATCGCGCAGCGGCTCCACCCCGTCGAGTTCGGTGAGCAGGGCGGCGACCACCCGGTCCGACACTCCCGAGTCGCTGCTCTGTCCCCGGCGCGGGGCGAGCGCGTCGACCTCGTCGAGGAAGATCAGCGACGGCGCCGAATCGCGGGCCCGCTGGAACAGTTCGCGCACCGCGCGCTCCGACGAACCGACCCACTTGTCCATCAGCTCAGCGCCTTTCACCGCGTGCACACTGAGCTGGCCGGTCCCGGCAAGGGCCCGGACCAGGAAGGTCTTGCCGCAACCGGGCGGCCCGTAGAGCAGTACGCCGCGCGGCGGCTCGATGCCGAGCCGGGCGAACGAGTCGGGGTGGCGCAGCGGCCACAGCACCGCCTCGGTGAGTGCCTGTTTGGTTTCCACCATGTCGCCCACGTCGTCGAGATCGAGGGAGCCGATGGCCAATTCCTCGGTGCCGGAACGCGACAGCGGCCGGATGACGTCGAGCGCGCCGACGAGGTCGTCCTGGGTGAGTTCCGGTTCGGCCTGTTCCCGGCTGGCCCGACCGGCCGCGCGCACTGCCGCCTCCCGGCACACCGCGGCGAGGTCGGCGACGACGAAACCCGGTGTGCGCGAAGCGATCACATCGAGGTCGAGCTTGCCCGACGGCACCTTGCGCAGCAGCTGTTCGAGCAGCGCGCGGCGCACGAGGGCGGTCGGCAGCGGCAGCGCCAGCTCGCGGTCGCACAGATCCGGTGCCCGCAGCCGCGAATCCACCTGTGCCGGATGCGCGGTGGTGGCCAGCAGCGCGACCCGTGGCGCGCGGACGGCGGCGCGCAACTGGTCGAGGATGAGGGTGGCGACCGGGTCGGCCTCCAGCGGCAGCAGCGCGTCGATATCGGTGACGATCAGCACCCCGCCCTGGCCGGTGGCGATATCGGCGACCGCCGCGGCGACCTCACGCAACCGCGCGCCGCTCTCGCTCGCCCCGACGCTCGGCCCGTCGAGTACGACGACCCGGCGTGGCGCGGCGACCGCTTCGGCGAGGGTCGCTTTGCCCACGCCCGCGGGACCGGTGATCAGCACGCCGAGATGTGCCGGTGCGCCGAGGACTTTCAGCAGTTCCGGTTCGTCGAGCGCCAGACTCAGCCATTCGGCGAGCTTGGCCGCCTGGCTCTGCACGCCCGCCAGATCCTCCACCGGCACCGGCTCGCTGACCGTACTCACCGTCGGCGCCTCGAGCGGGGTGTCGACGGCGCTGCCGTCGCGTTCCAGCGCGTGCTGCACCGCCGCCGCACCGCTGCCCCAGCCCACCGCCGAATTCGGCTGCACACTCACCGGACCCGGCCGGGGATCGATCGCGGTGACCGTGAGCAGTTCGGTGGTCCAGGCGATCCCGAATGTGCGCGCCAGCGCCTGAGTTGTCGCCGCGGAGCTGATGTCGGGGCCGAGGTCGCGTGGCAGCAGCGACACCGTGTCGCCGACGGTGACCACCTTGCCGAGCAGGGCCTGGCGCAGCGTCGCCGCCGGAATGCTCGCCATCGCCTGCGCCGAACCGCTCAGCGAGATCTGCTTGGCGCCGAACACCGTCACCGGGGCGACGGTCACCGCCGCGTTCTCCCGCAGCCCGACATTCGACAGGGTCACATCGTCGAGCAGGGCGACGCCGGGCGGGTTGCCCGCAGGCGCCTTGGCCACCACCGCGGCCGTGCGTCGCGCGCCGATCAGCGCGATACCGTCCCATTCCCGCAGGCCGAGCGCCGTGAGCGTCTCCGGATGCAGACGAACCACCCCGCGACGGGCGTCGGCGGCCGAGGGATTGAGACGAGCGGTCAGCGAAAGTTCAGCCACCGTGCCATTCTGCCCGCTGCCCGGACCGAACGCTGTGGACGATCAGCGATCGATTGGCTCATCCCAAGGTCGGAGTCTGTACGCTGCACCCGACGCGCCGGACGTGCCGGCGCCGCGATCCACCGGGGAAACCAGCAGATGAACCGAATCTCTTCCGTCGTCGCGACTGCCGGGGCACTCACCCTGATCCTGGCAGGCTGCGGTTCCGCCGACGATGCCACCGACGCCTCCGGCCTGCGCAAGGGCACGCCCGCGAGCACCACCGCACCGGCCACGACCACGTCCAAGGCGGCCGCGAGCGGTTCGCAGGTCACCTGCTCGGAATTCAAGTCGCTCGACAACGACGCGCAGACGCGGGTCATCGAGCAGATCCTGGCCGACAACCCCGGCGGTCCGTTCGAGGGGAGCCCGAACGTAGCGCTAGGCACCGCCAAGCTGGTGTGCCTGGCACCGGGGAATGCCGACAAGACGGTGGCCGAGGCCGCCGGCATGACGCCATGACCTCAGTGGATCAGTGACTGCCAGTTCTCGGGAACCCGGCCCGCCGGGCCCGGAGCGGGCTGATCGGCGGGATGACTGGTCGGCGCCGCGAGTTCGGGTCCGCCCTCGTACATCTCGTTGGTCGCGAAGTTCCAGAACCAGTCCTCACCGGGCTCGTAACTCTGCATGAACGGGTGACCGGTGCTGCCGTAGTGCCGGGTGGCGTGCTGGCTGGGGGAGCTGTCACAGCAACCGATGTGCCCGCACTGCGCGCACCGGCGCAGGTGCACCCACCAGCCCCCGGCTTCGGTGCACTCGGCACACCCGGGCCCGCTAGGGGGCACCGTTGGATCGATTCCTTCTGGCATTCGCTGACCTCCGTTTCCAGGCGGCTGGCGCCGCGGGGTTCTCGGCGTGCTTGGAACCCTACGACCCGGCGGGTGTCTGCTGCGCGGGTTGCAGGGGCAGGCGCACGGTGAACCGCGTGTCGCCGGGAACGGAATCGACGCGGATGTCGCCGTCGTGTTTGTTCACCACGATGCGGAACGAGATGTCCAGGCCGAGACCGGTGCCCTCACCGACCGGTTTGGTCGTGAAGAACGGTTCGAAGATGCGGTTGCGCGACTCCTCGGGGATCCCGGGACCCGTATCGCCGATTTCGACTGCCACACAATCGTTCTCACGATAGGTGCGCACGGTGAGAGTGCCCTCGCCGCCCATCGCGTAGACCGCGTTGTCGATCAGATTCGTCCACACCTGGTTGAGTTCGGCGGCGAAGCACGGCACCGGCGGCAGGGCGCGGTCGTAGTCCTTGACCACCCGCACACCGTCACCGAGCTTGCGGTTGAGCATCACCAGGGTGGAATCGAGCAGCTCGTGCAGGTCGGCGACCTGGTACGGCGCCCGGTCCATCTGCGAGTACTGCTTGGCCGCGCCGACGAGAGTGGAGATGCGGCCGGTGGAGTCGACGATCTCGTTCAGCAGCAGCTCGGTCTCGATGGTGTAGTTCAGCCAGCGCACCGCGCCCTCGAACACGTCGGCATGGCAGGCCTGCAGGGTCGCCTTCACCCCTTCGAGCCAGTCGACGTCGAGACCGGCCTGCACGAAGGTGGGCGCCAGGTTCCAGCCGTCGGCGATGCCCTCGTCGGTGAACCAGTCGGCGAGGGCGTCCTCGCGGTCGGCCGCCTCGAGCGGCGACAGATCCGGCGCCTTGGCCACCTGCTCGGCGGCCTGTTCCTGCAGCTCCACCAGGTGCACGAGGGCTTCGGTCGGGAACTTGCCCTCGGCCATCATCTTGAGCTTGTGCCGCATCCCGGCCACCCGCTCACGCAACCCGGCGGTGGCGCGCACGGCAGCGGCGGCGGGATTGTTGAGCTCGTGGGTGAGCCCCGCCGACAGCGAACCGAGCGCGACGAGCCGCTCGCGCTCGGCGATGCGCTGATTGGACCGCCGCCCACCGAAGAACGCGCCCTCGAGCAGGTGCACCGCCATCGGGAACCACGCGTGCATCATCCGGGAGAAGTCGGCCGCGTCGAGTACCAGGAACCGGGAGCGGCGCAGCACATACATCGACCCGTTGTAGTTCGGCTCGGCCTTGTCGCCCAGGTACGCCGTCCACGCGCCCGCGTACACACCGCGCTGGTCGGTGCGGTTGGTTTCCACCTCCACCCCGCCCGAGAGCTTGGTGAGCTTCACCTCGCCGTCGATGAGCACGTAGAAGCAGGTCGCTGGTTGGCCCTCGAGGAACACCGGCCCCGGGTCGACGTATTCGATGCGACCGGCCGCGCACAGCTCGGAAAGCTGTGCGTCGTCGAGCTTTTCGAACAGGAACAGAGTTCGCAGTTCTTCGGGATCACAGACCGACATCACGCCTCCTACGACAGGTACCGGTGCACGAACATCACGGCCATGGCGCCTTCGCCGACCGCCGAGGCGACCCGCTTGGCCGACTCGGCGTGCACGTCACCGGCCACGAACACCCCGGGCACGCTGGTTTCGAGGTGGTGCGGTGGGCGCGGCAGCTCCCAGCCCGCCGGGCGCGCGCCGTCGACGAGCAGGTCGGGGCCTGCCAACACGTAACCGGCGTCGTCTCGGGCGACGACACCGTCGAGCCAGCCGGTCTGCGGTGCGGCGCCGATGAACAGGAACAGTCGTTGCGCGTCGACCTTGTCCTCGGTGCCGTTGCGGTTGTCGCGCAGGATGATCCGTTCCAGGTGCTGGTCGCCGTCGGCGCCGGCCACTTCGGTTTCGGTGTGCACGGTGATGTTCGGGATCTGCGCGATCTGCTGGATCAGGTAGTGCGACATCGACTTCTCCAGTGAGTCGCCACGCACCACCAGGTGCACGCCACGCGCATGCCGCGACAGGAACACCGCGGCCTGCCCGGCGGAGTTCGCGCCGCCCACGATGTACACCTCCTGCTCGGCGCATTCGGTGGCCTCGGTCATCGCCGAGCCGTAATACACGCCGCGCCCGGTGAATTCGTCGACACCCGGTGCCGGATGACGTCGGTAGTCCACGCCGGTGGCGATGAGAACCGTGTGCGCGCACAGTGATCCGCCGTCGGCGAAGCGCACGGTGCGCGCCGAGCCGTTCACCTCCAGGCCCACGACCTCGCGGGTGGTGACGATCTCGGCTCCGAACTTGGCAGCCTGCCTGCGTGCGCGGTCGGCCAGTTGCGCGCCCGAAAGCCCGTCGGGGAAACCGAGATAGTTCTCGATGCGTGAGCTCTGCCCGGCCTGCCCGCCGGTCGCGGTGCGTTCCACCAGCACGGTGCGCAAACCCTCGGACGCGCCGTAGACGGCGGCGCCGAGTCCGGCCGGACCACCGCCGACGACGATCAGGTCATAGAACTCGTCGCTGGCCTGCACGGTGAGACCGCAGCTTTCGGCGAGTTCGCTGTCGGTCGGCTGGATCAATGCCTCGCCCGCCTGGGTGATGACCACCGGACACGACTGCGGGTCGGCGCCCGCCGCCTCGAGCAGCCGGGCGCCCTCGGGTTCGTCGCGCGGGTACCAGCGGTACGGCAACTGGTTGCGCGCCAGGAACTCTCGCACCTGCGAGGATCGCGGCGACCAGCGGTCACCGACCACCTTGGTCTCGTAGACGGGCCGCTGTTCGGCGCTGCGCCAGGCGTCGAGGAGTCCGTCGATCACCGGATACAGCTTCTCCTCCGGCGGGTCCCACGGCTTGAGCAGGTAGTGGTCGAGGTCGACGACGTTGATCGCGTTGATCGCCGCGTCGGTGTCGGCGTAGGCGGTGAGCAATACGCGGCGTGCGTAGGGGTGCAGGTCCATCGCCTGCTCGAGGAATTCGATGCCGTCCATACCCGGCATGCGGTAGTCGGCGATCAGCACGGCCACCGGTTGACCGCGCAGCTTCATCTCACGCAGGGCCTCGAGTGCCTGCGGACCCGATTCGGCGCGCAGAATGCGGTAGTCGGCGCCGAAGCGGCGGCGCAGGTCGCGCACCACCGCCCTCGAAACGCCGGGATCGTCGTCGACGCTCAGAATGACCGGTTTGGTCATGGCGGGATTGCTCACCCCGCAAGTATCCCCCGTGCGCGGAATCAGAGCTGGCGCTGCAGTACCAAGTCGAGTTCGCTGGGGGTGAGTAGGCGTTCGAGGCGTTCGTCGCGTTTGCGGCGGGTGAAGGCACTGCGCAGGGCGAAGCTGTCGTCCGGCTCGATGGTGGGGAGCAGCGGAACCTCGTTGATGTGCCTGCGTGGCAGGAGTGAGCGCAGTTTCACGGCCGATCACCTCGGGGTCGACGACGGGTATGCCGGGCGGCTGAGCCTCTTCGATCAGCTACTTCGATTAGCGAAGAGTTTGCCAGCATGTCCGAGTTGGTGCAAGCGGGACGGGGCGGACACAGCCGAGAGGCCGGTCGGTGACCTGCTTCGGTGCAGGTCACCGCCGTCGTGGTGGGATTTGCCGAGTCAGGACTTCCAGGCGGGCATGGTGACCACCTGTGCGGCATAGGACAACCCGGCGCCGAAGGCGATGAGCAGGGCCGTGTCGCCCGGCTTCGATTCACCCTTGCGCAGCAACGCCTCCATGGCCAGCGGGATCGAGGCTGCCGAGGTGTTGCCCGCCTCCTCGATGTCGTTGGCGAGCGCGCAGCTCTCCGGCAGCTTCAGCACCCGCGCCATGATCTCGATGATGCGACCGTTGGCCTGGTGCGGGATCATCGCGTCGAGTTCGTCGGTGGTCAGGCCCGCGCGATCGATCGCCTCCCGGCACACCTTCTCCAGCGAGTGCGCCGCCCAGCGGAACACCGCCGTGCCCTCCATCGTGAGATAGGGCCGCACCGCCTCGACGCCCTTCTCCTCGATCTCGGCGAAGAACTCCATCCAGTCCTTGCTCTGGCGGATGGCGTGGTGCTGGGTGCCGTCCGAACCCCACACCGTCGGCCCGATGCCCTGCTCCGGTGCGGGCCCGACGATCACCGCGCCCGCGCCGTCGGCGAACAGGAAGGCGGTGGAGCGATCGGTGAAATCGATGGTGTCGGTGAGCTTTTCGACGCCGATCACCAGCACGTGCTGGGAGGTGCCCGCGCGCACGAGGTCCGAGGCCATGCCGACGGCGTGACAGAAACCGGCACAGCCCGCGGAGATGTCGAAGGCGGCGGCGCCGGTCATGTCCAGGTCGGTGGCGATGCGCGGCCCGATGGCCGGGGTGAGCAGCAGGTGGGTGGACGTCGCGACGATGACGCAGTCGACCTGATCGGCGGCGACACCCGCGGCGGCCATCGCGTCACGCGCGGCGGCAACGCTCATGGACTGCACGGTCTCGGAGTCCGAGGCGAAGCGGCGGGTCTTGATGCCGGATCGGGTCTGGATCCACTCGTCGCTCGAGTTGATCGGGCCCGCGACCTCGTCGTTGGTGACCACCCGGGCGGGGCGGTACACGCCCAGCCCGAGGATCGCGGTGTGCTCCGCGCCAGTCGTCTGGGCGATTCGAGCAGCCATGCGTATCTCCTCTGTACCTGGCAACCTGCGGGTTGCACCGCTGGGTGTACCTGAAGCATCGAAATCTGTCCCTCATCGCCCGTGACCCCTACGTGGACAACATGTGAACGCGTAGACATGAGGCGTCCTCATATTAGCGCGAAAATCTGTCCGAAGAGTGTCGATTGTCACAAGAGGCGAGGGGTATAACTGTGAGACGAGGCGATAGCTAGCCGACCCTTCGAGGGAACGAGGTACACAATGCTCGGACTCGGGATCATTGGTTGGATCATCATCGGCGGACTCGCCGGATGGATAGCCAGCAAGTTCATGAAGACCGACGCCCAGCAGGGCATCCTGCTCAACATCGTCGTCGGTATCGTCGGCGGTCTGCTCGGCGGCTTCATCCTGAAGCTGTTCGGCGTCGACGTCGAGGGCGCGGGCTGGATCTTCAGCTTCATCACCTGTCTGGCCGGTGCCTGCCTGCTGTTGTTCCTGGTCGGACTCTTCACCGGGCGCAGATCAGTGCACTGACGGCCACTGCGGGCGACGGGCTTCCCGTAAGGTGTGATCGCTGTTGTCATCACACGAAAGAGGGAGCCCGTGGCACGCCGCCCCACCCCGCCCGGCACGCCCGAGACCACCGGCGTCGGCCATGTCGTCGACCTGGTCCGGGCCGCTGTACCTCCGCTGCACCCCGCAGGCCTGCCGTTCGTGGCGGCGCCGCTGGCGGTGGCGGTCGTCGGCGGACGCAACAAGTGGGTTCGGCGGGCCGGTTTAGCCGCCGCGGCGGCCTGCGCAGCCTTCTTCCGGCACCCGCACCGGGTGCCGCCCAACCGCGCGGGCATCGTCGTCGCACCCGCCGACGGTGAGATCGCCCTCGTCGACACGGCCGTGCCGCCCGCCGAACTCGGCCTGGGTGAGCAGCCGTTGCCGCGGGTGAGCATCTTCCTGTCCGTGCTCGACGTGCACGTGCAGCGCGTGCCCGTGTCCGGCACCGTGCGCGAGGTGTTGCACCAGCCGGGCAAATTCCTCTCCGCCGACCTGGCCGAGGCCTCCGACGCCAACGAGCGCAACAGCATGCTCATCGAGACGGCCGAGGGCAAGCAGGTCGTCGTCGTGCAGATCGCGGGGCTGCTCGCGCGCCGCATCGTCTGCGACGCCCGCGTCGGCGATCAGCTCACCATCGGTGACACCTACGGACTCATCCGGTTCGGTTCCCGCGTGGACACCTATTTCCCGGCGGGCACCGAACTGCTGGTGACCCCCGGTCAGCGCACGATCGGAGCCGAAACCGTGCTGGCTGTGCTGGGATGATCGAACAGGCGCATTCGGCTCGCCGCCGTCGGCCGCGTTCGGTCCGGTTGCTGCCGAGCATCGTCACCATCCTCGCGCTGTGCTCGGGGTTGTCGGCGGTGAAGTTCGGGCTCGACGGTGAACTCGGCATCGCGCTGGCCATGGTCGGTGCCGCCGCCGTGCTCGACACCCTCGACGGCCGCTTGGCGCGCATGCTCGACGCCACCTCCAAGATGGGCGCCGAACTCGACTCGCTCTCCGACGCCATCTCCTTCGGCGTCGCACCCGCGCTCGTCCTCTACGTCACGCTGCTCGACGGGTACAGCGCGGGCTGGATCATCGCCCTGATGTACGCGGTGAGCCTGGTGCTCCGCCTGGCCAGGTTCAACACCTTGCTCGACGACGATTCCCGCCCGAACTGGGCGCGTGAGTACTTCACCGGTGTGCCCGCGCCCGCGGGCGCCCTGATCGCGCTGGTCCCGATCGCGCTGAAGGTGCAGTTCGGCGACGGCTGGTGGGACAGCTTCACCTTCGTCGCCGTGTGGACCACCTTCGCCGCGCTGCTGTGCGTGAGCACCATCCCGACGCTCGCCATGAAGTCGGTGTCGGTGGCACCGCAGGCCGCTGCCGGTCTGCTGGTGCTCGTCGCGGTCGCGGCCGCGCTGCTGGTGACCTACCCGATCGTGCTGCTGCTGATCCTCGTCGCGCTGTACCTCGGTCACATCCCCTTCGCCTGGCGCTCGGCGCGCTGGGTGGCGGCGCGACCGGAGACCTGGCAGCACAAACCCGCCGAGCGGCGAGCCCAGCGGCGGGCGCAGCGGCGGATGCCGCAGATCCGTCGTCCGGCGATTCGCGGGTCGGCGCGGTTGCGGTTACGTCGTCCGCGCGAGGACTAGCTCCCCGGCGAGACGCCGCCCACATCCTGCTGATCGCCGGGCTGGGTGGGCGGTACCGTAGCGCCACTACGGCAAGGGAGCGCGGGTGGAATCGGACGGGATCACGGAGTTCTCGCGGCACAGGTCCAGGCTGTTCGCGCTTGCCTACCGCATGTTCGGTGCCGCGAGTGAGGCCGAGGACGTGGTTCAGGAGACCTACCTGCGCTGGGCAGCCGCCGACCAGGCCGCGATCAAGAATGCCGAAGCCTGGCTGACGACGGTCACCGTGAACCTGTGCCGCACCGAGCTGGCGTCAGCGCGTGCCCGGCGCGAAACCTACGTCGGCCCGTGGTTGCCCGAGCCGGTGCCCTCCGGGGAATTCGGTCCGCTGGAAACCGTCGAGGAACGCGAATCGGTATCGCTGGCGCTGCTCACCGCGATGGAACGGCTCAACCCGGTGGAGCGTGCGGTGTTCGTGCTGCGCGAGGCGTTCGGCTACCCGCAC
Source organism: Nocardia sp. NPDC050413 (assembly GCF_040655475.1). Classification (NCBI taxonomy): domain Bacteria; kingdom Bacillati; phylum Actinomycetota; class Actinomycetes; order Mycobacteriales; family Nocardiaceae; genus Nocardia; species Nocardia sp. NPDC050413. Next base: position 121,990 of record NZ_JBFAJZ010000007.1, on the reverse strand, counting down.
GCCGAGATCGCGGCGATGCTCGACCTCACCGAGGCCAACTCGCAGCAGATCCTGCACCGGGCCACCACCCGGGTGCGCGGCGGGAAGCGGCGCTACCCGGCGCCGAACGAGCAGGTACGTGCCCTGTTCGAGCGATTCATGTCCGCCGCCGCCACCGGTGATGTCGCCGGTCTGCGCGCCATGCTCGCCGCCGACGTGGTGAGCATGGCCGACGGCGGCGGCAAGGTGACCGCCGCCCGCCGCCCGGTCACCGGCGCCGACCAGGTGTCGCGCTACCTCGTCGGACTCACCAAGTTCCTCACCCCGGCAACGACTTTCGCCTTCGACGAGGTGAACGGCGAGCTGGCGTTGATCGTGCGGGCCGACGGCGTGCAGGCCAGTTCGGTCATGTTCTTCGAGGTCGACGACGCGGGCCTGGTCGATGAGGTGCTCATCGTGGTGAACCCGGACAAACTGGACCGATTCGCGGTGTGAGCCGGATCACCGGCACGACCTGTCAGAAAAGCGGGGGCTGTCCGGTCTGGAGGGTGTCGGCACATCGAGAGGAGCCACACCATGACCGGTCAGCATCGGATCGTCGTTCTCGGCGCGGGGTACGCGGGTCTCGCGGCGGCCCGCCGTCTGGCCCGCACATCGCGTGACACGACGATCACCGTGGTCGATTCCCGCGCCGAGTTCGTCGAGCGCGTGCGGTTGCACCAGGAGGCGGCGGGGCAGCGAATCAAGCGCTGGGAGCTGCGGAAGTTGTTGGAGCGCAAAGGGGCAGAGTTCGTTCAGGCGAGGATCTCGGGTCTCGACCCGGTGACCAAGCAGGTTCACCTCGAGGAGCTTGCCGGCTCACCGGAAGGCGCTGGTCATCGGCCCTCGAACATCGGTGAATGGTCACTCGCATACGACACGTTGGTCTACGCGCTCGGTAGCGCGGCCGATCGGTCGGGCGCGCCGGGCGTGGCCGAATACGCGCGGTCTGTCGCGACGCCCGAGGATGTGCGTGCCCTGCCCGAGGGGCGGGTCATTGTGGTCGGCTCCGGGTCGACGGGCATCGAGCTGGCAGCGGAACTCGCCGAATCGCAACGGTATTCGGCGGTGACGCTGCTCGGCGCCGATGAGCCGGGCGCCTGGCTGTCGGCGCGGGCCGTCGAGAGCATTCGTGCCACGCTCACCAGGCTCGGGGTGGAGATCCGGTCGTCGGCGAAGGTCGTCGAGGTGCTGCCGACGGGTGTGCGACTGGCCGACGGGACCGTCGTCGAGGCCGAATCTGTTGTGTGGACAGCGGGTTTCACCGTTCCCGACCTCGCTCGCCGCGCGGGCCTCGCGGTCGACGAACACGGCCGCATCCGCACCGACGCGACCTTGCGCTCGATCTCCCACCCGAACATCTACGCCGCCGGTGACGCGGCGCTGATGGCGGGTCCGGGCGACCGCCCGCTCCGAATGGCCTGTGCCACCGCGATTCCTACCGGTGGATATGTTGCCCGCGCGATCGTCGCCCGAGCCGAGGGGGTCGAGCCGGAGCCGATGACCTTCAGCTACCACCTCCAGTGCCTGAGCCTCGGCCGCCGCGATGCCGTCATCCAGGTGCTCAACGCCGACGACACCCCGGGAGCCCGCGTGATTCGCGGACGCACCGGTGCACTGGTGAAGGAACTGATCGTGCGCGGCGCCGGGATGACAGTCGGCCTGCGCTGACAGCTCCCGCCGCTCAGGTCTCCTTGGGTCGGGCGCTTCGGCGCGCGGCGCGTCTTACTGCCGCGGTGAGCTGCCCGGCCCACGGGGCGAGGGCGATCAGGGTGAGCACCGTGAGCCACGGGAGGCGCCACCACCAGCGCAATTCGTAGGTGGCAGACGGTGGTTCGGCGGTCAGGAGCCGGGCTGTCGACGACCACGCGACGAAGGCATCGCCGATCGGAACAAGGCCGAGCGCATAGCGTTTCGAGCCGGGCAGGTCGATCGGCAGGCCGAGCAGTTCGCCTTCGGCGGCCAAGGCGCGGGCCAGGGTGCCGTCACCGTTGACGCGGGCGGCACCCTGGGCGACCACCGTGGCCGATAGGCTCACCCCCGCGATCAGCGGCCCCGAATCCACGTCGCCGCTGCCCTCCGCCCCTTTCGGGTACTCGCGAAGTGCGGGACCGAAACTGCCTGGGTAAGTCACGAATCGGTCGCGATACAGCGCGTATTGCGCCTGGGCGAATGCCGGGTCGATCTCGGGCAGGAATCGATGGATCACCGTTTGCGAGGTCGCCCTCGAACCTTCGACCAGCGTGCCGTCCGAAGGGGAAACCTGGTGGGGGAGCAGCCCTGTGGACGGATCGAGCCGCGCCTCGGCTTGGTTCACCCAGCGTTCGATCACCGCCGAATACCGCGCACCGAAAAGCTTGTCGTGCAACCGCAACGAGGCGATGGCGACGGTCGAGTCCACCGGCCACGCCTGCCCGCGATACGCCTGCAGAAACGGTGTCTCCGACGCCGCGAATACCTGCGCGATCTCCTCGGCTTGCGCGGAAAAGCGTTGTACTGCAACCGGATCAGAGCGGCCGAGAGTCAGGATCGCCCCGCGCAACCAATTCGTCCACCCCGCCCAGAAGATCCCGTACGCGGGTTGCAATTGCGGATCGAATACCGCCCGCCCCTCCTCGGTCTCCATTCGTGCCAGGGCCCACCGTGATTCGCGCACCGCCTCGTCACGGAGATCGGAATCGGCATGCGCCGCCTGCACCCAGCTGAGTCCGTAGAGCACGTTCGAGAACAGATGCCCTTCCGGAAACAGTTGCTGCGCTTCGGAATCGGAGCCGTCGTCCAATGCCGAACGCAGAAACGCCAGCTGCCGTTCCGTGGCACCGGGTATCTCCCCGATGCCCGGTTGCGAAAACAGGAAACGACCCGCCGCGACCAGGCAAACCATCGTCACCAGCACGCCCGCGCAGCGCAGGCCCCGCCCCAGGATTCTCCCCATGCCCACACTCTGCCACCGATTTGACCGTCAACTAGTGGTTGACGCGTAGGTGATCGTCAACTTAGAGTTGACGCATGAGCACACCGAACATCCGCCTCGACGATCTGATCGACGGCATCAAGAAGGCCCGTCCCGACAACGTCCTCGAACAGCTCACCGACGCCGTCGTCGTCGGTAACCACATGGGCGAGGTCGCCGACCACCTCATCGGCCACTTCGTGGACCAGGCTCGCCGCTCCGGCGCCTCCTGGACCGAGATCGGCGCCAGCATGGGCGTCAGCAAGCAGGCCGCGCAGAAGCGCTTCGTCCCCAAGCAGCCCGGCGACGCCGCCGCGATGGACCCGCAGGCCGGGTTCGCCAAGTTCACCCCGCGGGCGCGGCAGGTCGTCGTCGACGCGCAGGAGTCGGCGCGGGCGGCGAACAACGACCAGATCACCCTCGGCCATCTGATCCTGGCCCTGATCGGTCAGCGAGAAGGTCTCGCGGCCAAGGAAATCGAGGCCAGGGGTGTCGAACTCGACGCTGTTCGCGCGGCGGCCACCGCGGGGCTACCCGGTGCCGCCGACGAGGTGCCCGCGCTCATCCCGTTCGACGGGGAAACCAAGAAGGTGCTGGAACTGACGTTTCGCGAGGCACTTCGCCTCGGCCACAACTACATCGGCACCGAGCACATCCTGCTCGCGCTGCTCGAGCACGAGAACGGCTCGGGTGTGCTCAGTGACCTCGGCCTGGACAAGGCTGTTGTAGAAGCCGAACTCGTCGAACTGCTGAGCCAGTTCCTCGCCGCGCAGGAAGAATCCTGATCCCGTCGCCTCCGGCGCGGCGGTTCGTGCCGGAGGCGACCTTGCACTCTCGTGACTCGAGTGCTAAAAATGGCCTTGGCACTCACGTCTGTTGAGTGCCAGGTCGGGACGGTGAGATCGGGTTCCATCGACACCCTCGGTCGTCCGTCGCGGGCACCGCACCTGGCCAGCGTACTTGGGGACGATCCAACCTGTGGTCGTCTCGTGTGTCAGCCATAGACATGTGGAGGATCTCAACGCAATGGCCAAGACAATTGCGTACGACGAAGAGGCCCGTCGCGGTCTCGAGCGGGGTCTGAACGCCCTCGCCGACGCTGTCAAGGTGACGCTGGGCCCGAAGGGTCGCAACGTCGTGCTCGAGAAGAAGTGGGGCGCCCCCACGATCACCAACGATGGTGTTTCCATCGCCAAGGAGATCGACCTCGAGGACCCGTACGAGAAGATCGGCGCCGAGCTGGTCAAGGAAGTCGCCAAGAAGACGGACGACGTCGCCGGCGACGGTACGACCACCGCTACCGTGCTCGCCCAGGCGCTCGTGCGTGAAGGTCTGCGCAACGTCGCGGCCGGCGCGAACCCGCTGGGCCTGAAGCGCGGCATCGAGAAGGCCGTCGAGGCCGTCACCGCTCGTCTGCTCGACTCCGCCAAGGAGATCGACACCAAGGAGCAGATCGCCGCCACCGCGGGTATCTCCGCTGGTGACCCGGCCATCGGCCAGCTCATCGCCGAGGCGATGGACAAGGTCGGCAAGGAAGGTGTCATCACCGTCGAGGAGAGCAACACCTTCGGGCTCCAGCTGGAGCTCACCGAGGGTATGCGCTTCGACAAGGGCTACATCTCCGGTTACTTCGTCACCGACCCCGAGCGTCAGGAAGCGGTCCTCGAGGACCCGTACATCCTGCTCGTGTCGTCGAAGATCTCGACCGTCAAGGACCTGCTGCCGCTGCTGGAGAAGGTCATCCAGGCCGGCAAGCCGCTGCTGATCATCGCCGAGGACGTCGAGGGCGAAGCCCTGTCGACCCTGGTCGTGAACAAGATCCGTGGCACCTTCAAGTCCGTCGCCGTCAAGGCCCCGGGCTTCGGTGACCGTCGCAAGGCCCAGCTGGCCGACATCGCCATCCTCACCGGTGGCGAGGTCATCAGCGAAGAGGTCGGCCTGTCGCTGGAGACCGCCGGTCTCGAGCTGCTCGGCCAGGCGCGCAAGGTCGTCGTCACCAAGGACGAGACCACCATCGTCGAGGGCGCGGGCGACGCGGAGGCCATCAAGGGCCGCGTGGCGCAGATCCGCACCGAGATCGAGAACTCGGACTCGGACTACGACCGTGAGAAGCTGCAGGAACGTCTGGCCAAGCTGGCCGGCGGCGTCGCGGTGATCAAGGCCGGTGCCGCCACCGAGGTCGAGCTCAAGGAGCGCAAGCACCGCATCGAAGATGCCGTGCGCAACGCCAAGGCCGCCGTCGAAGAGGGCATCGTCGCCGGTGGTGGCGTGGCCCTGCTGCAGTCGGCGCCCGCACTGGACGACCTGAAGCTGACCGGTGACGAAGCCACCGGTGCCAACATCGTGCGCGTCGCGCTGTCGGCCCCGCTGAAGCAGATCGCCTTCAACGCCGGCCTCGAGCCCGGCGTGGTCGCCGAGAAGGTCTCGAACCTGCCCGCGGGTTCCGGCCTGAACGCCGACTCCGGCGAGTACGAGGACCTGCTGGCCGCCGGCGTCGCCGACCCGGTCAAGGTCACCCGTTCGGCCCTGCAGAACGCGGCCTCCATCGCGGCCCTGTTCCTCACCACCGAGGCCGTCGTCGCCGACAAGCCGGAAAAGGCGGCCCCCGCGGCCGACCCCACCGGCGGCATGGGCGGCATGGACTTCTGATCCCCTGATCAGCAGTTCTACAAGTCCACGAAGGCCGGTCCACTCTCGAGTGGACCGGCCTTCGGTCTGTCCGACAGGGATTTCTCGAGCTATGACATGGGGCCTGCCGATGCGTGTTCCCACCCTGAAGTACGGCGGCGGCTATTCGGACACGTTTTACTTCGACAACGTGATGGACTGGATCAAGATCGGCATCCGGCGAGTAGTCAGGCGCAACCGATGAGCAGGCGAAGGCAAACGCCGATCGTGCCTGCGGGCAGTCCGATCTAGCCGACGGGCGTCAGGCGGAGGCGTTCGGCTAGTTCGTTGAAGATGTAGAAGTTGGGGATGGTGTTGACGGGGGCCAGGGACATCCACATGCCTGCGACTTTGAGGCGGATGTGGCCGCTGCGGGCGTCGATGAGTTGGATGTTGGTCCAGGGGAAGGGTTCGCCCTTGTAGGTGAGGGCGTCGAGGGAGAGGCCGAGGTCGCCGAATTCGACGGTTTCGCCGTTGTCGATGGCGGTGACGGCGAGGGGGAGTTGGGTTGCGGTGACGGCGGATTGGATGGCGCGTGCCCATTCGCGGGCGCGGGCGAATCCCTCCTCGTCGATTTCGGCGCGGCCCGCGGGACCGGTGAGTTCGAGGCGGTAGACGACGGGAACCGTGTCGTGGAAGGGGATTTCCTCCTGCCGCACCTCGGTGGTGTCCCACCGGAATCCGGCGACGCGCTGACCCGAGTGGTACACCGTGACCCCGTATTCGAACAGGTCGATGCGGGCGGCGCGGTTCTGCCGGTTGATGATTCCGCGCCGGAAGGCGAGCATCACCGGGACCGCCGCGATCATGAGCAACGCGACGGCACCGGGCCACGCGCCGACGATCAGGCAGATCACCCCGATGAACGCGATGCAGCCCGCGACGATGCCACACCCGCGCACGAAGGTGTCGTCGGCCGGAGTGGCCAGGAAGGTGTCGCGGTGCGCACCGAGCTGCTGGTACTCCGCCATGAGGTGTATCAGCTGGGTCAGCGGCACGGGGTGGCGAGCCTCGGCTGCGGTCTCCGGCCTGTTCGGAGTGATCACTTGTCCCTCCATGAGGCGTTTCATCCGCGGCGAAGCGTATTCGACCGGCGCAGATAACGCCACCTGTAGGTCGCTCGGAATCCGGCCACGACCGGCCTGGACACACTCCATACGCATGCGTATGGTTTGAGCAGGGGCACCGCTGAGAGGTTGGATGAATGATCCGCAACATTCACGAGCGAACAATTCAGGCACCGGCCGCACAGGTCGGCGAACTGCTCGACAAAGTGGCGATTGCGGGAAACCCGTTGTGGCCCAGCGAGAAATGGCCGCCGCTGGAGCTGGACGGCCCACTGGCCGAAGGCGCGACAGGCGGCCACGGCTCCACTCTCTACACCTGCACCGCCTACCGCCCAGGTGAATTCGTCGAGTTCACCTTCACGCCCGGTTTCCTGCTCGAAGGCATCCACACCTTCGAGGTGATCGGCAAAGGCACGTCGAGCGCTCTGCGCCATGTGATCTCGGCCGAAACCCGAGGCGTATCGGGTTTGCTCGGTTGGCATCTCGCGATCCGACCGTTGCACGACGCCTTGCTGGAGGAACTGCTCGACAACGCCGAAACCGCGGTCGGCGCCCCGCCCGCACCGTACCGATGGCCGCTGCGCGCCCGGCTGCTCTACTGGACCTTCGTCAAGCTCGGCCTCGACTGACTACACCAGCCGTTCGAGAATCGAATCGACCAATTCGCCGGTGGCGGGCAGGCTTTCGGGCGACACCCGCGCCAGCTGATTGATCCCGTGATAGATACCGACGGCCACCGCCGCCCGCGTATCCGCCTGCTCAGCGGCCACTCCGAGCAGACGCAACTGCGCGGCCACGTACTCGATCCGCCGCGCCGCGACCCGTCGCATGGCCGCGGCGACCGCGGGCTGGTCGATGGCGGCCAGCAACGCCAGTTCCTCACGGCCCTCGGTGGCGTAGTCGATGACATCGGTGAACAGCACCCGCAGCCGCTGCGCGGGGTCGGTGAGTTTCTCCAGCGCGGCGATCACCGCGTCGGTGCCCTCGCGTTCCCAATGCGCGAGGACGGCGTCGACGAGGGCCGGGCGGTCCTTGAAATGCCAGTAGAAGCTGCCCTTGGTGGCGCCGAGACGTTTGGCGAGCGGCTCGACGGCCACACCGACCAGACCGTTCTCACCGAGGGCGACGATCGCGGCGGCGACCCAGTCGTCGGCACTGAGCCTGCGAGCGGAGGGTGACTTCACAGCCATACGCTATCGAATGGCCGCGCTAGGCTCGAGTGGTGGAGTTTCTCGACGAAGGCGCGGGCCCGGCGATCGTGTGCGTGCACGGGATCCCGGGTTCGGTCGACTGGTTCGGCGCGGCCGCCGAGCGGCTGACTCCCCGTTTCCGGGTGATCCGGGTGGACCTTCGCGACGCTCCGGAGGACTTCGCCGCCCCGGCCAGATCGGCGCCCATCGCGGCCCTGCTCGCAGAGCTCGACCTGTCCGACGTGACGGTGATCGGCCATTCGTTCGGCGCGGAGATCGCCCTCGAGCTGGCAACGCTGCCCCGTGTGACACGGGCGGTGGTGGTCGGGCAGAGCCCGGACTACACGGCCGCGCGGATCCCGGGGTTCGCCCGGTGGGTGGTCCGTCCGTGGTCGGCTCGGCTCGCGCAGCGGTGGACGCCGGGTTTCGTGATCCGCCAAGGCAATCGGACCTTGTTCGCACCGCGGTTCCGCTACGCGTCGGTGCCCGGTCTCGCGGAGGCGGTCGTGCGCGACTTCCGGTCGGCGGCGCCGACGGGCCTGGCCTATGCCGTCGGCGCCCGCGCCGACGACTTCGCCGCCCGGCCGCTCGATGCCAGGGTGGCGGCGCTGGACGTACCGGTGCTCGCCGTGCACGGCCGCCACGACCACCTCTACGACGCCACCGCCACCCTCGCCCGATTCGCCGCCGCCGGGGCGCGCACGCATCTGGTCGAGCACGCCGGGCATTCCCCGCAGGTCGAACAACCGGACGAATTCGTCACTGTGCTGGAGGAATTCGTGCGGTCAGAACCCGTCGATCGCTGAAACCACGAACGGCCCCGGCTTCTCGTCGTTGCCCATCGGTCCGCCCTTGTCGAATTGCGACGACACGATCAGCGCCCGGTCCCCGGAGTGCACCATCGTGGTGGGGATGCTCAGTGCCGGATCGTGGAATTCGCGTTCCCGCGTGGCCGCGCCGCCGTGGTCGGTGACGGTCCAGCGACTGATGGTGTTGTCGGTGTTGTGCACCACCCACAGTGTGTCGCCGCGCAGTTCCAGGCCGTCGCCGTTGCGCACGGTGCCGCCGGTCAATGCCACCTTGCGAATCGGGTCGGCGCCGGTGAGGTCGATCCGGTACAGCTCGCCCGCCGACATCGCGACGACGAGCAGGTAGGCGCCTGCCTCCTCGGCGACGATTCCGTTGAGCTCGAAGGTCTTCGGATCGCGTGGCCCGAGGACCGGTGCGAGGTCGGCGGCGACGGTCAGCTCGCCCCGGCCTGCCGCGGCGTTCGCGAGGGTGGCGCGGTAGACGACATTGCGGATGCTGTCGGTGAGGTAGGCGCTGCCGTCGGCGCCGAAGGCGAGGTCGTTGACGAAGCGCGGGCGGTCGTCCGGGACGTCGAACCGGGCGAGCAGGGCACGAGAACCGGTGTCGTACACCATGACTCCCGCGGTCGAGTCGATCACCCACAGTCTGCCGTCGCGGTCCACCCGTAGTCCGTTGGTTGTCTTGCGGCCGTCGGCGCCTGCCGGGAGGAACACCTCGGCCGTCGCCGCGTCCGCTCCCGCGCGGAAGACGGTGCCGTCGGCGTAGGAGCCGACGTAGCTGGTTCCGGTGCGTGGATCGAGCGCGATGCCCTCGGGGTAGACGGCCGCGCCGGGCAGTCCATATGCGGTGCTCAGGACCGGTGACGGGGCCGGGTCGTCGGTGCCGCAGGCGGTGAGGGCGAGGCAGGCGACGGCCATCGCGAGGGTCCTGATCATGATTTAGCCTCTCGTTCATGTAACGCAACACCTCATAGAACGAGCAGAAATGTAGATTAGAGTTCTAATGTTCGTCAAGGGTGATACTTCGAAATGGGCGGATACCATGCAGCCATGACGTCCATGCCCTCGACCGAGAGGCTGGGCACGTTTCTCAAGCGTGCCGAGCAAGCCATGATCGCGGCGAAAACAGCCGCGCTCAAACCGGTCGGGCTGACGGTTCCACAGTTCAGCGCACTGATGTACCTCGCCGAGAACCCAGGCATCTCGGCTGCCGCCCTTGCCCGGCTGGCGGGGGTGACGCCGCCGACGATGAACACCGTCCTGACCAATCTGGTGGACCGTGGCCTGGTCGAACGCTCACCGCACGAGTGGCACAGGAATGTCCTCGAGACGCGGCTGACCGAGGCGGGCCGGGAAGTCACCCAGGCGGCCGACGCACGCGCGATCGCGGTGGAACGCGCCGCGGCCGCCCACTTCACCGCCGAGGAGTTCGCCACGCTGACCGCGTTGCTGACCCGCACGGCACAGGCTTTCGAGGAAGCCCGCCAGGATCTTTCGTAGCAAACGCGGAGAGCCCGCCGGAGGGGTCCGGCGGGCTCTCTGGGGCGAGCGGGTCAGCGTTCGGCCGCGGCCTTGATCTTGCGCAACGTCTCGTGCATACCCGAGACGAGATCGGCCTCGAACTTCTCCTCGCCGCCGGCGAGCTTGATCACCGGGCCCATCCAGCCGGGAATTCCCTTGGGGTCGAGGGTGCGTCGCTCCACGAGGCGGGTGCCCGCGGCGGTCGGCGCGAGCTCGTAGCTCCACACGGTGTGGTTCTCGTTCATCCGGAACGCCAGCGCGGTGTTGGGGACGAACCGCACGATGCGCGAACTGGTCGGCCAGACCTTCCAGCCGTCGCGGTTGAAGTTGATGGTGCGCGCCCCTTCGCGAACCCCGCCGATCGCCAGCATCTTGACCGTGGTCGGGCTGAACTCCGACATCCGGTTCAGGTCCGCGAGAATCGACCAGACCTTCTCCGGCGATGCGGCGATGTCGATACTTGCTTCGAGATTGTTCGGCAACGGTGCCTCCGGGGTGTGCGTGACGTACGGTCACACCGAGCATAGGGTCGCCACCCCGCCAGAGCCCTCCGCCCACAGTCGGATTTTCCGCCGCCCTGGTTTTCGGGGGCTTGTGGGTTCTCACAGAAAAGTGGGGGAAATTCCTTTAAAACACCTCCTATTCACATTCTCCTTCGGTATCGTCCGAGACGGCAAATCGCCAGTGACAGAAGGTCACAGAGTGTCAACTTGGAGTGCACCATGCTTTACAACATCACCGAGTCCAACTCCGGCAGCAGCGGCGACGGCGGCATCCTCGCCCTGCTGATGAGTCTGCTCACCAGCTCGATGAGCACCGGTTCGGCCCAGACCTCCGGTAACTGAGCGCATCTGAAGCAAACTTCCGGCTAACGCGCGGTAAGCCGGGAGGGCTGTCGTTGGGCCCGATCCATGACGAGGGGATCGGGCCCTTCGGTATTGTCAGCGACAATGTCACAGGATGCGAATACGGGACGAATGTATGCCGGGCAGCCCGTAGAGGACCGGCAACGCCAGCGGCGTGCGCGTTTTCTGGAGTCAGGCCTGACGGTCTTCGCGCGCGACGGGTACGCCAACAGCTCGGTCGGTGCCATCTGTAAGGACGCCGGACTGTCGTCGCGGCAGTTCTACGAGGAGTTCACCGGCCGCGAATCGCTGCTACTCGAGCTGTACGAGCAGATCGACCGCGAATCCCGCGAGGCGGTGGCTACCGCCCTCGCGGCGAAGAGCGACGCCAGCGCGATCGACCAGATCGACGCGGCCGTACGCGCTTACGTCGAGACCATCGGCACCGATCCGCGCAAGGCGCGGGTGGCGCTGGTCGAGGTGGTCGGCGCCGGGCCCAAGGTCGAGAAGTTCCGCCTCGAGCTACGCCGCGTGTGGGGTTCGCTGCTGGCAGGCGCCGCCGAGGACGCGGCCATGCACGGCGAAATACCTTCGGGCGATTACGAGTTGCGGGTGCTGGCCATCATCGGCGCGGTGAACTATGTGGTCGACGGTTGGAGCGGTGCCGATCCGCGTCCGCCGCTCGACGATGTGATCCAGGTGCTGAGCCGGGTGATTCTCGGCGCGGTCGGGGCTTGATGGCGCGGGTCGAGACCGTCCCGATCCAGGTGCCCGACGGCACCACCCTGCCCGTGCGGCTGATTCCGGCGCGCGGGCCGCACCGTCATCCGGTAACCCCCGACGCCCCGCGTCCGGTGATCGTGATCGTGCCCGGTCTCGCCGTGCCCGGTGAGTTCTACGAATACTTCGCCCACCAGCTGGCCGGGCGCGGATTCGATGTGGCCATCGGCGAATTGCGTGGTCAGGGCGGTAGTACTCACCGTCCCGGTGCCGAAAGTACCTACGGTTACCACGAATTGGTCGCCGTGGATTTTCCGGCGATGCTGCAGGTGGTGCGTCACCGTTTTCCCAGCAGCACCCCGTACCTGCTCGGGCACAGCATGGGCGGCCAGCTGTCGGTGCTGTACGCGGCCCGGGTGCGCGGCAGGCTCGGCGGACTGATCCTGATCGCCTCCGGCACACCGTATTACCGCGGCTACCGCGGCGTGCTCGGCCCGGGGATGCTCGTCGGCACGGCCGCGGTGGCGGTCGCGTCGAATCTCGCCGGTTTCTGGCCGGGTGACATGCTGGGCAAACGGGCATACGGCCGCCAGTCCAAGGTGCTCATGTCGGACTGGGCCCGCCTGGCCCGGACCGGCCGCTTCGTTCCGGTCGGCGCCGATATCGATTACGAGGAACGCGTCGCGCGGCTGAAGTTCCCGGTGCTGTCGATCACCATCGAGGGCGACGAGATGACCCCGCAGACCTCCGCCGACCATCTGCTGAGCAAGATGCCCGCCGCCGAGATCACCCGCTGGTTCGAGCCGGAACCGCTGGGCCACAACGGCTGGATCACCAACCCGGACTCCACCGTCGACGCCGTCGAGAAGTGGCTACGCGACCGCTGAGACGCGGACACAGACGATCGAATCGTGCGGGAACAAAACCGGTTCGCTGAATACATATATTCGTCATACTGGTCCATATGCGACGAATGGAGAATCGGTGACCGACCCGGGTTCGGCGGTGCTCGTGCGTGCGCTGGCGGCCGACGCCTCGCACACATCCGAATCGGTGCGGGCGGTGACGGCGCGGCTCATCCGCGACGGTTCCCTCGCCGAGGGGATCCGGTTGCCGACCATCCGGGAACTGGCCCAGCACTGCGGTCTGAGTACCCGCACGGTCGTCGCGGCCTGGGGTGAGCTGCGCAAAGAGGGGCTCATCGCCACCAATCGCCGGGGCGGCACCGTGGTGGCCGCGGCCGGGGGAGTCCCGCTGGGGCGCCCGCTCGCCGAGCGCGACCTGCTCACCGGCAGCCCCGACTACGCCCTACAGCCCGACCTGGCGCCCGCCATGCTCGCCGGGCTGCACTCCCACGACCTGAACCGTCCCGGCCGCGACTACATCACCCACCGTTTGCGCACGGCGGTATGTGACGGCTGGCCTTTCCCCGCCGAGGCGTTCGTCGCGGCGGGTGGCGGCTCGGAGGGTTTGTTCCTCGCCGTGGACGCGGCGGCCCCGGACGGTGCGCTCGTCGCGGTGGAGGAACCGGTGATGCCAGGTTTCCTGGATACGCTCACCGAGGTCGGGTATCGGGTGGTCGGGATCGCCGCCGACGGGCAAGGGGCGCTGCCGGATTCGCTGGCCGAGGCCTTGCGCCGGAATCCGGCGGTGGTGGTGTTGCAGCCCGAGGGCGCGTACGCGACCGGCGGTTCGCTCTCGCAGCAACGGGCCGGGGAACTGGCCGAGGTGTTCGCGGCGGCGGAGGTGGAGCCGTGGATCGTCGAGGACGATGCGGTGGGACCGCTCGCCGCGGCGCAGGCGCCCTCCCTGGGGAGCTGGTACCCGGAGCGCTGTGTGCGAGTGCGCAGCTACTGCAAGGCCTTCGGCATGGATATCCGCACCTGCGTGATCGGTGGCAGTGCCGAACTGGTCGACCGTGCCATCCGGGCCAGGGTGCACGGTATCGCCGCGAACAGCCGCATCCTGCAGAACGCCCTCGCGCATTTGATCACCGATCCGGGCGCGGCCGCGCTCATCGACACGGCCCGCGAACGCTACGCCGCGCGGCGGGCCGGTTTGATCGCGGCACTGGCCGAACGCGGGGTGGCCGCCGAGGCCGGGACGAACAGCCTGGTGGTGTGGGTGGAGGTCGCCGACGAACAAGGTGCGCTGCTCCGCTGCGCACGGCACGGGGTCGTCGTCGGGTCGGCCACACGATCGCATGTCGCGCCGGCACGCGCTGCCATCCGGGTGGCGGTTCCCCAATTGCCCGACGATCCGCGACGGCTCGCCGAACTCGCGGCCCTGCTGGCGGACGCGGCTGCGTCGACCCACCGCGAATTCCTCGACTGACCTGGCCGCAGACGGCCGGGCATCCGCCGTCATGCAGCGCTCGATCGCGTCACCGAGGGCTCGCGGACTACTCGGGTCTCAGGCCGTCCTGATCGCCTGGTTCGTCGACAGGGCCGCGATCCGGGTCAGGCAGTCGAGGTATCGGGGGTGGTGGACGGCGAGCGGCACGTAGTAGAGCACGTCAGTGGCGACGGGTCGGTCCGGGTCCTCGGTGAGCCGGGCGGTGATCTGCTCGTTCGAGCCGATGAGGATCCTGTTGTCCGTCAGATACTTTCGCAGGTCCGTGGGCTGCGGGTAGTAGCGTGGGCTCAGTGCGATGTCTGCCTCGAGGAGCGCGAGGGAATCGCGCTCGCTGTCGCCGGGGAGGACCGCCACATTCGTTCCGATCCGTGGCGTTCCCCGGGAGGAATCGAGGTAGGCGTCGACCAGTTCGGTGACACTGCCACCCGCACGTGCTTGTGAATTGCCGTGCGGCAGCAGCCCGTCGCCTGCCGCCGCTATCCGGCGGGCCGTGTCGATGTTCCCGGTGGACTGCCAGATCCGGGACCGGAGGGTGCCGGGCGGTGGGTAGAGGGCGATGTCGTCGCCGACCTGTCCGCTGTCGAGGATACGGTGGAGTTCGGCGACCCGCCGGGTGTAGATCGTCTCCCGTTCGGCATCGGACACACCGAATCCCGCGTAACTGGTGGCGGAATGCCCGAAACCGAGCCCCTTGCCGAGGCCGAGTTCGAGCCGTCCGCCGCTGAGCGCGTCGGTGACGGCCGCGTCCTCGGCGAGACGGACCGGGTGCTCGAAAGGCACTGTCACCACACCGGTTCCGAGCCGGACGCGATCGGTGTGCTGAGCGGCGGCGGCCACGAACGGGAACACCGAGGGCAGCGCCGCGTGATGGGCCTCGAAGTGCCGTGCGGCGAACCAGACGGTGCCGAAACCGAGGCGTTCCGCGTGCACCGTGATCTCGATGGTGCGGCGGTACACCTCGGCAACCGGTGGACCGCTGCGCAATTGGACGAACAGGGCGCGATTCACAGGCCGTAGTGCCCTCTCAGCGTCGTGGTCTCGTACTCGGTGCGGAACAGTCCACGTGCTTGCAATTGCGGGACGACATGGTCGACGAAAACATCCAGCCCACCGGGCAATTCGTCGAGCATCAAATTGAAGCCGTCGGCGGCGCCCTCGGTGAACCAGTCGGTGATGAAGTCGGCCACCTGCTCGGGCGTGCCGACGACCTTGGCATGCACGCTCCCGGAGGCGAGAAGCCGTGCGGCGCCCCGCGTATCGGCGTCCGCTGCGCGCACATTGTCGAGCAGGACCGCGCGCTGGCCGCGTGAGCCGGCGTCGCTGTTCTCGTCGGGGATCTTGTCCCACGGGAACGGGCCGTTCAGGTCGAGGGCGTCGGGGGAGATGCCGAGACGGTCGGCCAGGTTGGTCAGCTGCACGTCGTCGGGGATCAGGTCGATGAGGTCGCGTTCGCGTTGCTTTGCCGCGGCTTCGGTCTCGGCGAGCACGATGATCAGGCCGGGCAGCAGTTTCACGCTGTCCGGATCGCGGCCCGCCGCGGCGGCGTGCTGTCGCAGTTCGGTGCGTCGCGTGGCGGCGGAGACGGGGTCGACATGCGCGGAGTAGATCGCGTCGGCGGTCCTGGCGCCGAGCTCGACGCCGTGGCTCGACGCGCCCGCCTGGATCAGCACCGGTTTGCCGTGCGTCAGCGGCGGCGACTTCAGCGGGCCCGCCACCCGGAAGAACTTGCCCACATGGTCGATCGGACGGACCACCTCGGGATCGAGGTAGCGTCCCGTCGCCTTGTCACCGACGAGTGCGTCCGCCGGGACCGAATCCCACAGCGCCGTGACGACCTCGAGGAATTCGGCGGCCCTGGCATACCTCTCGGCCTTCGGCAGCGCTTGGTCGAGGGAGTAGTTGCGGGCGGCGTTGTCACCGCCGGTGACCACGAAGTTCCAGCCGACCCGCCCGCCCGACACCGACGAGAGCGCGGCGAACGAGCGCGCCAGGTTGTAGGGATCGTTGTAGGAGGTGGTCGCGGTGACGATCACCCCGATCCGGCTGGTGTGCGCGGCCAGCACGGCATGGGCGACGAACGGTTCGAGCAGGCGGCTCGGCGCGGTCCAGTCCTTGGCCTGGATATCGGGGGAATCGGCGAGGAACACCGCGTCGAGCAGGCCGCGCTCGGCGGTGCGCGCCACGTCGAGGTAGTGCTCGATCTCGACGAAATGGGCCGCCGGTTCCGGTGCGCGTCGCCAGGGGCTGCCGATGGCGCCGCCGGGAATCAGATTCGCGTTGAGAATGACATGTCTCGGCATGAGGGTTCCTAGGATTTCGTCAGGGCGACAGAGGGTTCCGTTGCGAGCGGACGGGCGGGATCGGCGACCCACTGCGACAGGGAGCCGGGATAGAGAGCGATCTCGATGCCGAGCGTCGCCAACACGAACACCTGTAGAGCCGCCGCCATCGCGCTGCCGCAGTAGCTGGCAGCCGGGGTCCCGGCGTCGAGACCTAGGCGGTGGTAGCGGGCGCGCAGCGTTGCCTCGTCGAGAAGCAGTCCGTCGTCGTCGAAGTCGTCGAAGACCGGGGCGCTGAGGGCGCCGGGGATATGGCCCGGATACTCGCCCCCGCCGTGAAAATGGGTCCGGGGACGCGCGTCGAGGAGAGTGCCGCGGCTGGGAAGGCCGGCGACAGTGAAGGTTTCGACCACGGGCAGGGATCCCGGCCGGGCAACGGCCGCGCAGGGAGGACCTGACGTGACGGGCGTGCCGGATGGACGTGGTGCGTCAGACGTCCCAGACGTGCTGGACACGGTGCATGCGCTGGACGTGCTACGACTCCCGGCCTCGTCGGGTTCGTCGACGCTATCGCCCACGCGAGCGTCGGGCTGGCTGCGACCTCTGCGCCGCGGCACCTCGAGCCGATCCGCGGTGAGTCCGCCGCCCGCCGCCTGCCAGGCGCGTAATCCGCCGTCGAGGATGCGGACGTCGGTCAGGCCGGCCCAGCGCAACACCCACCAGGCGCGGGCGGCGGCCACCGAGCGGGCGTCGTCGTAGACCACCACCGTGCTGTCGTCGTGAATTCCCCAGCGGCGCAGTGCTTCGGTGAGGGCCTCCGCGTCGGGTAAGGGGCGGGCGCCGGAGTCGGCGGTCGGGGTACCGGACAGATCGGTGTCGACATCGGCGAACTGCGCGCCGGGGAGGTGTTCGCGCTGGTAGTTCGCGCGCTCCCCGGTCGTGCGGACGTCGAGCAGCACGAGCCGCGCGGGCGGGGCGTCGCGCAGGTCGACCGCGGAGACGAGGTGGGCGGCACGGTCGCCGGGCATCGGGGTCCTTTCGCCGATTCGGTGTGTTCGACCGGCCGAGAATATGTAGTCCGAGGGTGGGAACACATATTTGGAGTCCGCCTGACTTTTTGTGTTCCCGTGGGTGTTTGGCCGACTTATGTTTCTCCCGCCGGGTCGTCGGAACCCGGGAGATGGGAGGTCGGCCGTGACCAGCCGGATCGTCGACGCGCAGTGGGTACGGGATCGCCGTGCGGACGCCGTCGTCATCGAGGTGACCAATGCTCGCGGGCCTGCCTCCATCCCGGGTGCCCGCTCGGTCTACTGGAAGGACCTCCTCTGGGACCGGTCCCGTCGAGAGTTCCCTACCGCCCGCGAGCTGGCCGACCGTCTTCACTCACTTGGCGCCCACGCCGACGCCCCGCTCGTCTTCGCCGGGGACCCACCGCAATTCGCGGCCTACGCACTCTGGGTCGCCGCAGCGGTCGGGATCGGAGGCGACCTGCGCTACCTCGATGGATGCACCGCCGCGTGGCCGCACGACGGGCCGGTGATCGGCATCGCCCGGTCTGTCGGCGCTGGTAGCCGCAACCGAGTGGGTGCCGATGCCGCTGGTCAGCGGTGGGCACTGGACGTTGTGAGCGAGGGAACCGCTTCTCGAACGGCCGATGTCTCGCGCACACCGCTTCCCCTGGCGTCGCCGCGGTTCGCCGAGGTGGTCGTGGACAGGGAGCAGGTTCGCGCCGCGATCGACTCGCCAACCGTGCTGCTGGACCTGCGCTCTCCCGAAGAGTTCGCGGGACTCCGTGTTTCACCGTCGTCGGAGCCGGTCGACCACGGCGCCGAGCGGCACGGACACATTCCCGGAGCGTTGAACCTGCCCGCACAAGACCTGCTCGACCCTGCGGGCCTGCTCCGACCGGCCGACGAAATCGCGGCGCGCATAGCCGAACTCGGCATCGCCGATGCCGACGACATCGTCGCCTACTGCCGGCTGTCCCACCGAGCCGCACTCGGCTGGCTGGTCTTCACCTACCTCCTCGGCGACCACCGCGTCCGCGTCTACGACGGCTCTTGGACCGAATGGGGCAGCCTCGTCGGTGCCCCGGTGCACAACCCTGCCGATACCGGGGTGCTGACCTCATGACGACACGATCGAACACCGAGTCATTGTTGGGAACAATGGTTTCGCCGACGGTGACACCTCGCGCCCCCGAGGATGCGACGGCAGCACCGGTAGTTGCGGCACCACACGCAGCGGGCACGACCGAGTCCGGAGCGGAATCGGTGCCGGTCGCGTCGAGTTCCCCGGATACCACGTCGAATCGCCGGCATGCCGAACCGACCAACGGGGCCGCCGCGCAACGGCGTGCGGGTTTCATCAGGCGTGGGAGCTGCGGCTCGGCGAGATCGAAGATTGTGGCTCTGCGCATAGTCGGGGTGTTCCTGTCGGCCGCCGGAATGATGTGGGCAGCAGTCACTTTGGCGTTCCTGGCGGTGCACGTCGCACCGGGTGATCCGGTGACCGCGATCATGGGCGAGTCGAGTGATCCGGCCCTGCGGGAGCGGATCGAGCGGGACTGGGGTCTGGATCGTCCGCTGATCGTGCAGTACGGCCTTCATCTGAGCCGGTTGTCGCACGGTGATCTCGGCTATTCGTATGTGCGCGGTGAACCCGTGGCCGACATCCTGTTCGGCGAGCAGTTGGTGACCAGTGCGCAGCTGGCGGGGTTCGCGCTCCTGATCGCGGTGGTGCTCGCGCCGTTGCTCGCCGTGCTCACCGCGGGTCGGCGTGATGTGTTCAGCCGGGCGACCGCCACGCTGGAGGTGGTCGTCGCCTCGGCGCCCCCGTTCTGGACCGGTCTGGTGCTGATCTGGGTGTTCGCGTTCACGCTGAAAGTTCTTCCGGTTACTGCGGGCAACGAATTCCAGCGACTCATCCTTCCCGCCGTCACCCTGGCCTTGCCGATCGCCGCTGTCCTCGCGCAGGTGATGCGGGAGGGGATCGAGCGGGCGCTGGAACAGCCGTTCGCACTCACCGCCCGGTCGCGTGGGATCACCGCCACGCAGTTGCGGCTGCGGCACGGGCTGCGGCATTCGCTGATCCCCGCCGCCACGCTGGCGGGCTGGGCAGTGAGCGGGCTGCTCACCGGGACGGTCGTGATCGAGGAGGTCTTCGGGCGGGCCGGTATCGGCCGGGAGACCATCGCCGCCGTCACCCACTCGGATGTGCCGGTAGTCCTCGGCGTCGCCCTGCTCACCGCCGCCATCTACCTCACCGTCACGGTCCTCGTAGACCTCGCCTACCTGTGGATCGACCCCCGCCTCCAGGAGCCGACCCCATGACCGACACCGCACCCGCCTTGAAATGGCCGCTCAGCGTCGCGGTTTCGTCGGCTGTGCTCGCCTCGGCTGCCGTCGCCGCACTCGCACCGGACCTGCTGTCGGGCAGCGACCCACTGCACACCGACCTGCTCGCTGCCCACGAATCACCCTCTCTCGCACACCCCTTCGGCACCGACCAGCTCGGCCGTGACGTGCTCACCCGCGTTGTGCACGGCGCTCGGCTGTCACTGTTCATCGGGGTGACGGCGACGGCGTTGGCGGTGGCGATCGGGGTGACGCTCGGATTGATCGCCGGGATCGGTAATCGGCTCGTCGATGCTGTCGCGTCGCGGGCGTTCGACCTGCTCGGGGCGTTTCCGGAGATCCTGCTCGCCCTGGTGCTCATCACGTTCACCGGTACCGGCACCGCGAACCTCATCCTCGCGATCGGTATCGCCGCCGCCCCTCGGTTCGCGCGGGTGATGCGGGCCGAGACCCGGGCGGTGCGTGGCAGCGAGTTCGTGGCGCAGGCGGGGCTGCTCACGCGATCACGGGCGCGGATCGTGGTCCGTCACATCCTGCCCAACGCGCTGCGCTCGCTGCCGGTGGTGGTGACCCTCGGGCTCGGCACGAGCATCCTCGGCGCCGCCGCGCTGAGCTTCCTCGGCTTCGGACCGGAACCACCTGTCCCGGAGTGGGGTTCGATGCTGGCCGAAGCGCACGGTGATCTGCGGATCGCCTGGTGGTCGGTCGTCTTCCCCGGTGCCGCCGTCACCGTCGTCGTCCTGGCGACGACCGTCCTCGGCCGCTACGCCGGCCACCGTTTCGAGCGAAGGGCGCAGCTGTGACCGACACCCTGATCCAGGTCCGGAACCTGCGCGTCGAATTCGATGGGCGTGCGGTGGTGCGCGGCGTCGATCTCGAGCTGCGCCGCGGCGAAATCCTGGCCATCGTCGGTGAATCCGGGTCCGGAAAGTCGGTGACCACCCGCAGTCTCGTCGGTCTCGCGGGTGGCCGGGTCAGCGCCGACCGCCTCGACCTCTTCGGCGCCTCGGCCCTCGACCTCTCCGAACGGCAGTGGCGTGGAATACGCGGTGCCCGGGTGGGTTTGGTGTTTCAGGACGCCCTGGTCGCGCTCGACCCGTTGCGCACCATCGCCGACGAGATCGGCGAGTCGCTGAGCGCGGTCCCACGCGACGAGCGCAGCGACCGCATCGACGGGCTGCTGCGTTCCGTCGGCATCGCCGACCCGCAGGTCCGCAAGCGGCAGCGCCCGTTTCAGCTCTCCGGCGGACAACGTCAGCGCGCCCTGATCGCCTCGGCGCTCGCGGCGGGCCCGGACGTGA
Source organism: Nocardia sp. NPDC050413 (assembly GCF_040655475.1). Lineage (NCBI taxonomy): Bacteria > Bacillati > Actinomycetota > Actinomycetes > Mycobacteriales > Nocardiaceae > Nocardia > Nocardia sp. NPDC050413. The sequence goes on along the minus strand of NZ_JBFAJZ010000007.1, from coordinate 100,909 downwards.
TCATCGCCGACGAACCGACCACCGCCCTCGACGTGACGGTCCAGAAGCAGGTGCTCGAGCTGCTGGCCGAACAGGTCGCGGGTGGTCGGGCCATGATCCTGGTCAGCCACGACCTGGCCGTCGTCGCCTCGATCGCGGATCGCGTCCTGGTGATGCGGGCAGGCGAGATCGTCGAGGCGGGGTCCACCCGCGAGGTCATCGAGCGACCCCGGCACGAGTACACCCGCGCGCTGCTCGCGGCCGTACCGCACGGCAGTGCCCGCGCGCGGGTCACCGTGCCGGTCTTCACCGCGGCGGGGCTCACGAAGTCGTACCGGGGAATTCCGGCGATCTCCGATATCTCCTTCGAAGTCGGTGCGGGTGAAGTGCTCGGGGTGGTCGGCGAATCCGGCTCGGGTAAGTCGACCGTGGCCAAGATCGTCACCGGCCTGATCGAGCCCGACAGCGGCGAGATGCGCTTCGGCACAGAGTCGTTGACGCGCAAGACCCGCAAGCCGGGTGAGCTGGGGCTGGTCGCGCAGGACTCCGTCGGTTCCTTCGACCCGCGCTACCGGGTCGGCGAGATCATCGCCGAGAGTGTCGCGCTGCGTGTGCCGCGCACCGAACGTCGAGCCGAGGTGCTGCGCCTGCTCGACGCCGTGCACCTGCCCGCCGACACCATCGACCGCCACCCACGCGAACTGTCCGGCGGGCAACGTCAGCGGGTCAATATCGCCCGCGCGCTCGGTGCCCGCCCGCGCCTGATCGTCTGCGACGAACCGGTGTCGGCCCTCGACATCTCGGTGCAAGCCCAAATCCTCGACCTCGTCGCCGAACTCGCCGCAACCGAAGACGTGGCGATCGTGTTCATCTCGCACGATCTGGCCGTCATCCGGCAGATCTGTCACCGCGTGCTCGTCCTGAATCACGGCGTGGTCGTCGAATCAGGCACGGCGGACGACGTTTTCCACCACCCCCGCTCGCCCTACACCCAAGCCCTGCTCGATGCCGTCCCGCGACTGGCGGTCCCGGCTCCCACAGAAAGCTCCTCGCGTGCGTAATCGCCTCACCCGACTGTTCACCGCGCTGCTGCTGGCCACCGCGCTGGCCGCGAGCGCCTGCGCCGCCGACCCCGAACCCGGCGGCGGCGGTGGTGGCCCGACCACTCCGCCGCAGGCAGGCGGCACCTTCACCATCGCCTTGCCCGCCTATCCGTCGCGCGGCCTCAGCCCGCACTACGGCGCGGCCTTCGATGCCTCCCAGGTGCTGCGCAACAGCTTCGACAGCTTGATCGCCGAGGACCGTGACGAACAGTTCCACCCCTGGCTGGCCACGGAGTGGACCATCTCGCCGGACGGCCTGGTCTACGAATTCGCCCTGCGCAAGGACGTCACCTTCCACAACGGCGAGAAATTCGACGCCGCGGCGGTGAAGGCCAATATCGACGCCTTGCGCAACCCCGACTACCCGTCCTGGACGGTGCTCGGTCTGCTGCAGTACTCGAGTGTGAGCGCGGTAGACGTGCTCGACCCATACAAGGTGCGCATCACCCTGAGCACCCCGCGCGCCGATTTCCTGTCCACCCTCGGCGGGCTCAGCGGCGCCATCGTCGCCCCGAGCAGCCTGCAGGCCGACAAGCAGGCGCTGACCAGCGGTGCGGGTTTCGTCGGTTCCGGCCCGTTCGTGCTCGACAAGGTGGTGCAGGGCCAGGAACTGCGGTACCGGAAGAACCCCGCCTACAACTGGGCTCCCGCCACCGCGAAACACCAGGGCGCCGCCTACGTCGACGAACTGGTCGTGAAGTTCGTCCCCGAGGCGGCCACCCGGGCCGGATTGCTGCGCAGTGGTGAGGTGAACGCCATCGGCACCGTGAAGGCCACCGATATCGGATTGTTCGACGGGGTCGGCGGATTCCAGTACGAGCAGATCGGTTCGGCGGCCTCGCCGTGGGTCATCATGCTCAACCTCACCCACGGCGCCACCACCGATGTGCGCGTGCGCCGCGCCATCGCCAAGGGTGTCGACATCGCCGCTGTCACCAAGAGCCTCACCAAGGACACCCAGCAGCGCGCGTGGAGCCTGATCTCCCCGGACAGCGCCTACTACGACCCCCAGTTCGAGAACAAGGGCGGCCCCGATCTCGACGCCGCGAAAGCGCTCCTCGCAGAGGCAGGTTGGACCGGCACCGATGCCGAGGGCTACCGCACCGACAGCACCGGCAAGCGGTTGACCGTCCGGCTGGTCGCCACGAACCCCACCTACCCCGAGGACGATTTCCTGAAGGCCTGGCAGGCCGAATTGCGCCAGAACCTCGGCATTCAGGTGGAACTGCAATTCGTCGACAACGCCCAGATCTACGACCTGCTGGCCCGCAACGACTACGAGGCCTTCCCCCGTCAGGTCGGCGGCCTCGACCTGTCGCTGCAGTTCAACCGCGCCTACGGGTCGACCACTCCCGACCTGAAATACGGCCAGATCGACGGCATCACCATCGGCTCCATCGTCGGCGGCTCGAAACTGGCCGACCCGCAGGTGGACCGGTGGCTCGTCGACGCGACCAAAGCCACCGATCGCGAACAGCGCAAACAACTGTTCAACCGCATCACCGCCCACCTTCTCGACAATGCCGTCGCGATCCCCCTCTACACCGACCGCAACAGCGTCGCCGCCGACGCGACCGTGCACAACCCGACCTCGCTGTTCGATGCCCCTCGCAACAGCGTCAACGGCTGGGCTTACGACATCGCCGTCCGCTGACCAGCATCCACCTCCCGGAAGGCTCGATCATGACCGTCGCCACCCCCACCCTCACCTTCGACCGCAATATCCCGCGCGGACTCGTGCACCGCGAATCCATCGCCGAGGTATTCCTCACCGACGCCCAACCCACCCCGGACGGCGCGATATTCGCCGCCCAACTACCGCGCAACCATTCCTACTTCAGCGATCATCGCGGCACCGCCACCACCTATGACCCGCTGCTGCTGATCGAAGTGTTCCGTCAGGTCGCCATCTATTACGCGCATTCCTTCGTCGGGGTGGCGCGCTCGGAGAAGTTCATCTTCGGGTCCGCCGATTTCACCATCGCCGACGCCGACACCCTGCGCATCGGCCAGTGCCCCGGGCACTGCGTCATCGAGGCGCGCGTGATCGCCGACAAACGACGCGACGACCAGGTCATCGGGCTCACCCTGGAAATGGTCGCCGAGATCGAGGGTCACGAGGCGGCCAGGGAGATCATGGTCTACCAGTGGATGCCCGCGGCGGTGTGGAACCGGATCCGGGTGCGTGGGCGTGAATCGCTCGGCCTGCCCGCCGAGCCGAGTATTCCGCCCCAGCCGCCGGTCGCCCGGATGCGCCCGGGTTCGGTGGGCAGGCACAACCCGCGCAACGCCATCCTCGCCAACCCGGTGCTCACCGGGGAGGAGCTGACCGCGCTCACCATCATCGACACCGATCATCCGTCGCTGTTCGACCACGCCCTCGACCACGTGCCCGGCATGCTGCAGTTCGAGGCGGCCCGGCAGGTGGCGATGGCGGCCGCCAACGCCGTTCTCGGCCTGGACACCAGCCGCATGGTGATGCACCGGCTCGGCATCGAATTCACCAAATTCGGGGAATTCGAACGGGATACGATCGCCCGCGCCACCGTCACCGGTGACACCGACGGCGCCCGCGCCCGCGTCAGCCTCACCCAGGGCGCCGATGTGATCGCCGCCGGTGACGTGGAACTGCGTTTCCGTCCCGCCGACATCAGGACGATGGTCCAGTGAGCGCGCCGTTCGTCTGGTTCGATTTCGGCGGCGTGCTCTCCCCACCGCTCGACGAGCTGTTCCAGCGCTACGAACAGGTGGCGGGCATCCCCGTCGACCTGTTCAAACACGCGATCGCCGAGGTGGGCGCCCAGTACGGGCTGGCACCCCTGGCCCCGATCGAACTGGCCCTGCTCGACGAACGCACCTGGGTGGCGAAGCTGCACGCGGTGCTCCGGGCCAAGGCACCCGAGCTCGACTTGTCGCGCAGCGAACCGGATTTCGGCAGGCAGTGGTTCGCCGGGCACGAGGTGAACCACGCCGTCCGCGATTTCGCCATCGAGCTGGCGGGCGACGGCGTCCGCGTCGGCGTGCTGAGCAACAACGTCGTCGAATGGGAGCCGTACTGGCGCACCATGATCGACCTCGACGACCACCTCAGCGCCCTGATCGATTCGTGCAAGGTCGGCTTCCGCAAACCCGACCCGGAGATCTTCGCCCTCGCCGCGGAGACCGCCGGTGTCTCGCCGGAAGACTGCGTCCTCGTCGACGACTTGGCCGAAAACTGCGCGGCTGCAAAGGAAGTCGGATGGATCGCTGTGCAATACCGCGACGCCGACCAAGCCGTCGGCGAGGTGCGCAAGGCCTTACGCGAGGGCTGGTGAGTCCACCACAACGCCGGATCACCACCACGGCCCTCGCCCTGATCCTGCGCAGGAGCAGCGCGGGCCGGATCGACCGAGCCTGGTGGTCGATCCGGTGGGATGGTGCACGCGGCGAGGTCGGACCGGCGGAGCGGTTCGGCGGCGCGCGCAGGGCGGAATCCGTTCGGCTCGAATGGGTATCGCGCGGTAGCTCGTTCGTCCCGGCTGGTTTCGACTCGGCGTTGCGCTCACAGGGCGCTCGCGAGGTAGCCGTCGGGGCGGATCACCGCCGAGGTCCAGGGCTGATCCGGGGTCACTTTCGCGGTGACGAGCAGCGCGTCGTCGGGTGCGTTCGGGACAGGGGTGTGTTCGTCGGGCCGGATCGCGACGAACCGGCCCCCGTGCAGCAGTTCCGCGAGAGTGCTCACCTTCCCGTTGTTTTCGGTGAGGACGAGGTCGTGCTGGAAGCCGGGCTGGAATTGCCCGCTGATGAGGCCGGCGATCCCGTCGTGGACGGCGGGCACCGCGAGCATCGCCAGCACGGCGTCGCGGACCTGCGGGTTCGCGGGGTTCATCATCCGCGATTGCAGGACGGTGTTGCCGACGATCGCGGCGGCGTGCGCGACGCGTTCGCGGGAGTAGTCGGCCAGGACGGTGGGTCGCGCGCGTACGGTGAGGACGCGGGCGAGCCGCCAGCCGAGGGCGAAGGCGTCCTGCATGCCGGAGTTGAGTCCTTGGCCGCCGAGCGGGTAGTGGCTATGGGCGGCGTCGCCCGCCAGCAGCAGCCGCCCGTCCCACATGCTGGTGCGGTAGCGGCCGTGGTCGCTGAACCGGGTGAGGTGGCTGACCCGGCTCAGCGCGGGCTCGGCACCGAGTACGTAGGCGAGGCGTTGCCGGTACTCGGCTTCGGTCGGTTCGGGGCGATGCTCGAGGGGTCCGCTGAAGTCCATCGCGATGATGCGCGCCTGGCCGCCGGGGTTCGGGTTGTGCATGGTCCAGCCGGTCGGCGTCGGATTCCAGCCCGGCGGGATCTGGCCGGGTACATCCGAAACAGCCAGCCCAGCAATCGCATTCATCGTCGCCGGGTACACCTCGGCAGGGAAGTTCCCGGTGCGTGCGACAAGACTGCGCGCACCGTCCGCACCGACCACGTACTTCGCCCGAATCGAGAACCCGGCATCGACCTGAGCCGCGACCTCATGTTCTCCGACATCCAATCGGTTAACCCTGTGCCCCCGCAGGATTCGAGCACCCAGCGACCGCGCCCGGTCCTCGAACGCCGCCTCCAACCGAGCCTGCGGGATCCCGGCAATGGGCGCGGGCTCCACGCTCGGCGAACTCAACGTGAGCACCGGTTGCGCTGCGAACTGGAAGGGGCTGCGGTGCACACCCACCGGATTACGGGCGATGGCATCGGGCGGGACCGACGGGATGTACCCGCGCCGGGCCAGCAGCGACAGCGTGCGGGCGTGCACGGTCCCGGCGCGCGGGCGCAGGTCGAGCTCGGTGCGCGACTCCACGACAACCACGTTCACCTGCTGCAAGGCCAGCTCCGCGGCGACGAGCATGCCCACCGGACCGCCGCCGACCACCAGGACATCGGTCTCGATCGCGTGCGGTTCGGTGCTCATCGGCTGCTCCTGGGGCGGGTAAGCCGCATCCGCGACTTCCGGTTGTACGAGAACTGTCGTAGCTACTAATATCATCGTACCTACCGATCGGGTAGTACCTAATTCGCGTACCGGAGCCCACCGAGGGAGATCCATGTCGACCGCAACCGAAACCCAAGCTCCACCCAGTTCCGCCACGCTGCCCGTGGTCCTGGCCGCGCAGTTCGTCACCCCGATGGCGATCGCGGGCACCGCCATCGCGCTACCGCTCATCTCCCGTGATCTCGGCTCGAATCCCACTGCGCTGCAATGGGTTGTCAACGGGTTCAACATCGCCTTCGCGCTCACCACCCTGCTGTGGGGTGCGGTCAGCGACCGGATCGGGCACCGCCGTACCTTCGGCATCGGCACCGCGCTGGTGGTCGTCGGCAGTGTCGGCAGCGTCGTGGCGCCCGCGCTGATCGTGCTCGACCTCGCCCGGGTGATCGCCGGCGTCGGTGCGGCGGCCATCCTCACCGGCTCCACCGCACTGCTGTCCAGTGCTTACGAAGGTGCGCGCCGCACCAAGGCTTTCGCCATCTTCGGGACGGTCAACGGGCTCGGCCTCGCCCTCGGGCCCACCATCTCCGGCCTGCTCATCGCGGTGGTCGATTGGCGCGGAGTGTTCGTGGTGCACGCGGTGATCCTCGCGGCCGCGGGCCTCGGGACGCGCCTGCTACCCGCCGCCGAACCCGGCACCGCCGAACACGGCCCGGTCCTGGACCTCGGACTCCTGCGCAACCGCGAATTCCTGGCGATGTGCCTGGTTCCGGTGGCCGGGTCGATCGGTTTCGTCACCCTGCTCACCTACCTGCCCTCGGCGCTGAGCGGCATCACCGACCTCTCGCCCGGCACGTCCGGGCTGCTGATGCTCGCGATGACCATTCCCGTGTTCATCGCGCCGGTAGCCATCGGTCATCTGGTCACCCGGTTCCCCGCCCTCACCATCGGCCGGGTCGTCTACCTCAGCCTCGCGGCGCTGATTCTCGGCAATATCGGCGTGCTCGCGCTGGACGAGGGCCGGTCGGTGCTGTGGATCGTCGTGCCGATGGTGCTGCTCGGCCTCGGTTTCGGGCTGCCCATCGGACTCGTCGACGGGCACGCGCTGTCGGTCGTTCCTCCTGAGCGCGGTGGTACGGCGGCCGGTGTCCTGAACTTCTTCCGCATCGGGAGCGAGGCCGTGTTCGTCGCGGGCTACGCGATCGTGCTGTCCGCGGTGGTCGGCAGGCAGCTCAGTGGAGCCGCCGCGCACGACACCGCCGCGGGCCAGTTCGGTCACCCCGACGTCTACCGCACCGCGTTCACCACCACCGTCGGCGTGCTCATCGCCCTGCTCGTCGCACTCACCCTCGCCATCATCGTGGTCCGCCGACAGGCGCGCCCGGAAGGAGTCACCTCATGACACACGCCATCGACGCCGTCCGGGTCGATCTCGACGGCATCGCGAACATCAGCCCACGCACCATGATCGAGCCGGTGGCCGAACGCTCGCGCGGCGGGTTACCGCAGGTCGTGCTGCCCAGCGGCCACACGGTCGTCCACGTGACCAGCTACCGCGACGTGCACGCGGTGCTCACCGACCTCAGCTTCGCCCGTGCGGAGACCAACGTCGAGGACGGACCGACCTTCCTGCCGACGATCATGCCGACGGAGATGCTGCTCAACCTCGATCACCCCGGGCACGGCAGGCTCAAGGGCTTCGTCGCCTCGGCCTACAGCGCCGCGACGATCGCCCGCCGCGCACCCGCGGTGCAGCGCGTCCTCGACGGGACCGTCGCGAATCTGCGGGCCCAGAAGGCAGGTGCCACAGCCGATCTCGTGCAGACACTGCTGGACCCGGTGACCATCGGCGTGAACGTCGACTACCTCGGCATCCCGACCACCGACATCGCCTACTTCCGGCACCTCTCGCGGCAGATGCAGCTGGCCCACGACACCGACGTGCCCGCCCTGCTCGCCGACTTCTGGACCCTCTACCACTACATCGAAGACCTGGTGGCCCGGCGCCGCGACCTCGAACCGGGCCTCATCCTCGACCTGCTCGACGCCCGCGACTCGGTCTCACCCCCGGTCACCGACGCCGAGTACGCGGCGATCCTGCTCGGCTCGATCGTCGGCGGCGATCAGAACATCCTGTCCGTCATCACCAAGATCGCCTACGTGGCCCTGGCCCGGCCCGAATTGTGGGACCACCTGGTGCGCAACCCCGACACCATCCCCACGGCGATCGAGGAATTCCTGCGGCTGCTGCCGCTGGGGCGCATCTCCACCTTCCCTCGGGTCACCACCCGGGAGATCACGCTGTCACAGGGCGTGCTGCACCCCGGCGACATCGTGTACGCCGACGCACACTCGGCCAACCGCGACCCCGACGTGTACCCGGACCCGTCGGTGCTCGACCTCGGCCGCGACGGAAAACGGCACCTGCAATTCGGGTACGGCATGCATCACTGCATGGGCGCGGCGCTGGCCCGGATGGAGATCATCGAGGTGATCCGGCGGCTCGTCACCGAGTTCCCCACCTTGCGGCTCGCTGTACCGGAACACGAGATCGTCTGGGAGACAGGAGTTCTCGTGCACCGGCCGGTATCGCTTCCGGTCAGCTGGTAGCCGGGGCGGCCGGATGACGGTCCGCTGCGAGGATGGCGGCAAGGAGCCCCGGAAACGCGGTTTCCATGTCGTCGCGCCGCAGCTTCGTCATCCGGCCGTTGCCCACATCGCGCTGCCAGATGAGCCCGGCCTTGCGCAGCACCCGGAAATGGTGGGTGCGGGTGGACGGCGCCCAGGGCATCCCGAACACGCTGCAGAACTGTTCGGCGCCCTCGGGCTCGGCGTAGAGCTGGGCGATCACGCTGCGCCGGTTGTCGTCGGCGAGAGCGGCGAGCACGGTCGACAGGTCGAACTCCTCGATATCGGGATGACCATCGGCATCGGCCACGATGCACTCCTTCCGCTCGAACCTACGACAACCATAGTACCTATCTAGCGCCCGCGACCCTCCATCAGCATCTGCGTGAAGAACTCGTACACCAGCGCCGACAGGTACGCCGATTGTTTGTTGTCGGCCGCGCCGCCGTGTCCGCCCTCGATGTTCTCGTAGTACCAGACGGTGCGGTCCTGGGACTCCAGCAGTGCGGCCATCTTTCGCGCATGCCCCGGGTGGACCCGGTCGTCGCGGGTGGAGGTGGCTAGCAGGATCGGCGGGTACTGCTTGTCCGGGTCGGTGTTCTGGTACGGCGAGTACTCGCTGATGAACGCCCACTCCTCGGGCTTGTCCGGGTCGCCGTACTCCGCGATCCAGGAGGCGCCTGCCAGCAGCAGGTGGTAGCGCTTCATGTCCAGCAACGGCACCTGGCACACGATGGCGCCGAACAGCTCCGGGTAGCGGGTGAGCATCACGCCCATCAGCAGACCACCGTTGCTGCCGCCGATCGCACCGAGCCGGTCGGCGGTGGTGATGTCACGGGTCACCAGGTCGCGGGCCACGGCGGCGAAGTCCTCGAAGGCGCGGTGGCGGTGCTCTTTCAGTGCGGCCGTGTGCCATTCGGGGCCGTACTCGCCGCCGCCACGGATATTGGCCAACACGTAGGTGCCGCCCTTCTCGAGCCAGCCCATGCCTGCCGAGCCCAGATACACCGGTGTTCTGGATACCTCGAAACCGCCGTAGCCGTTCATGATTGTCGGGCCGGGCGTTCCGCGACGGTCGCGGTGGCGGATTACGAAGTAGGGGACCGCGGTTCCGTCGTCGGAGGTGGCGAAGAACTGCTCGGTTTCGATGCCGTCGGCGTCGAAGTACGCGGGTGCCTGCTTCAACAGCGCGGGAGTTTCGCCGACCGCGCTGTTCAGGAGGGTAGTCGGGGTGGTGAAACCGGTGGTGGTGAGCATGAATTCGTCGCCGCCTTCCAGCGGGTCGAGATTGCTCACGGAGGTGCTCGACATCGCGGGGGTATCGGGAAGGTCGGCGCTCGCCCAACCGTCGGGGCCCGGGGTGAGGACGCGCAAGCCCGTCTGCACATCGCGCAGGGTGGTGAGGATCAGATGGTTCTCCGTCCAGCCCCACGATTCCAGCGAGGTGTGCGGATCGGGGGCGAACAGTACCTCGAATTGCCTTCCACCCGCGAGGAAGTCATTGATATCGGTGACCAGCAAGCTGCCCGCCGGGAAGGTGGTGTCGGCGGGTGCCCACTCGGTCTTCAACCGCACCAGCAGCCAGTCGCGGTACCAGTCGACGTCGGCGTCGGTCGGCGTTTCCACCAGCCGCCATTCGCCGTCGATGAGCAGGGAGACCTCGGAATTGAAGAAGTCGGTCGATCGATGCAGATAGTGCCGTTCGTAACCGGGGTGCCTGTCGTATCCGGCGCCGATCGACACATCACTCGGCTTGCCCTCGAAAACCGTTTCGGCGGCGGCTAGTTCGGTGCCGCGCCGCCAGCGCTTCGCGATGCGGGGGTAGCCCGAATCGGTGAGTGACCCCGGTCCGAAATCGGTGCCGACGTAGACGGTGTCGGCGTCGATCCAGCCGACCCGTGACTTGGCCTCGGGCAGGAAGAACCCGCCGTCCTCGGGGGCGACGAATTCTCGTGTGGTCATGTCGAATTCGCGTTCGACCGTGGCATCGGCACCACCCCGCGACAGGTGGATGATGGCGCGTTCCTGCGACGGCCGAAGCACCGCGGCCCCACCCCACACCCAGTTCTCCCCATCGGCCTCGGCGAGCGCATCCACATCGATCAGCACATCCCACTCGGGATTCTCCGTCGCATACGACTCGAACGTCGTCCGCCGCCACAACCCGCGCGGGTGCTCGGCGTCACGCCAGAAGTTGTACAGCCACGGTCCGCGTCGCGCGGGATAGGCGATCTTGGTGTCGTCGTCGAGCATCGCGAGGATGCGCTGCTCGAGGTCGGCGAACCGTTCGGTGTTCGCGAATCGGTCCGCGACCACCTCGTTGCGGGCACGGGCCCAGTCCAGCGCCGGTTCGGCGGTTACGTCTTCGAGCCAGAGGTAGGGATCGGTCACATTCTGCTCAACGCCGCTCATCCCCACATTGTTGCCGACCCGGCTCACCAATAGTGCGCGACGTCTATCACCACGCGTGCCGGGCCTTCGAGGGTGAACACACGGAACGGCAGCCGGGCGCGTACGCCGAGCCCGAGGGTGGTCTGCCCCTCGAACGAACCGGCCCAGGCGACCTGACGGAAGGTCTGGTAGCCGTTCACGTTCACCAGGTCGCTGCGGCTACTCGGCAGGTAGGTGCTCGCGCCCGCGTCGTCGTGTGCGGGGGCCAGCACGGTGACCTGCAGGAACGCGCCACCGCGCAGCGGGACGCTCGCACCGGAACCGTCCTGGGTGACGGTGCCGACGTAGCCCACCCGGTAACCGGACACCGGCCCGGCGAGGTCGATCACGAGACGGTCGTAGCAATCGTGCCGGCCCGCGCGCACATCGCGCACGACACCCGACGAGTAGTTCGGACTCGACTTGTCCAGCGAGCCCCACGCGAGACCGCAGTAGGAGGGGATCGCCGCGGCGGGCAGTGTCGACAGGCCGACAGCCGCCGCGAGACAAGCGAGCAGGACGAGGAAGCGACGCATGTCGCACCGCCTTCGGGCAGGGGGACGCAGTACTGATTAATCGGACGAATCAGACATCGCGTTAGCGTCGGTCCGGTGCCGATAGCGTTGCGAAACGTAGGATCGCAGGTCACGGATAACGATGGGGAGGTGTGTCCATGCTCTGGGAGCAGCATTGCTGTCTGCCGTTGTTGCCGACGGCGCGGGTCGCGGATCTGGCGCGCTACCCGCTCGGGTCGTATCTGTCGGTGAATGTCGGGTATTCGGGGGAGACCAAGGCCGACTCGCTCGCCCTGCTGCGGTTGTTCCGTGAGCAGGCCGCCGACGACCCACGGTTCCGGCTGGTCGATCGGGTGAGTGATATCGGTGCGCCCGAAGTGATTTCACTGGCATTCGATCTCGAGGACTCGGCACCGCTCGACGGCGACCTCGACAACGTCGCGGTGTTCTACGAACTCGGCGTGCGCTCCCTGCTGCCCACCTACAACCACGCCAACGCGGCAGGCTGCGGCTGCCTCGACACGGTCGACACCGGACTCACCGCGTACGGAAAAGACCTGGTGCGCAAGCTCAACGAAGTCGGCATGTTCGTCGACGGCTCGCACTGCTCCCGCCGCACCGGCCTCGACCTGGCCACCCACACCGCCGCCCCGATGATCTACAGCCACTCCAATTTCGCCGCCCTGTGGGCACATCCGCGCAATATCACCGACGACCAGGCTCGCGCCTGTGCCGCGACGGGCGGGGTGATCGGCATCAACGGTGTCGGCATCTTCCTCGGTGAGAACGCCCCCGATGCGCGAGCCGAGCGCCTCGCCGCCATGGCCGACCACATCCGCTACGGCGTCGACCTGGTCGGCATCGACCACATCGGCATCGGCTCCGACTACTCCTTCGACGGCGACCAGTTCAACGCCGAGATCCACGAGAACCCCGCCGCGTTCTCGGCGGACTACACCGCCTGGGGCCCTTTGCAATGGACCCCGCCCGAAGACCTCCTCGGCGAGACCCCCGGCATCCCGAGCCTCGACGACCTCCTCGCCGACCGTGGCTTCACCCCCACCGAGCGCGCCGCCCTCTTCAGCGGCAACTTCACCCGCGTTGCCACCCAGGTCTGGCGCTGACCTGGACAGTCGATCACCACGCTCCGGTGGCGGACGGCACTCGGCCGATGCCGCCACCAGCGCGTGGTGATCTTGGTCCTCACGCGAGGTGGACGAGCATCTTGCCGGTGTTGGCGCCGGTGAGGACGCCGAGGAGGGCGGCGGGGGCTTGGTCGAGGCCCTCGTAGGTGGTTTCGGCGGTGCGGAGGGTGCCGTCGGCGAGCCAGGCAGCGGCCTTCGGGATGTACTCGGCGAACAGGGGGAGGTAGCTGGTCACGAGCATGCCCCGCAGGGTGAGTTCCTTGGTCGCCGCGAGGTAGAGGTCGGGGCTGGAATGGGTGGTCGTGCCGTTGTAGCCGCTGATGGCGCCGACCAGGGCGATGCGGCCGTGCTGATTGAGCGCCTCGATCGCGACCTTCAGGTGTTCACCGCCGACGCTGTCGAGGTACACGTCGATGCCGTCCGGTGCGGCTTCGGCGAGCTGCGCGGCGAGGTCACCGGCGCGGTAGTCGATCGCCGCGTCGAAACCGAACTCCTCGAGCACCTTTCGCGTCTTGACCGGGCCGCCCGCGGAACCGATCACCCGCTTCGCCCCGAGTGCCCTGGCGATCTGTCCCGCGACGCTGCCGACCGCGCCCGCTGCGGCCGAGATGAACACGGTGTCGCCTGGTTCCACCTTCGCCACGTCGGTCAGGGCGGCGTAGGCAGTGAGGCCGGTGGTGCCGAGAGCGCCCAGGAAGCGCTGTGGGGCAGCGAGTTCGGGATCGATGGGAGTGGCCGATGCCGCATCGACGACGGAGTGTTCGCGCCATCCTGCGAAGTGCGTCACCGTGGTCCCGACCGCGATCTCCGCTTTCGACGCGATCACCTCACCGACCGCCGAACCTTCCAGTGCCGCACCGATTTCGAACGGCGCGATGTAGGACGGCTTGTCGTCCATCCGGCCGCGCATGTACGGGTCGACCGACATCCAGGTGTTGCGCACCAGGATCTGACCCTCGGCGAGTTCGGGCAGCTCCCGCTCCACGAGGGCGAAGTCGGTGGCGACCGGCGCACCGTTCGGGCGGGCGGCGAGGTGGATTTCGCGGGTATGCGTCGGAATGGTCATGATCTAGCCTTCTTTCGAGGTCAGCCGGTGTTTTCTGACCGGTGAAGACCACGTTATGGCGGTCCGATCGCCGTTCCCAGGTCCGCGCACGCCACCACCCGGTCCTTACGCGCCAGGACCTGACAGGCCGGGTGCCGCGGGTCGCCGCACCAGGCGAGCGAGAGGATTCGCACCGACGAGTTCCGTGCGCTCGGCACGTCTGTATCGATGACAACCGTTTCGCCGGTGGGCGTCCCCGTTGTCGTCGTCACCCATCACGCCCCCGACGACGCCGCGCAGCGTTGGCCGAACATCACATTCGTCGGGGGCGTGGCCACCGCCGTCACCGAGGCCAAGCGGATCGCGGGGGACAAGAACGTCACCATCGCCAGTTCGACAAATCATTCAGCAGGCTCTCGACCTCGGCCTGAGCTACAAGGTCCGTCGCTGAACGACCACCGCCCGGCCCCTGCGCGACAGGACCGGGCGGTGGCGATCCGGGCTAGTCGGCCACGGGTGCGGGCACGAACTGTGCGGGCTTCTTTCGGGCCGCGAACTTCTCGTAGAGGAAGAAATATCCCTTCACGTATTGCCCCACGAGAATCGCGTTGATGATCGTTCCTTCGCGGATGAAATGTGGTGCGCCGAGGAACACCAGACCGATACCTGCCGAAAGCGCGAGCAGGGTGCAGTCGAAGACCGTCTTGATATTGCCCCATTTGCGGCCGGTCATCTGCTGGATGGTGTTCACGAACAGATCGATCGGCATCAGGATCAGATTCGCGCGGATCATCAGGAACAGGCCGAGCGCAAGCATCGCATCGGCGAAGACCAGCAGGACCAGGTTGGCCGTGTACGGCTCGAGATGGATCCATTCGGTGAGCCACAGATTGAGATCGAGGAGCAGGGCCAGGACCAGCGCCGGGATCATCGAGAGCAGATAGCTCGCCTTGAAGGCCTTCGGGCGGACCAGGAAGGTCAGCACGAGCATGATGACTTCGAGGATGAGGTTGTAATTGCCCTGACTCAGCGGTGTGAAGACCAGCGTCATGGTGCGGGTGAGGCTGCTCTGCGGGGAAATGCCGATCGCCGCCCTGATGGCCAGGCTGAGGCCGAGGGTGAGGATGTATATCCCGGCCACGTAGGTGATCCAGCGGCGCACCTTGTTCCCGTTGTCGATGACTGCCGCGTCTTTGTCGTGTTGCATAACGGTGGATCCCTTGCTCTGCGGTAGCCGAGGCTATTTCATGAAGCCGAAGCGGTCGAGCGAGATGAACAAAGTCAGCAGTTTGTTGACCACCGGTTCACCTTCGTTCTTGTTGCCGAGAACGGCCAGGGCGTTGTCGATCGCGCGGGTGGCTTCGACGAGTTCGGCGAGGTCCATATCGGCCATCACGCCGTAGAAGTCGAGCGGCAGCACAGCTTTCACCGCACCACCCTCGGTGACGACGCAACCGCCGACGAGACCGTCCAGGTGCTGGACGCTGCCGCACATCTCGGCGCTGTCGGCACCGACGACCACGAAATAGGCCTTCGGCGCGGGCCAGAACGTAGCGACCGCGCCGCCCTCGATCGAGACGCCTTTGAACAGTCCATTCACGATGTGCCGCTCCCCGTCGGCATAGCGCTGCACGACGGAGATCCGGTTGAGCCGCACACCCTCGTGCTCGGGCACGATCGAACCGTCGCGCACAGGCATCCAGACTTCCTGGGCGAACTTGAGGTGCCCGCGCCCGTAGACGTCGAAGAGCAGGACTTTCGCCCGCGTGCCGTCGTCGGAGACCTCGAGCGGTGTGAGGTCGAGCTGCTCGGGAAGCAGGTCGTCGAGACCGGGACGCGGTTGTTTGGCCAGCACCGAATAGTCGATGCGGACCGGATCGAGCAGCCGGCGGTCCTTCGCCATCAGCTTGCCGCCCTTGAAGACATAGCGCGGATTGATGCGCGAAAGGCTGTCGGTGAGCACGATGTCGGCGAACCGTCCCGGGCTCAGCGAACCGAGATCGCGATCCTTGTGGAAGGAGCGCGCGGCATACAGGGTGCCCATCTTGATCGCCTGAATCGGCGGCATCCCCATTTCGACGGCCAGCGAGATCACCCAGTCGATATGGCCCTGCCGCAACACCCGGTCCACCGAGATATTGTCGGCGCAGAGCTGGAAATTCTCGGCGGGCCAGCGACGTTTGACGATGGCGCGCAACATGGTTCGAATCACCTCCGGACTGCCGACCCCGAATTTGATCTGGGTGTTCAGGCCGTAGCGGATGCTTTTCTCGATATCGTCTTCGTTCCACACATCGTGGTTGTTGTCGACGCCGATGGCGGGCATGTAATTCAGCAGGGTGTCCGACAGCGCCGTCACGCCCCAGTGGCAGTTCACGAATCCCGCGTTGGCCCGGCCGAGTGCGGACTTGCGGAAATCCTCGGCATTGCCGGTCATATACGACAGGTGGGCGAGTTCACCCAGGCCGATGACCGGATCCATCTCCAGCATCGCCTCGGTGACTTCCGGTGTGGTCTTCTTCCCCGGTGCGAACGCGTAGAGCCGGTACGGGAGCTTGTCGTGGTCGGCGAACAGTGCCCGTGCCGCGTCGACGGCTTCCTTGCCCGCCGCACTGGCGAAGTCGAGCGTCTCCCCGAAAACCGTCGTGGTTCCGCTCGGCACGATCGCCTCGCCGAACGCCGCCGGATGTGCGAGCTGGGACTCGAAGTGCAGATGCACATCGATCAGGCCGGGTATCGCGTAAAGGCCACCACCGTCGAAGGATTCGCGGTAACGAATGGTGTCGTCGGGATTCAGCGCGATGATGCGTTCGCCGTGCACCAGCAGGGAACCGGGATAAACGGTTTCGCTGTGCACGTCGAGTATGTGCAGATTGTGGAGCAGCAGGTCGGCTTCCCGCCTGCCCTCCAGGATGTCGAAAATCGTTCGGACATGGGTTTCCTGATCGGCGACCGCGGCGGTTCCGGTGAAGGAGTCGGTTGTCGAATTCGATTGGGGCATCGGCGTCCTCATCTCGATATGTGTGCCTGTATTGATTGGACGCGACCGGCACTGTTGCCCACAAGCATTCGTTTTCGCACGACGTGTACTCAATTCTCGTACACTCTGCCGAGGAGGTGCGTGATGCTCCATTCACGATTGCTGCACTACATCGACGAGGTGGCTCGGCTCGGGTCCATTCGTGCGGCAGGCGCCCGGCTGCACGTCGCGCCCTCGGCGATCAACCGGCAGATCCTGCTGCTCGAGGCGGAGCTGGAACAGCCGCTGTTCGAGCGGTTGCCTCGCGGTATGCGCCTCACCCCGGCCGGCGAGGCGCTGGTCGCCCATATCCGGCAGACGCTGCGCCAATACCGGGAAACGGTCACCGATATCCGGGACCTGCGCGCCCTCGGCAGCGGCGAGGTGGTCATCGCCACCATGACGGGCCTGGCCAGCAGCGTCGTCGCCACCGCCGCCGCGAGCTTCCGGGCTCGGCACCCGCAGATCCGGATCTCGATCCGCACCATGTCGACCCTCGACATCGTCGGGGCCATCGAGAACAGCGAAGCCGACCTGGGCCTCGGCTTCAATATCCCCGCCTCGGCCCAGCTGGAGGTCTGCTGGCAGATGAACACCCGGCTGGGAGTTGTTGTCTCACCCCATCATCCGCTCGCGCCGATGGACACCGTCCCGCTCGCCCAGTGCACGCCGTTTCCGTTGATCTTCGCCGACCGGTCCATGGTGATCCACGGCATCGTCGCCGAAGCATTCACCAATGCGGGCCTCGATATCCAACCGGCTTTCCACACCAATTCCATCGAAACGATGAAGCGGCTCGCCATGTCCGGCGACGCCATAGCCTTCCTCAGCGAATTCGACATCGCCGAGGAACTCCGCGACGGGCGGCTGCTCTTCCGTCAGGTTCGAGACGCGTTCAGCCTCAACATCATCTCCCTCGTGCGCCGCGAGAAGCACGCGCACGGGCTGGCCGGCTTTCTGCTCGCCGACGAGATCGGGAAGACCTTGCGGCCGGGTGCGTCAGCGCGCGACGGTGGGCGGGGTTCCGGTCCAGCGGTGGAAGGCTTTGCGGAGGGCGCGGTCGTCGGTGAAGGCCAAGTGGCGGGCGATGGTTGAGGTGGTGAGGCCCTGGGAGAGCATGGTTTTCGCGCGCTCGTAGCGGAGGCGGTCCAGTTCGTCGCGCCAGGTGGTGCCCTGTTCGGCGAGGTGGCGTTGCAGGGAGCGTTCGCTCATGGCCAGGGCCTTCGCGACGCGGGCGAGGGTGGGGTCGGCGGCGTCCAAGGCAGACGCGAGGGCGATGCGGAACGCGTCGAGGGGGTCGGCGACGGTGCGTGCGGACGCGAGGACGAGGTCGGCGTGGCTGCGCATCAGGTCGGCGAGCATCGGGTCGGCGCGGGGGAGTGGGGCGTTGGCATCGTCGGCGTGGAACGTGATCGAGTCGGCGTCGGCACCGAATTCGATGGTGCGCGTACCGAATACGTCGATCAGGTGATGGTGGTCCGGTGGCGCCGGATGGCCGAAGGTCACCTTCGCCGGGACAAGCGGGCGGCCGGTCGCCTCGCGGGCGCGGCGCAGGTAATAAGCCAGAACGTATTCGTTGACCGTCGACGCGACCACCGGGTCGCTCGCCGATGTGCGATAGCCGATGGTGAGATCGGCTTCGCCGGACAGGTCGAAACCTTCGGCAGCCGCGGTAACCAGGCGGTGGTACGGCTGGGCAGCGCGCAACGAATCCACCAGTGTCGCACCGGTTGTCACCAGGTAATCCCAGGTGTTCAAAGTGCCGAGCGGTGCGGCCTCGGCTACCGCGGCGCCCGCGCCGGGCCGCGCGATGAGCTCCCACAGCTGAAGCAGCGAACTCATCGGCAGCCGATTCAGCTCACCACGCAACACCACGTCGTCGGTGCCGGGTACGCGCACCAGCTGTTCCTCGGCCACCCCGAACCGCCGCGCCGACTGAACCAGCAGACGCACCAGATGGACCGAAACGGTGCCGTCGACCCGGCTGCCGATCTCCGCTCGGCCCCCTGATCCCGCGCCGCTCACCCCGCCGACAGTACCGTTCGGTCCGCCTCGATCGAGGTCGGGCGCGGCCAGTTGTGGCCCGCCGAACGCTCGAGCGCAACCCGCGCCACCACGTTCGCCGAGGTCACGTGGAGTCCGCGGTCAGTCTTTGGAGTGTCGACCCCCGTCAGGGACGGGCGGCGCACCGGGTTCACGAAAGGTCAAGCGTGGCGGCTTGTAGATGCGGGATACATACGCGTAGCGCATGTCTCGTCCTCCCGGACGGGACACGACTCCATACTTGGCCGGATCACCGGCGAACCAGATCTCGCGAGTGCCATGGTTGACCAGTTTTCCCCGGTCCCACGCCCACGTGCTGAGCAGGAGTGTGCTCACTGTTTCGCCGTGCGGGCCGAGCAGGTCCACCCACTCGTAGCGGGTACCGGACACGTACCGGATCCGCCACACAGTCCACGGGTTCCGCAGGGCTTTGCGGCGGCGCCGATTGATCCACAGGAAGCACCCACCGAACATCGTCCCGATGATGAAGTACTGCGAGACCAAGATCGCCACGTCATTGTCTTTGCTGATCAATACGACGGTCAGTGGTCCGCTGGCCAGCGCGGTGAGTAGCAACGGCCACCGAATCCACCAATTGTGGCGCAACGCTCGCCTGGTCGGTGGAAACTTCCGAGCCGGTCCTGGGGGCGGTGGAACGTCCATCGCGGGTGGCCGGTTCACAGGTCAAGACTCGGGGTCGTCGAAGAGGCTACGAATTCGAGACTCGCCGCCATTCCGAACAGCATGGGTCGTACTTCTGTGCGTGCCGATACCGCAGTACACGGCACTGCGCCCGGCAAGCGCCTCCAGCATGAATTCGAGTGTGCCGAGAGTTTCGGCTCGACCATTTTCGCCCCGCCCCGTCCGATGTCTCGCAGCACGATATAGCCGGTCCGGGCGCCCGGCAAACCTCCAGCCCGGCACCTGGCCTCGCTCGCCCGTGCGTATGTGGGCGCCCGGCATCCGCACGAGAGCCGCACTCGCACCTGCCGATGGCGGGACAACCGGTGCGCGGGTGATCCGGTTGCGGCCGATCGTCGGCGGTCCCCGGTACCGCTCGGTCTGCTCGGGCGGGTGAGTGCGCGAGCGCATCTCACCGAAGTGGGGGACGGGTGGGTGAACTCCCCGAAACAGAGTTAGGCTCGGTGACGTGACTTCCCACTACGATGTCGTCGTTCTCGGCGCTGGTCCCGGCGGATATGTCGCCGCGATCCGTGCCGCTCAACTCGGCCTGCGAACAGCGATTGTCGAGCAGAAATACTGGGGTGGCGTGTGCCTGAACGTGGGCTGCATCCCGTCCAAGGCACTGCTGCGCAACGCCGAACTGGCCCACATTTTCCACAAGGAAGCCAAGACCTTCGGCATCTCCGGTGAGGTCAGCTTCGACTTCGGCGCCGCCTTCGACCGCAGCCGCAAGGTGGCCGACGGTCGCGTCAAGGGCGTGCACTTCCTGATGAAGAAGAACAAGATCGACGAGTTCGACGGTCTCGGCACCTTCACCGGCCCGAACTCGCTCGACGTCGCCCTCACCAAGGGCGGCAACGAGTCGATCAGCTTCGACAACGTCATCATCGCCACCGGCACCACGACCAAGCTGCTACCCGGCACCCAGCTGTCGGAGAACGTGGTCACCTACGAGGAGCAGATCCTCACCCGCGACCTGCCGGGTTCGATCCTCATCGTCGGCGCGGGCGCCATCGGCATGGAGTTCGCCTACGTCCTGAAGAACTACGGCGTCGACGTGCGGATCGTCGAATTCCTCGACCGGGCCCTGCCCAACGAGGACGTCGACGTGTCCAAGGAGATCACCAAGCAGTACAAGAAGCTCGGCATCACCATCACCACCGGTGCGGCCGTGCAGTCGATCGACGACGACGGGTCCAAGGTCACCGTCCAGATCAAGGACAACAAGTCCGGCAACGTCGAGACCGTCACCGTCGACAAGGTGCTGCAGGCCGTCGGCTTCGCGCCGCGGGTGGAGGGCTACGGCCTCGAGACCACCGGCGTGCAGCTCACCGACCGCGGCGCCATCGCGATCGACGACTACATGCGCACCAACGTGGGGCACATCTACGCCATCGGTGACGTCACCGCCAAGCTGCAGCTGGCCCACGTGGCCGAGGCGCAGGGCGTGGTCGCGGCCGAGACCATCGGCGGCGCCGAGACCATGCCGCTGGGCGACTACCGGATGATGCCGCGCGCCACCTTCTGCCAGCCGCAGGTCGCCAGCTTCGGCCTCACCGAGCAGCAGGCCCGCGACGAAGGCTACGACGTGAAGGTGGCGACCTTCCCGTTCACCGCCAACGGCAAGGCCCACGGCCTGGCCGACCCGACCGGCTTCGTGAAGCTGATCGCCGACAACACGCACGGCGAACTCATCGGCGGCCACCTCATCGGCCCCGATGTCTCCGAGCTGCTGCCGGAACTCACGCTGGCCCAGAAGTGGGACCTCACGGTCAACGAGCTGGCCCGCAACGTACACACCCATCCCACGCTCAGCGAGGCGTTGCAGGAAGCGATCCATGGCCTCGCCGGCCACATGATCAACTTCTGAGTAGCAGATCCCGAGGGGCGGTTCGCGCAGCGGCCGCCCCTCGCTCATGCCCGGAACTACCGGGTTTCTATTTCTTTTCGGCCAAATCGCGGAGTTTGATTTGGTGAATCTTCTTTTGTGGTCGATGATGCGTTAGCACCTTCTGGTGGTTGTTCCTGGCTCGTGTTCGAACTGTTCGTGTTCCATGAGATGGTCCCCTCGCCCCGGTCGACACGCGGGTGGCGGGCACGGTTGAGAGGCAACTGAGAACCCATGAGCAAGCGCATTCTCGGATGGATGGCACGTGTGGCGGCTCTGGTCGCGGCGGCTGGATCGGTTGCCGTGGCTCCCGCAGCGGCGGAACCTCTTTTCCCTGGTGGACCCGATATTCCGGGTGTCCCCTCCGTGATTCCGACGGCGTCGCCCTGCCCGGTGGTCGAGGCGAGGGCGTGCATGCGGCTGTCGACGAACGAGGCATGGCTGGTCGACAACGGGCGGGTGGTCTTCGGGCCGACACCGATCTCGCACGGAATGGCGGGCTTCGAAACTCCGCCCGCGGTGACCCGCATTTCCTTCAAGCGGGAATTCCACTGGAGCACCATGCACGACGCACCGATGCGGTGGGCGACATTCTTCAACGGCGACATGGCTTTCCACGTCGGCCCGGTCACCTCGAAGTCGCACGGTTGCGTCCGCATGACCGAAGACGGCGCTCACCGATTCTTCGACTACTTGAACCCCGGCGACATCACGCAAGTAATCCCCTGATCAACGCACGAACATGGGCAACTCACCGGGTACGGGCTAACCTGACCCGGTGAGTTTCCGTCGGCCGCCGACCCCATCCGCCCCGTCCTCCAGTCGGGCCAAAATACGCGGAGGGGCGGTACGGAAATGGTTGACGGGTGCGGCCGCGGTGCTTGTCGTCGTGGTCGCGGTGGTGGCGGGGCTTTATGTGCTGATGAATTCGCGCACCTACCAGCTCACCGGCGAACTCGTGAACCGCGTCGAAACCCAGGACAAGGTCGTCGCCCTCACCTTCGACGACGGACCGACCGAACGCACGCCGGAAATCCTGCGGACGCTGGCCGAATTGCAGGTGCCCGCCACGTTCTATCTCGTCGGTGACGATCTCGCCGCGCGTCCCGAATGGGGGCAGGCGATCGCGGCGGCGGGACACGAAATCGGCAATCACACCTACACGCATCGCCGCATGGTGCTGGTTTCGGGCGACACCGTGCGTGACGAGATCGAACGCACCGACACCGAGATCCGGCGCACCGGCTATCAGGGGCCGATCACCTTCCGCCCGCCCTACGGCAAGAAGCTCTACGGGCTGCCGAAATACCTCGCCGACCACGACCGCACCACGGTGACCTGGGATGTCGAACCCGATTCCGCGGGCGGCGTCGACCGTGACACCGTGCTCGCCACGACCCTCGAACAGACCCGGCCCGGTTCCATCGTGCTGCTGCACGTCATGCACGGCACCGAATCGGCGGCCGCCCTGCCGGGCATCGTCACCGGCTTGCGCGCACAGGGATACCGGTTCGCCACCGTCTCCGAACTGCTGGCGAAGAACTAGCCGTTGCCGCGGTAGCCGGAGCGCGCCGCCTGCACCGTGTCGATATTGGTTTCGAGGACCTCGATCAGCGCGTGCAGCCGGTCGGCCACCTGCGTGCCCAGCTCGGTGAGGGTGTATTCCACGCGCGGCGGAATGGCCTCGAGGACTTCGCGATGCACCATGCCGTCACGCTCGAGGGCCTGCAGGGTCTGCGACAGCATGCGCTCGCTCACCCCGTCGACCCGCCTGCGTAGCGCGCTGAAGCGGAAAGGGCCCTCCCGCAGCGCCACCAGGGCGAGCACACCCCACCGGCTCGCGACGTTCTGCAGCACCGACCTGGACGCGCAGTCGCGCGCGAAGACGTCGGCTTCCAGCGTCTGATCGTCGTCGAGGTGCTGCTCACTCATACCGGTGATCTTACCCTCCTTGACGACAGCGCCTACTGAATGCATAGTGCTTACTAATAGTTAGTGCATGTCGATCAGTTCGGAGGAAGTCATGACTGTTGCGGTGGCCGGAGCGAGTGGACAGCTGGGCAGGCTCGTCGTCGAGGCGTTGGTGGCGGCGGGTGAGCGGCCGGTGGCGATCGTGCGGGATCCGGCGAAGGCGGCCGATCTCGATGTCGAAGTACGCCGGGCGTCCTATGACGACGCGGCAGCACTCGATGCCGCGCTGGTCGGTGTCGACCGGTTGCTGCTCATCTCGGGCAACGAGTTCGGTGCGCGGGTCGCCCAGCACACCACCGTGATTCGAGCGGCCGAACGCGCGGGCGTCGAGCTGCTGGCCTACACGAGCATCCCGCAGGCCGAGGTGAACCCGATGATCCTGGCCGCCGAACATCGCGGCACCGAAGAGGTGCTCGCGGGTGCGTCGGTGCCGACGGTGCTGCTGCGCAACAGCTGGTACTGGGAGAACTACAGCCAGGCCGCGGCCCTCGCCGCGCGGACCGGCGTGCTGCACGGCGCGATGGACGAGGGTCGCGTCTCGGGTGCGGCCCGGGCCGACTACGCCGAGGCCGCCGCCCGCGTCCTCACCGGCGACGGGCACGCGGGCCGCGTCTACGAGCTGGGTGGCGACGAGGCCCTGTCCGGCCCCGACCTGGCCGCCGCGATCGGTGCCGCCACCGGCGCGACTGTGCGCTACGAGAACCTGCCGGTCAGCGACTACGCTGCCACGCTGCACGCCGGGGGCGTGGACGAGCAGTTCGCCACGGTCCTCGCCGACTCGGACGCAGGCATCGCACAGGGCTTCCTCGAGGTGCGCACCGGCGACCTCGCCAAGCTCCTCGGCCGCCCGGCCACCCCGGCAGCCTCGGTCTTCGCGCCCGCCTGAGCCCCGGGCCCCCGAGGTTTCCATCGGCTTCAACCGGACCCTGTGCGGTCCCCGTCCAGCAAAGCTCAGTGCCGACGGGGACCGGCGGCGCACCCGTTAGAAGGTGACCGGCGTCCGGGGGCGGCCCAAGTGCCCGGTGACGTCCCCGGTCCGCACCGCTACAGTGCGGAGCGTGGCTCATGAAACTCCCCGTCGACGCGCGCACACCTACCTGAGCGGTTTGTTGTTCGTGGTCGGTGTCCTGCATTTCGTCGCGCCGAAGCTGTTCGACGGCATCGTTCCCAAGCAGTTGCCCGGCGAACCCCGGGCCTATACCTACGGCTCCGGGGTCGCCGAGCTCGGGGTGGCGACGGCGCTGGCGGTGCCGAGGACCAGGCGTTTCGGCGGGTGGCTCGCCGCCGGCCTGTTCGTCGCCGTCTTCCCCGCCAATGTGCAGATGACCGTCGACGTGCTCGGCAACCCCAAGTCCTCGCCCGCTTTCAAGGCCGGGGTGATCGCGCGGTTGCCGCTGCAGATTCCGCTGATCGTGGCCGCGTTGCGGGTCGCGCGCCGCTGATCACACCCACTGCACGAGCTGGATGACCACCCCGTTGGGGTCGGTCATCTGGAAGTAGCGCTCGCCCCATTCCTCGGTTTCGATGGGCGTCTCGATCGGGACGCCCGCGCCGCGCAATCGCTCGTATTCGCTGTCGATGTCGTCGACCACGAAGACCACGAGCACACCCTCGCCCGCGCTGCCCGCGATGCGCGCCGGCTTGAACGACTTCAAGCCGGTGCGCAGGTAGATGACGTCCATGCCCGCGTCGGGCCGCCCGACGCTGACGAACCCGTCGGCGGCCATGTTCTCGGTGAAACCGAGGTGGTCGATGAGGAACTGGGCCGACGCCTGCGGGTCGTCCACATTGAGCGAGACGGCGGAAGCGGTGATCTGCATGGACTCTCCTCGATGACGTTATTCCGTACTTTGTACGCTTTTAGTCTGCGAAGAATGACCACGCACCGCTCTATGAGCTGGATCACACCTTGAAGATGTCGCGTTCGATCCGCAGCGTGGTGATGGTCGACGCCAGGCCCTCGTACTGGTTGACGAGCAACACGATCTCGATGAGCAACCGCTCGTCGTAGTGCGCGGCCAGCTCCGCCCACGCCGCGTCGTCGATATCGCGGGTGGTCACCAGC
This sequence comes from Nocardia sp. NPDC050413, assembly GCF_040655475.1. Lineage (NCBI taxonomy): Bacteria > Bacillati > Actinomycetota > Actinomycetes > Mycobacteriales > Nocardiaceae > Nocardia > Nocardia sp. NPDC050413. Next base: position 75,452 of record NZ_JBFAJZ010000007.1, on the reverse strand, counting down.
CGGTCGGTCGCGGTGAGCAGCGCCCGCTGACGCGGCGTCCACCCCTCCGCCTCCGGCCCCGCCGCCACGCGGTCCACCTCGACCGCCGTGAGTCCGGCCTTGCGCCCGAGCCGGCGATGATGGTCGGCCTCGTAACCGCAGTCGCGCAGATGCGCCACCCGCAGAATCACCAATTCGGCCTCCGCGCGCGGCAATCGCCCACCGGGCATGAGCTTGCCGGAGAAATGCAGCCAACCCCGGAACAGCCCACGTGTGCGACCGAGCGTGCTGAAAAGGTGGGCGTCCGCCGTGCCCGCCGCGCGAGAAAGTACCTGCCAGACAACCCAGTTGATCGGTCCGAGTTCGCCCAACCGGCCGGGGGAAATGCGTGGTAGGGGCGTTGCGGCCATCGTCGTCCACCTCGTCTTATCGCTCGGTTCCGTCGGAATCGACAGCGTACTCGGCGGTACGCGCGCACGGTGGCGAGTCGGTTTTTCTTTGGTTTCCAGTGGTTTTCGGAACAGTTGCGCGTCATGATTTGGGTACCGCAGCGCGCAGCGGCGGTGAGGTCGCAGCAGTGGTAGGGGAACATCGCAATGCTGGTTCGGATCAGGCCGGGCGCGGAACTCACCGGCGCCGAGCGGGAGTTCGTCGAATGCCTGAGCGCCTATCCGAGCCCGGGGCTCGCCCTGATCGACCCACAGGTGGGGGATCGGCGCCTCGACGCGGTGGTGGTGACGCCACGGGGGATCACGGTGCTCGACGTGTTGGGATTCCGGCGACGGCAGAGCGGTTTGCTTGCCCTGTCGAATACGGGGGCGTGGACGATCAGTGACAGTCCGCTGGAGTTGGAGGCCGGACCGTCGAGCGGGCTGACCGACCGGCTCGAACACGGTGTGCACGCGGTGCGGGTGGCGCTGGAACACGCGCTGCAGGAGAGCAGGCATGTGTGCGGCGCGGTGGTGCTCGTGCCGTACCGGGGTGTGGTGGTTCGACCGGCGCGCACCGCCTTACGTCCGGGCCTCGACGTGCTGGTCGCCAATACCGTAGACGCGCACGAACTGCGCGTCTACCTGGAGAACTTCTCGGTCGGCCCGCGCGAATGGACCGTCGAGCGGGTGCTAAACACTTGCGCCGCCCTCGGCTTGGCCGACCTCGCCCCCACCCGTACCGAGCTCACCGACGACGGCTTCCCGGCCAAACGCCCCGACCCGGCACCGCGCGCCCCACGCCCCCGTCGTGTCGAACCGCCCGCCCCGCCGACCGAACCGGCCAAGGAGGGCAAACTGGCAGGTTTGATCGTGTTCGGACTGGCTGTGCTCGGCATGCTGATCGTGCTGGTGATGGTGATCCTGGCCCTGCTCACCGACTCACCGTCCCCACGAACGGTCTCCGACATCACCGAGTCGACCACACCCGCCCCGGTCACCGTCACGCATCGTCCCGCCCACTGTTGGCCGTTCCAGTCCGACTGCTGACTCCCGTCCGACACCGCCGCACCATCGTGGCTCGGGCCGAGCTACGACCTGCCCGGTTGGCATCGACATCGCGACGCAACCGTCAATCACGCACAGTCCCACCGAGTTTCGTGAAGGCGATAGCCTGCTCGGCCCGCGCCCGCACATGCACACAGGATGCGGTGATGTGGGTGACGAGGGTGTGCATGGCGCGCTCGCGGCGTCCCGCCAGCACGTGCTCGGCGATGGCGATGTGCTCGGTGGTCATCGCCGCGACCCGGTCGGTGGTCGGCACGTCCATCGTGCGCACGGGGCGGACCCGGATGTAGACGGCACTCAGCGCTTCGGCGAGGGCCGAATTGCCCGCTGCCCGAAGCAGTTCGGTGTGGAACTGCTCATCGGCGGCGACCAGCTCTGGGCCCGGGCGAGGCGGCGTGTCCCTGAATTCCTGCCAGCGCGTGAGTTCCGTGCGGACGGCGGCCAGGTCGTGTCCGGCCGGGGCCGCCGCCGAACCGAGCACCAAACGTTGAAACCCGCGTGTCTCCAGCACCATTCGCAACTCGAACAGCTCGTCGAGTTCGGCCAGCCGTGGCCGGTACAGGTACAGCCCCTCCGGATGCCGCTGCACCAGCCCGTCGGCCTGCAACCGGGCCAGCGCCTCGCGCACCGGAGTGCGCGAGACGCCGTAGCGCCGGGCCAGCCGTTCGGCGCGCAACCGCTCGGCCGGTGCGAGCCGACCGGTCGCCAGGTCGTCACGCAGCGATTCGTACACGCGGTCGGCCAGCGAAACCCGCCCACCCCTGCCCATGGCGCGGCCTGCGTTCAGATCGCCATCGCCGCGCGCACAGCCGATTCCGCACCCGCCCCGCCCGGTCCAGTGGAACCGACGTGCCCCGAGTGCAGCACGTAGTACTGCTGGGCGGCCTGCAACGCGAAACCGATGTGCTGCTCCACCAGCAGCACGCTCAACCCGCCGCGCTGCGTCAATTCGATGATGGTCCGCTCGATCTCGGCGACGACCGAGGGTTGGATGCCCTCGGTCGGCTCGTCGAGGATGAGCAGTTTCGGTTCGGTGATGAGAGCGCGGGCGATGGCGAGTTGCTGCCGCTGACCACCCGAGAGCAACCCGGCCTTGCGGGTGAGCAGCTCGCGCAGGGCGGGGAACAGATCCAGCGATTCGTCGATCAGCGCCTTGCCGCGCTTGCGACCGTCGGCCACCACCTGCAGGTTCTCGGCTGTGGAGAGCTGGGGAAAACTCTGCTGACCCTGCGGAACATAGGCGATGCCCCGTTTCACCCGTTGCGACGGCGAGAGCTTGCTGATCTTCTCGCCGTCGAAGGTGATGGTGCCCGACTTTGTCGGCAGCAGTCCGACGGCGGTGCGCAGCAGGGTGGTCTTGCCCGCGCCGTTGTGGCCCATGATGGCGACCACGCTGTCGTCGGGGACGGTCAGGCTCACGCCGTGGACCACTTCGGTGCGCCCGTATCCCGAACGGACCTCGTCTAGTTCAAGCATCGGCGGCTTCCTTGTCTGTGGTTGCCATGGCCGCGGTGCCGAGGTAGACCTCCTGCACGCGCGGGTCGGCCTGCACCTGTTCCACGCTGCCCTCGCTGAGCACCTTGCCGCCCGCGAGCACCGTCACCGAGGTGGCGAAGGACCGCATGAAGTCCATGTCGTGCTCCACGACCAGGACCACGCGGTCACTACCGATGCGGCGCAACAGGTTTCCGGTCTCCTCGCGTTCCTCCGCGCTCATGCCCGCGACGGGTTCGTCGAGCAGCAGCACCGAGGCGTTCTGCACCAGCAGCATGCCGATCTCGAGCCACTGCTTCTGCCCGTGCGCGAGCACACCGGCGGGTTTGTCGCGCAGTGCGGTGAGACCCGTTGTCTCCAAGGCCTCTTCGATGGCGGGCAGCACGGATTTGCGCGCACGCAGCAGCGACAGCGCCGAGCGGCCCGCGCCCGCCGCGATGTCGAGGTTCTGCAGCACCGTGAGCTGCTCGAACACACTCGCCGTCTGGAAGGTGCGCCCCACACCGAGCCGGGCGATCTGGTGCACCTTCTTGCCGAGCAGCTCGGTGCCCGACTTCTGCGCCGACCCGGTCGCGGGGACCAGGCCGGTGATCGCGTCGATGAGAGTGGTCTTGCCCGCGCCATTGGGGCCGATGAGGAACCGCAGGTCGCCCTGCAGGACAGTCAGGTCGACATCGGTGACCGCCTTGAAACCGTCGAAACTCACCGACAGACCCCGGATTTCGAGGTAGTCGCTGTTCATGCCCGCATTGCCGCCGGGCTTGGGTTCGTGTGAAGTCATCGGGCCAGCACCTTCTCCTCGGTGACCACGGCGGGTGTTTCCGGTTTGCGACTGGCGCGCCATCCCTTGACCATCGGCCACAGTCCGGCGAGACCGGCGGGGATGAACCCGACGACCACGATGAACAGCACGCCCTGCAGGTAGGTCCAGCCCGACGGGAACGACTCCGACAGCGAGGTCTGCGCCCAGGCGACACCGATCGCGCCGAGTACCGGACCGAGCAGGGTGGTGCGGCCACCGATGGCGACCCCGATCAGGAACGCGATCGACGGGACAACACCGATATCGGCGGGCGAGATGATGCCGACGATCGGCGTGAACAGCGCACCGGCGATACCGGCGAGGAACGCCGCGACCACGTACGCGACGATCTTGATATTCGCGGGGTCGTACCCGAGGAAACGCACCCGCTCCTCGGCGTCACGCACCGCGATCAGCAGCTCGCCGTAGCGGCTGCGGTTGAGCTGACGGATCAGCGCGACCACCACGAGCAGCGTGCCCGCCGCGATGAAGAACAGCATCTGCCGGTTGGCCGGGTCCGAGAGGCGGAACCCGAAGAACGCCCGGAAATCCGACAGCCCGGTGAAGCCGCCGATGGCCTGCTGACCGGTCAGCAGAATCGCCAGCGCCGCCGCGAGCGCCTGGCTCAGAATGGCGAAGTACGCGCCGCGCACCCGCCGCTTGAACACGCCGTACCCGAGCACGGCCGCGACCAGCGCGGGCAGCACGAGGATGGCCAGGATCGCGACCGACGCGGATTCGAATGGCTGCCAGAAGCCCGGCAGTTCGCTGATGCCGGAGATCTCCATGAACTCCGGCACCTCGTTGCCCAGGCGCGCGGCGTCGGCGAGCTGCATGTGCATGGCCATGATGTAGGCGCCGATGCCGAAGAACACACCCTGCCCGAGGGTGAGCATTCCGCCACGGCCCCAAGCCAATCCGATGCCCGCGGCCACGATCGCGAAGCACAGGAATTTGGCCAGCAGGTTCAGCCGGAAGTCGCTCAGCACCGCCGGGGCGACGGCGAACAGGATTATCGCCGCGACCGCGAACCCGGCCAGTGGACTGAGCCGGGGATAGGCGCGTAGGCGTTCAGTCAGTGCGTTCATGCCAGGCTCCTCGTCCGCACGGTGAACAGACCCTGCGGGCGGACCTGCAGGAAGATGACGATCAGCACGAACACGATCACCTTCGCGATCGACGCGGTGGTGGAGTATTCGATGAAGGAATTGAGCAGACCGAGCGCGAACGCCGCGATCACCGTGCCCTTGATCTGGCCGAGCCCACCGATCACCACCACGAGGAAGGCGTCGATCAGATAGCTCTGCCCGATGGTCGGGCTGGTCGAACCGATGAGCGTGAGCGCGACACCGGCCACACCCGCCAGGCCCGAGCCGATGAAGAACGTGCTGATATCGGTGAATCTGCTGGATATACCGCTGGTTTCGGCGAGACCACGGTTTTGCACGACCGCGCGGATGCGACGGCCCATCGGGGTCGTCTTGAGGACGGCGGCCAGCGCGGTCACCGCGACGATGGCGAGCACCAGAATGAAGATGCGCGTCTTGGGCACCACCGCACCGGCGATGGTGATTCCGCCACTGAGCCATTCGGGCACCAGCACGTTCTTGGCGGGCGCGCCGAAGATGTCACGTGCGGCCTGCTGCAACACCAGGCCGACACCGAAGGTGACGAGCAGAGTGTCGAGCGGGCGGTCGTACATGTAGCGGATGAGCCCCATTTCCAGGACGGCACCGAGCAGGCCACCGATCAGGAAACCGGCGATCAGCGAGACGGCCAGCGACACACCGGCCGAGGAGAAGACCTGCTGCACAACATAGGTGGTGTAGCAACCGGCCATGATGAACTCGCCGTGCGCCATATTGATGACGCCCATCTGACCGAAGGTCAGCGACAAACCGAGCGCGGCGAGCAGAAGAATGGATCCCAGACTCAGCCCTGTGAAGAGCTGGCCGATCAGCACGTCCATGGTGGTGGACTCCTAGCGAAAGCGGTGTGGGACGCGCGCGGCGCGTCCCACACCTGTCGGCTGTTACTTGAGGCCCTTGGCCCACTCGTAGGACTTCAGGTACGGGTCGGGCGTGATCGCCTTGCCGGAGTCCCACACCGTGTAGATCAGGCCGTCGGGGCGGATCTCACCGATGCGGGCGACCTTGGTGACGTGGTGGTTGGAGCCGTCGATGGTGACGGTGCCCTCGGGCGCCTCGAAGCTCACACCGTCGGCCGCGGCCTGGATGTCGGCCACCGCGAACGACTTCGCCTTCTCCACCGTGTTCTTCCACAGGAACACCGAGGCGTACGCGGCTTCCATCGGATCGGAGGTGGGCTTGTCGGCGCCGAAGGCGGCCTTGTAGTCGGCGACGAACTTCTTGTTCGCCGGGGAATCGACGGTCTGGTAGTAGTTCCAGGCGGTCAGCTGGCCGGCGAGGCGATCCGCGCCGATACCCACGACCTCTTCCTCGGCGATCGACACCGAGACCACCGGCATCTCGGCGGCCTTCAGACCCGCGTTGGAGTACTCACGGAAGAACGCCACGTTGGAGTCGCCGTTGAGGGTGTTGAACACCGCGCCCGCCTTGGCGGTGCGCACCTTGTTGACGATGGTGGAGAAGTCGGTGGAACCGAGCGGGGTGTAGTCCTCGCCCTTGATCTCGATGCCGTTGGCGGCGGCGTAGGCCCTGATCTCGCGGTTGGCGGTCTGCGGGAAGACGTAGTCCGAACCGACCAGGTAGAGGGAGGTGATGCCCTTCTGCTTCAGGTAGTCCAGGGCCGGGACGATCTGCTGATTGGTGGTGGCGCCGGTGTAGAAGATGTTCTTGGAATCTTCCAGACCCTCGTACTGCACCGGGTAGTAGAGCAGCGAGTTCAGGCTCTCGAACTTGGGCTTCATGGCCTTGCGGCTCGACGAGGTCCAGCCGCCGAACACCGCGGCGACACAGTCGGAGCTGATGAGTTTCTCGGCCTTCTCGGCGAAGGTCTTCGGGTCGGACGCGCCGTCCTCGGGAACGATCTCGATCTTCTTGCCGAGCACCCCGCCCGCCGCGTTGATCTGGTCGACCGCCAGCTTGGTCGAATTGGCAACGGTGACTTCGGAAATCGCCATCGTGCCCGAGAGCGAGTGCAGCGAACCGACCTTGATGGTGTCTTTGGTTGTGTCGACGCAGGACGCCGCGGTGGAACCGGTCGAGGCGTCGTCGCGGGCGCCGCAGCCGGTGAGCAACAGGCCGGCCAGGGCTACCGCCGTGGGGACGGCCAGTGCCCTGAGCACACGGGAATCAGACATGGGGCGTTCTCCTCATCAGGTGTAACGGCGGCGCACGCGCGCCACAACGAACACACCGCTGCCTGGCTGTACACCGGGTTGTATACAGCGGCTGTATTCGTGAGCGGAACAGTAGATGGAACATGTTGCAGCGGAATATCTCCCGATCACGTGCCCGTTTCGTCTGTTTCGTCCGTGTGAATTGTTCGGCGGGGAGCTACGGCGTGGCTACGGTTGCGTAGCCACGCGCCCGTGCGGCACGCTGGCGATTCGTACGACGTCGAACAGCCGGAATCTCGCGGCGCTCGGGCCGCGGGGTGGTCAGTCGAGGAGGAGCCCAGTGGGGCACTACAAGGCCAACGTGCGTGACATCGAATTCAATCTCTTCGAGGTACTCGGGCTCGACAAGCTCCTCGACACCGGCGCCTACGGCGACCTGGACTCCGACACGGTGCGTCACATCCTCGACGAGGTGCGCCGGCTGGCCGAGGGGCCGATCGCGGAGACCTTCGCCGAGGCCGACCGCAACCCGGTCACCTACAACCCCGACACCTTCGACATCACCGTGCCCGAGCCGCTGCGCAAGACCGTGGCCGCCGTGCACGAGGCGCAGTGGTACCGGCTCGGCATGCCCGAGGGCATGGACGGCACGCCCGCGCCCAATGTGCTGCTGTGGGCCATCAACGAGCTCATCATCTGTGCCAACCCCTCGGCCAGCTTCTTCAACATGGGCCCGCTCATGGGCTCGGTGCTCTACGAGATCGGTACCGAGGAGCAGAAGCGCTGGGCGCGTGGGGGTTTCGAGCGCGGTTGGCAGGGCACGATGGTGCTCACCGAACCGGACGCGGGCTCCGACGTCGGCGCAGGCCGCACCAAGGCGATCCCGCAGCCCGACGGGTCCTGGCATATCGAAGGGGTGAAGCGGTTCATCTCCGGTGGCGATGTGGGCGAGGCGGCCGAGAATATCTTCCACCTGGTGCTGGCCAGGCCCGAAGGCGCGGGGCCGGGTACCAAGGGTCTGTCGCTGTTCTACGTGCCGAAGTTCCTCTTCGACCCCGACACCATGGAGATCGGCGACCGCAACGGTGTGTACGTCACCGGGCTCGAGCACAAGATGGGCATCAAATCCTCGCCCACCTGCGAACTCACCTTCGGCGCCACCGGTGTGCCCGCCAAGGGGTGGCTGGTCGGTGAGGTGCACAACGGGATCGCGCAGATGTTCAAGGTGATCGAGAACGCGCGCATGACCGTCGGGGTGAAGTCGTCGGGCACGTTGTCGACCGGGTATCTGAACGCGCTCGAATACGCCAAGACGCGGGTGCAGGGCGCTGATCTCACGCAGATGACCGACAAGACGGCGCCGCGCGTGACCATCACCCATCATCCCGATGTGCGCCGGTCGCTGGCCATGCAGAAGGCGTACGCGGAGGGGCTGCGGGCGGTGTACCTCTACACGGCCGCGCATCAGAATGTGGATGTGGCGCAGCTGGTTTCGGGCGCCGACCCGGAGATGGCGCACCGGATCGACGATCTGCTGCTGCCGATCGTCAAGGGTGTCGGGTCCGAGCGGGCGTATCAGCTGCTCACCGAATCGCTGCAGACCTTCGGCGGGTCCGGGTATCTGCAGGACTACCCGATCGAGCAGTACATCCGCGACGCGAAGATCGACTCGCTGTACGAGGGCACCACCGCCATCCAGGCCCAGGACTTCTTCTTCCGCAAGATCATTCGCGACGGCGGCGCCGCGATGGGCCACCTCAACGCTCAGATCACCGCGTTCCTGGCCAACGATTCCGGCCGCTTCGCCACCGAACGCGCCCTGCTGCGCACCGCCCAGTCCGACGTCGCCGCCATGGCCGCCACCCTCACCGGCTACGCCATGGCAGGCCAACAGGACCCGGCCGAGCTCTACAAGGTCGGCCTGGGCTCGGTCCGCTTCCTGATGGCCGTCGGCGACCTGCTCATCGGCTGGCGCCTGCTCGCCCAGGCCGAGATCGCCGCCGCCGCCCTCACCGGCGAATCCTCCGCCAAGGACCGCCCCTTCTACCAGGGCAAAGTAGCCGTAGCCTCCTTCTTCGCCAAGAACGTCCTCCCCGAACTCACCGCGACCCGCTCCGTCCTGGCCGCCCTCGACACCGACATCATGGCCATCCCGGAAGAAGCCTTCTGACCGCTACTTGATGAGGTAGGGGGAGACGGAGCTGCGGTGTTCGCTGATGTCCAGGGACTTGCCCAGTGGGGGGAAGGCGCGTTGGGGGCAGTTGGAGCGGACGCAGACTCGACAGCCCGCGCCGATGGGGGTGGCGGTGGCTTCGCCCAGGTCGATGCCGTCGGCGTAGACGACGCGGGAGGCGTGGCGGAGTTCGCAGCCGAGGCCGATGGCGAAGGTCTTGCTCGGTTGGCCGTAGCGGGTGGCGCGACGTTCCACGGTGCGCGCGACCCAGAGGTATTTGCGGCCGTCGGGCATCTGGGCGATCTGGGTCATGATCTTGCCGGGATAGGCGAAGGTTTCGTAGACGTTCCACAGCGGGCAGGTGCCGCCGCTGGCGGAGAAGTGGAAACCCGTGGCGGACTGGCGTTTCGACATATTGCCCGCGCGGTCCACGCGGACGAAGGAGAACGGCACACCGCGCAGCGACGGGCGTTGCAGGGTGGACAGGCGGTGGCAGATGGTTTCGTAACTCTGCGAGAAGAACGCCGACAACCGTTCGATGTCGTACCGGAAGTCCTCGGCCACCTCGTGAAAGTGGGTGTAGGGCAACACTGTTGCCGCGGCGAAGTAGTTGGCGAGGCCGAGCATGGCCAGCTTGCGTGACGCGTCGGAGGCGAAATTGCCCTCCTCGACCAGCTTTTCGAGCAGTCCGCCGCATTCCAGATAGGCCAGTTCGGCGGCCAGTTTGAAGGTGCGCTGCCCGCCGGACAGGTGCGGGGAGATCTCGAGCTGCTTGGTCTGCGGGTCGTAGGTGTGCAGCACGCCCTCGCCGAGGTCGATACGCTCGCTGATCCGCACACCGTGCGAGCGGAGCAGCCGGGCGATCTCGGTGCTCACCTCGCCGCCGTGGAAACGGATGCGGGCGGTGAGATCCTCTGCGGCGGTGTCCAACTCGTGGATGTAGTTCTGGCGCTGATAGAAGTAGTCGCGCACTTCCTCGTGCGGTTTGCTGATCGCGGCACTGCCCGAGCCGTCGGCGAAACGGTCCTCGGTGGCGGCGGCCAGCTGGGCGCTGGTGTTGCGGTACCGGTTGTGCATGGCGACCAGGGCCCGCGCCATCGACGGATGCGCCGACACCATGTCGGCGATCTCTTTGGTGTCGGCCTCGATGCCCAGCTCGGCATCCATCACGACTTCCTGCAGTTCGGCGATGAGCCGGGTGTCGTCCTGGGCGGAGAAGAAGGTGGGGTCGACGCCGAAGACCTCGTTGATGCGGGTGAGCACCGGGACCGTCAGCGGCCGCACATCGTGCTCGATCTGGTTGAGGTAGCTGGCCGAGATCTCCAGTTTCTGGGCCAGCGTCACCTGGCTCAGCCCACGCTCGGTACGCAGCTGGCGCAGCCGCGCACCGACATAGGTTTTGGCCATATGTCCAGTTTATGGGCGGTTTCGCAGGGTTGCCAACCAGTTCTTAGCAGCGTGTGCTGAGCGATGTGTCACACCGGCACGCTACGGTCGAACGGTGCTGTTCAGCGATGTCGTCGCGACCTCGGAGCAGGTTCGGGCCACCAGGTCGCGCAAGGAGAAGACCGCCGCCCTCGCCGCGTTGCTCTCGGCCGCGGGCCCGGCGGAGATCGGCACTGTGGTCGCCTGGTTGTCGGGTGAACTCACCCAGGGCCGGATCGGCGTGGGGTGGCGAACGGTCACCGGGCTGGGCGCGGCGGCGAGCGACCAGAACCGACTCACGGTCGAACAGGTCGACGGCTACTTCACCCGGCTCAAGAGCGTGAGTTCCACCAACAGCCGCCGCGAAATACTCACCGAGCTGTTCACGACTGCGACCGAAGAGGAACAGTCTTTCCTGATCCGGCTGCTCACCGGCGAACTGCGCCAGGGCGCGCTCACCGCGCAGGTGGTGGAGGGGCTGGCCCGATCCACCGGCATCGGCGTCGACGTGATCCGCCGCGCGCACATGCTGTCCGGGAACCTGCCCGCCACCGCCGTCGCCGCGATCACCGGCGGCGAGGACGCGCTGCGGGAGTTCCGTCTCGAGGTGGGCAGGCCGGTCGCGCCGATGCTCGCCTCCCCGGGCGGCTCGCTGGACGAGGCACTGGCCGAACTCGGCCCGCAGGTGAGCGTCGAACACAAACTCGACGGCGCCCGCATCCAGGTGCACCGGGCGGGGGAGCAGGTGTGGGTGTTCACCCGCACCCTGCGCGACATCACCGCGGGCGTGCCGGAACTGGTCGAACTGGTTCGTGGCCTGGACTGCACGAGCGTGGTGCTCGACGGCGAGACCCTCGCGCTCACCGACGCCGGTCGCCCGCGCCCGTTCCAGGAGACGATGAGCCGCTTCGCCACCATCGGCGACACGCGCGAACTGCTGCTGCACCCGTACTTCTTCGACTGCCTGCACCTGGACGGCGAAGACCTGCTCGACGAACCCCTGCGGGTGCGCCGCCGAGCGCTGGCCCGGGTGGCCGGACCACACGCCATCCCGGCACTGGTCGCGCCCGACGCCGAGGCGGCCGCCGAGTGCTACGACGACGCGCTCGCCGTCGGCAACGAGGGCGTGATGGTGAGTCGCTCGAAGCGCCGTACGCGGCGGGCAGGCGCGGCAAGGCCTGGCAGAAGGTCAAACCCGCGCACACCCTCGACCTGCTGGTCATCGGTGCCGAATGGGGTTACGGCCGCCGCACCGGATTCCTGTCGAACCTGCACCTGGCCGCGCTCGACCCGGACACCGGCGAACCGGTGATGGTCGGCAAGACCTTCAAGGGCCTCACCGACGAACTGCTGCGCTGGCAGACCGAGGAATTCCCCGCCCACGCCACCCACCGCGACGCCCAGACGGTGTACCTGCGCCCCGATCTGGTGGTCGAGATCGCGCTCGACGGCGTGCAGACCAGTACCCGATATCCCGGCGGCGTCGCACTGCGTTTCGCCCGGGTGCTGCGGTACCGCCCGGACAAGGAACCCGCGCAGGCCGACACCATCGACACCGTGCGTGCGCTGGGCGGACGCTGACCCGGACGACTTTCGGGGCAACACTGCGGCAATCCGGCAACCCCATACGACACACTGTTCGGGTGAGCGCCGAACTTGTGGTCCTGTTGATCGTCATCGTCACAGCTCTCGTCTTCGATTTCACCAACGGCTTCCACGACACGGCCAACGCCATGGCGACCTCCATCGCCACCGGTGCGTTGAAGCCGAAGACGGCCGTGGCGATCTCGGGTGCGCTGAACCTGATCGGCGCGTTCCTCTCGGTGGCCGTCGCCGCGACCGTCGCCAAGGGGATCGTGCGGCTCGACGAGGTGCAGGGCCAGGATCTGCTGGTGATCGTGTTCGCGGGGCTCGTCGGCGGCATCCTGTGGAATCTGTTCACCTGGTTGCTCGGTCTGCCGTCGAGTTCCTCGCACGCCCTGTTCGGCGGGCTGATCGGCGCCACGCTCGCCGCGCTCGGCTGGAGCGGCGTGATCTGGGTGTCGGGCACCGAGGGCGTGCTGGTGAAGATCGTGCTGCCCGCGGTGCTCGCGCCGGTGGTCGCCGCGCTGGTCGCCGCGATCGGCACCTACCTGGTGTACCGCATCACCCGTGGGGTGAGCCGGGACAAGACCGACGAGGGCTTCCGGTGGGGCCAGATCGGGTCGGCGTCGCTGGTCTCGCTCGCCCACGGCACCAACGACGCGCAGAAGACGATGGGCGTCATCTTCCTCGCGCTGGTGGCCTACGGCTCGATCGACGCCGATGACCACATGCCGCTGTGGGTGATGGCCTCCTGTGCCTTCGCCATCGCGCTGGGCACCTACCTCGGCGGGTGGCGCATCATCCGGACCCTCGGCAAGGGCCTCGTCGAGATCGAGTCGCCGCAGGGCCTCGCGGCCGAATCCACCTCGGCAGCGATCATCCTCACCTCCGCGCACTTCGGGTTGCCGCTGTCGACCACCCAGACCGCGACCGGCGCCATCCTCGGCACCGGCATCGGTAAGGGCGCCGAGGTGCGCTGGGGGGTGATGGGCCGCATGGTTGTCGCATGGATGCTCACCCTGCCCGCGGCAGGCGTGGTCGGCGCGATCTGCTGGCTGGTGGCGCACCTGATCGGCGGACTGGCCGGCGTGCTCGTGGTGTTCGCGATACTGGTCTTCGGAGCGCTGGCGATCTACCTGCGCTCGCGCCGCGACCCGGTCGACCACCACAACGTCAACGAGGAATGGGCCTCGGCCGAACCCGACCACCCGCGGCCGGAATAGGAGGACACCGGGATGCACACACTCTGGCTGAATCTGCGTGAACTGTGGGATGTGCTGATCGCCGCCCTCGTTCTCGGCGCGGGCGTGCCCGCCGTCTTCGCGTTCGCGGTGCGCTGGTGGGCCAACGGCGAAACGGTCGACGCCGACGGGCGGGTGCGGCGCAACCATCTCGCCCTGGCGGGCGCACTGATCTGCGTCGTTCTCATCGTCGGGCTGGTGATCTGCGGAATCCTGTTCACGGCAAAGGCTTTCATCGCCCACCAGTTCGGCATCCACCTGTTCGGACAATCCTGAGCGAGGACCAATGACCGACTCGTCATCCACCCCACCGGTACGGCCGGGCCTGATGTCGCGGGTGCTCGGTTGGCTGCGCGCCGGCTACCCGCAGGGCATTCCGCAATCGGACTATGTCGCGCTGTTCGCGGTGCTGCACCGCAACCTCACCGATTACGAGGTGGTGGCCATCGGCGAACAGCTGATCGCGGCCAATCCGAACCGCGAGTCCATCAGCCATGCCGAGATCGCGGCCGCGGTCGCCGATTTCGCGAAACAGCAGCCCGCCGCCGAGGACGTGTCGCGGGTCGCTTCGCATCTGGCGGCCGGTGGCTGGCCGCTGGCCGAACCGATCGACGACTCCGAGTAATTCGCCGTGTGCCAATAGAATTGGTGGCTGACGATTCCACCGGATTCGTGCCGTTCGCGCGCTAGCATGCACGGGTGGTACGGCGTGCGGCAGAAGTCGAGAGTGGTCGAAGTTATGGTGGATTGTCGCGCGAGCAGCGAATTGCCCTACGCCGGAGCCGTTTGACCGATGCGGCACTGGAATTGTTCGGAACCCGTGGTTATTCGTCGACCTCCATCGAACGATTGTGTGCCACTGCGAATGTGTCGACGCGCAGTTTCTACGAAGACATCGGCAGCCGCGAAGCGCTGCTGATCGCGCTGGTCGACCGGCTCAATTCCGCCGCGCTGCAACGACTCGACGAAGCCCTCGACCGCACCCGGGAACAGCCGCTCGTGGTGCGCGTGGTGGAGAGTTTCCGCGCGTTTCTCTCGGTGACCTGCCGGGACCGGCGGGCCGCACGGGTTTTCTATGTGGAGATCGTCGGGGTGAGCCCGGCGGTGGAGGAATGGCGGCGCGCGCAGCGGCGTTCGATTTCGGCGCTGCTAACCCGCGAGGCGCAACGCGCCGCCGAGCGCGGTGAGGCGCCCTCGCGCAGTTTTCACCTGTTCACCCTCGCGCTGATCGGCGCGGTCACCTCGCTCGCCCAGGAAATGGTGCACGCCACCGTGCCGGGCGATGCGATCTCGGTCGACGAGATCTGCGACCAGATCGCCTACTTCATCCGTTCCGGCCTGCCCGCGCGCACGGCCTGAGAAACGAGAACGGGAGGCGCCCGAAGGACGCCTCCCGTTTCGATGCTTACCGCGAATCAGATACCCATACCCTGGGCGAGCAGCGGCCACGAATCGTGCAGCGCCTGCTCCCAGTAGGGCCAGTAGTGGGTGCCCATCGGGGTGAACTGGTAGGTCGCCGGGATGTTCAGCGAGTCCAGCTTGGCCTTCAGGTTCTGGCTGCAGGCGTTGGTCGCCGCCTCGATGCCGACACCGAGGCCGAGGTTGATCGCACCCATCGGGCCGGGCGCGTTGCTGAGGTAGTACTCGACATCGGCGTTGGACGGCATGCCGCTACCGCTGGAGATGTAGAGGTTGGTGCCGCGCAGCTTCTCGGCGTTGATGACCGGGTCGTTCTCCACCCAGGCCGGATCGTTGTCGGCGCCGTACATGTTGGCGGTCTTGCCGCCCGCCCAGGTCTCCACCGAGAACTTGACGGCCTGCTTGCCCAGCGGGTCGGCGATCTGCGCGCAACCGCTGTAGGCGGCCACCGACTTGAACAGGCCCGGCTTGGCCTCGGCCAGCTGCAGCACCGAGGTGCCGGAGGTGGACAGGCCGGCCAGCGCGTTCAGGCCGGTCGAGTTGAGGGTGCTGTCGAGCAGCGGGGGGAGCTCTTCGGTGAAGAAGGTCTTCCACTTGTTCAGACCCAGCTTGGGGTCTTCCTGCTTCCAGTCGGTGTAGTAGCTGCCGCGACCACCGATGGGCTGGATGACATTGACCTGCTTGTCGGCCAGGAACCCGAGCGCGTTGGTCTGCGCGGCCCAGCTCGCGGTGCCCTCACCGGCGTCGAGGCCGTTGAGCATGTAGAAGTTGGGCGCGGGCTGCGACTCGTCGACGGGGCGCTGCACGTCGATGGTGATGTCTTTCTTCATCGCCGCCGAGTACACCTTCAGGTGCCAGGTGCGTCCTTCCTTGACGACCGAGGTCACCGAGGATGCCTTCTCCGGCTGGGCCGAGGCGCCACCGGCGAGCGCCGCCACCGACATGGCGGCGGTCAGGGCCACGGCCGTCGTGCGCAGCGCGGCGACATTTCGTAGTGCAGAAAGTTTCATCGAACAGTCGGTTCCAGTCCACGGGCCGTGTCGGCGCCGTCATCGCAGTTGGTCCCCGCGCACCAGGTATACGCCCGGTGGCGACGAGGCTGTCAGATCCTCCGGTATCTTATGTCCTCCCCGAGAGTGAAACTGTTACGAGTCCCAATCTGTGGACTTAACGGTCGCGCAATAACCGCCGGTGAATCGGAAATATCGGGGAAACCGGGCGCTCTTAGGGTGACGCCATGGGTATAGAGGTCAGCGGATTATCCAAGTCGTTCCGGGTGGGACGCGACACCGTGCACGCGTTGGATTCGGTCGACCTGCACACCGCCGACGGCGCGTTCCTGTCGTTGCTCGGGCCGTCGGGCTGCGGGAAGTCGACAGTGCTGCGAATCCTGGCCGGCCTCGACGAACCGAGCGCGGGGACCGCGCGGATCAACGGCCGGACCCCGGCGCAGTTGCGCGGTTCACACGAACTGGGAATCGCGTTCCAGGATTCGGCGCTGCTGCCGTGGCGCAGTGTCGTGTCGAATATCGCATTGCCCTTGCAGGTGGCGGGGCTGCCCGTGGACCGGGAATGGATCGCGGAACTGGTCGCGCTGGTCGGGCTGGAGGGGTTCGAGAAGGCCAAGCCCGCGCAGTTGTCGGGTGGGATGCGTCAGCGGGTATCGATCGCGCGGGCGCTGGTGGTCGAACCGTCGGTGCTGCTGCTCGACGAACCGTTCGGCGCGCTGGACGACATGACCCGGCAGCGGCTGAACCTGGAACTGCTGCGGATCTGGACCGAGAAGCCCGCGACGACGCTGATGGTGACCCACGGCATCGGCGAGGCGGTGTTCCTGTCCGATGTGGTCGCGGTGCTGAGCCCGCGACCGGGGCGGGTGCTCGAGCTGGTAGAGATCGATCTGCCGCGGCCACGCACGCCGGAGATGATGCGCACGCCCGAATTCCACAAGCTGCACGACTACCTCTCGGAGCTGCTGTTCGGGCGGGCGGGTGTGGCATGACGGCCTCGGCTACCGGTGTGCGCACGGCGCTAGGCGGGCCCCTGTGGGTCGGCGGTGCGCGGTTCGCCGGGGCGCTCGGTGTGACGGCGTTGATCGTGTGCTGGTGGGCGCTCGCCGCCGCGGGCGTCGCGGGGGGAACGGTGCCGACGCCGTGGCAGGTGCTCTCCACCATGTGGTCGGACGGGTGGGCGTTGTACGGGCCGAACTTCCAGGTCACCGCGGGTGGTGCGCTGCGCGGCTTCCTCTGGGGCAACGCCCTCGCGATCGGGATCGCGGTGGCGATCATGCTGGTGCCGCGCGTCGAACCGCTGGCCACCCAGCTCGCCATTCTGAGTTACTGCACGCCGCTGGTCGCGCTCGGTCCGATCATCCTCGTGGTGTTCGGCGGGCGCACGCCGACGGTGTTCCTGGCCGCGATGTACTGCTTCTTCACCACGATGGTCGGTGCGGTGAGCGGGTTGCGCTCGGCCGACCCGGCGAGCCTGGACCTGGTGCGCGCCTACGGCGGCGGTCGCTGGCAGCAGCTCTACCGCGTGCAAGCCGTTGCGGCACTGCCGAATACGTTCGCCGCGTTGAAGATCGCGGCACCCTCGGCGGTGCTCGGCGCGATCATCGGTGAGTACCTCGGCGGCGTGGACAGCGGGATCGGGGTGGCGCTCACCGCGGCGCAGACCGCCTACAACGTGCCGCGCACCTGGGGGATGGCCTTGGCCGCGGCGGCTCTTGCCGGGCTCGGCTATGTGCTGATCGCGCTGCTGGCCCGGGTGGTCGCACCGTGGACGAGTGCGGAGGAGAAACGATGACGGTGTTGCGCGGCCTCGGGCGGTTCCTGTTCCCGCTGGTCACCTCGCTGCTTCTGCTGCTCGTGATCTGGACGTTGTTCCTTCGGGCGTTCCCGCAGATCGGCCCGCGGGTCGGCAAGACGCCCTCGGACATCTGGGCATACCTGCTCACCTCGCCGGGTGCGCCGACGGCCCGGCAGGCGATCCTCGACGATCTCGCGATCACCCTGGCCGACGCCGCGGTCGGGTTCACCGTCGGCATGGTCGGTGCGATGGGAGTCGCGGCGCTGTTCGTGCTGTATTCGGCTGTGCGACAGACCTTCATGCCGGTGGCGATGCTGCTGCGGTCGGTGCCGTTGGTGGCGCTGAGCCCCATCGTGGTGCTGGTGTTCGGCCGCGGGGCGACGGGCGTGACGGTGCTGACGGCCATCGTCGTGTTCTTCCCCGCGCTGGTGATGATCATGACCGGCCTGCGTGAAGCACCGAGGCAGGCAATGGAATTGGTGACGGTATACGGCGGCTCGCGGTGGACCGGACTGCGGATGGTCGCGGTGCCCGCCGCGCTGCCGTCGATCTTCGCCGCCGCGCGAGTGTCGGTGCCCGGCGCCCTGATCGGTGCACTGCTCGGTGAATGGCTCGGCAGCGGAACGGGTTTGGGTGCCGCCCTGGTGCGTGCCATTCCGATGTTCCAGTACAACCGGCTGTGGGCGTCGATCGTGGTCGTCACCGTGGTGTCGGTGGTGCTGTACGCGCTGGTCGGGGTGATCGAGAACCTGGTGCTCGCCCGATTCGGGGTAAGGCGGAAAGAATAGTCGCGGAACCTGGCGGCAAAGAAAACGAAACGCGGCGAATCTAGCGTCTGCGTATGAACAGTATCGACCGCCGTAGTTTCCTTCGCTTTTCCGCGCTCACCGGCGCCGCAATCGGCGGTGCGAGCGTGCTCGCCGCATGCGGGGACGGTTCGGCGACTTCCGGTTCCACCGACGACGGCTCGAAATACGGCAAGGTCGCGGTGCAGCTGTCCTGGATCAAGAACATCGAATTCGCGGGCGAGTATTTCGCCGATTCGCGCGGGTATTTCAAGGAAGCGGGATTCGGAACGGTAGATCTCATCGCGGGTGGTGCGGCGAGTACCTCCGTGGAGGCCGGTCTCGACACCGGGAAGGTGTGGATCGGCCTGTCTGCCCCGCAGACCACCGCGCCCGCCGTGCTGGAGGGTTTGCCCGCCAAGATCGTCGGCGCGACGTACCAGAAGAATCCCTTCGCGATCGTCAGCGCCGCGGGCAAGCCGATCAAATCCCCGGCCGAGATGAAGGGCCGCAAGATCGGTGTGCAGGACACCAACCAGCTGATCTTCAGCGCCCTGCTGGCCGCCAACGGCATCGCCCCCGGCGAGGTGACCGTGGTGCCCGCCCAGTTCGACCCGACCCCGCTGGCCAACGGCGAGGTGGACGGCTGGGTGAGCTACGTGACCAACGAGCCGATCACCTTGGCGGCCAAAGGTTTCGCCAACGATCACTTCCTCTTCGCCGACTTCGGCCTACCGCTGGTGGCCGAGACCCTGACCGTCGCCCAGTCGACCATCGACAACGAACGCGACAAGCTCAAAGCCTTCCTCACCGCCCAGATCAAGGGCTGGAAGGATGCCGTCGCCGACCCCGCCGAGTCGGCCCGCCTGGCGGTCGAGGTCTACGGCAAGGACCTCAAACTCTCCCTCGACGAGCAGATCAAGGAGGCCACCGCCCAGAACGATTTGGTCGTCTCGGCCGCCACCCGCACCGACGGCCTGCTCACCATGTCCGACGCCCTGATCGAACAGAACATCGCTGCCCTGCGCACTGCCAAGATCGACATCAAGGCAGACCAGCTCTTCGACCTGTCGGTTCTCCGCGAGATCTACGCGGAGAATCCCTCCCTCAAATAGGTCGCCGGCCGCGATCTATATAGCCATGCCCACCGAGGTGGAGTTGCCGAAGTCTCGGTGGGCGGCCAGGCGCAGACCTGCGCGCGAGGCGAGGAAGTCGGCCGTGATGAAGACGGCGGTTTCGGCGGGGGTGCGTGGGCCCGCTTCCAGCCCGGCGGGGACGTGCAGCCGGGACAGGGTGGGCTCGTCGAAGCCGCCCGCGCGCAAATCGTCGAGGCGACGTGCCTGGTCGGCGGGGGTGCCGAGGGCCGCGAGGTAGCCGAGTTCGGGCAGGCGAAGGGCAACGGTGAGCAGGGGAATCTCGAATCGCGGCTCGTTGGCGAGCACGACAATGCCTGTGCTGCTGTCGATTTCGCCTGCGGCGGACAGCGTGTTCAGGTAGCGGTGCGGCCAGTCGACGACCACCTCGGCGCCGGGGAACGACGCCGGGTCGGCGAACTCGGGGCGCGAATCGCAGATGCTCACCCGGTAGCCGATCATCCGCGCCTGGGCGGACAGGGTGGCGGCGTAGGCGTTGGCGCCGAAGATGAGCAGGCGCGGCGGCGGGCAGTAGGATGCGACGAACAGGTCCGACTCGGGCAGGGCGACCAGCTCGGTGGCGTGTTTGCGGTCGGTGATCAGGTGCTGGCCGATGACGTCGGGATCCTGATTCCACACCACGGTGAACACGGTGACCCGGCGATGGGCCTGAATGTCGGCGGCGACGGTGGGGAATTCGGGGAAATCGCGGCAGGAGAACGGTTCGACGAAGATGTCGACGAGGGTGCCGTCGTCGGAAGATGATTCCAGCCCGGTGAGCATGCTGTAGCGGCGTAGTTGCCGGATGCCGGTGCGCGCGGCTTCCATGGCCGCCTCGTACACGGTTTCTTCCAGCCTGCCCGATGCGATGGATCCGAAGACGCCGCCATTGGGGGTGACGAGCATTGCCGATCCGATCGGCAGGGCGCTGGTTCCGATCGTGCGGACTACCGTTGCCAGGCCACCGGTAGCGCCCGAATGCCACACTCGCAGAAGGTCATCGACGATATCGCGCATATCTCAAATCTCCGATCACCGTGCGCCGACTTCCGGGAAATCGCGATCGGTCCCTGTCGCCAAGTCGTCGCACGTGACGCACACCATATCCTGTCGGGTGCCCAAATAGGAACCTGCCCCCGCATCCCCAACGGCGGCAGTGTAAATGGCTTCCCAGTGCTTGTTCTCTATCACAACTGGATGGCCCGGAGTGTCGTGGAACACACTACGAGCCAATCCGCTCTCGCTCGCGCGGGCCGCGGCGAGCACTCGGGCCACCACTTCGGCACCGATATCGGGAGTGTCGACGGGGCGGAAGGCCACATATCGGGTACCCGCCCGCGCCGCCTCGGCCAACCCCGCGCGCACCGTCGCCGACAGCCCGGTGGCCCAGTCGGCGACCCAGTGCCACCGAGTGCCGGGTGGCAGGTTCAGCGCCGCCGGGTCGGGGCCGGTGGCGCCGAGCAGCACGATCACCGGGTCGCAGCCGCCGTCGCGCAAGGCGGTGATCGCGGCGGTGAGCCAGGCACCGTTTTCGGCGAGTGCCTTGGGTTTGCCGTAGCGGGTTCCGGCGCCTGCCGCGAGGACGATGCCCGCGCACGAGTCGTGCGTGAGCGCTTCGATCCGGGGCATGCAGGTGAAGGTAATGGCGCAATGTTGCCGGTCGATTACGGCCGGGGAGCGCGCGGGCGACGACACGGGTACGTCGGTGGTCGGCTCGAGTGGCGGGCCGCCGGTATTGGGGAGATGCTGGATCGATGACTAGGGATGCGATCGGACTCGCGGGCTTCAACTCGTTGCCCGTCGACGCCGCTGAGCAGGCATTGCTTGCCTGTTGCTCGTCGCCGCGCTGGGCGAGGGCCATTGCCGCCGCCCGGCCCTATGTCAACGTGGTGTCGTTGCTCGATGCCGCCGACGCGGCCCTCGACGCGCTCGACGAGGCCGATATCGACGCCGCGCTCGCCGGGCATCCACGCATCGGTGAGCGCGCCTCCGGCGCGGCGGCGCACGAACAGTCCGGTGTCT
Organism: Nocardia sp. NPDC050413; assembly: GCF_040655475.1. Lineage (NCBI taxonomy): Bacteria > Bacillati > Actinomycetota > Actinomycetes > Mycobacteriales > Nocardiaceae > Nocardia > Nocardia sp. NPDC050413. The sequence continues at coordinate 53,829 of NZ_JBFAJZ010000007.1, read as the reverse complement.
CCGGCGACGACGTGCGGGCCCGGTTGGCTGAGGGCAACCGGGCCTACGAGGAGAAGTTCGGGCACATCTACCTGGTGTGCGCGGCAGGCCGTAGCGGCGAGGAACTGCTCGCCGTGCTGCGGGCGCGACTCGACAACGATCCGACGACCGAAAGGCGGGTTATGCGAGGCGAATTGGCGAAGATCAATCGGCTGCGCCTGACACAGCTGGTGGCGTCATGACCGGGCTGAGCACGCATGTGCTCGATGCCGTACGCGGGGTCCCCGCCGAGGGGGTCGCCGTGTGGTTGATGCGTGGTGAGTTGCGGCTCACCGAGGCATTGACCGATGCCGACGGGCGAGTGAAAGAGCTTGCCGCCGGGCTTAATCCGGGCGAATACCAGTTGTACTTCGATACCGGCAGTTACTTCGCGGCCCAGGGCGTCGAGACGTTCTACCCGGAGGTCTGTATCGCTTTCACCGTCGGCGAGCAAGCGCATCTGCATGTGCCGCTGCTGCTTTCGCCGTTCGCCTATTCGACCTACCGAGGGAGTTGAGCCGTGGCACTGACCGGCCCGATCATGTTGACCGACAACCGATACGGCAAGGCCGAGAACCGGGTGGTGCGGTTCTACAAGGAGAACGCGCGCCACGAGATCCGCGATGTGAATGTCACGACCACGCTGCGGGGTGACTTCGAGGCGGCCTATACCGAGGGCGATCAGCGGCAGGTGCTGCCGACCGATACGCAGAAGAACACGGCGTTCGCCTTCGCGAAGAAGGTCGGTCTCGACACCGTCGAGGATTACGCGATCGCGTTGGCGAGGCATTTCCACGAGACCGTCGAGCCGGTGAGCAGCGCTCGGGTGGATGTCGAATCATATGGCTGGCAACGGGTTTCGATCAATGGTGCCGAACACGATCACACCTGGGTGCGACAGGGACCCGAGGTGCGCATCGTGGCGGTGACGGCCGCCGATGCCGGGACCTGGCTGATCGGCGGGATCAAGGATCTCGTGCTGCTCAAGTCGACCGGGTCGGAATTCGCCGACTTCCTCGTCGACGAATACACCACTCTGGCGCCCACGAACGATCGCGTCCTGGCCACCTCCCTCGACGTGCACTGGCGATTCGCCGAAATCGACGGCGTCGACTGGGACGAGGTGTTCGCCGGCATCCGCGCCACCCTGCTGGAACTGTTCGCCACCACCTATTCCCGCGCACTGCAGCAGACCCTCTACGCGATGGGAACCGCTGTGCTGGAACGTTTCCCGATGCTGGCCGAGATCCGACTCTCGGCCCCGAACAAACACCACTTCGACTACGACCTCGACCGCTTCGATATCGAGAACAAGGGCGAAGTGTTCTGGGCAGCCGACCGCCCCTACGGTTCGATTCACGCGACCTTGCAGCGTGCGGACGCACCCGATGCCGGAACGGCGTGGTCGGCATGAGCGGGCCGGGTGTGGTCGCCGTCGGCGGCGCGGCGGGTCCCGGGACGGCCGACCACGCCCCGGGTAGCGGGACGAGGTGGTCGCGGTGAGCGCGCCGGATCTGGTTGTCGACGGGTGTGCGGTTGTCACTGTCGATGCGTCCGGGACCGAGTATCGGCGCGGGTGGGTCTCGGTGCGTGGCAACAGGATCGAAGCGCTCGGGGAAGGCAGGGCGCCGGCGTTCGGGGCGGAGACCGCGCGGATCGACGGGCGGGGTTGCCTGCTCACGCCGGGGTTGGTGAACACCCATCACCATCTCTACCAGTGGATCACCCGTGGGCTCGCCGCCGACAGCACCCTGTTCGAATGGCTGAAGACCCTGTACCCGGTGTGGGCGCGGATCGACGAGAAGTCGGTGCGGGTGGCCGCGACCGGCGCGCTGGTGTCGCTGGCCCGTACCGGGTGCACCACCTCCGCCGACCACCACTACCTGTTCCCGCACGGTGGTGGTGACCTGCTCGCCGCCGAGATCGCGGCCGCCGCCGAGGTGGGGTTGCGCTTCCATCCCACGCGCGGGTCGATGGACCTCGGGCAGAGCAAGGGCGGGCTCCCGCCCGACGACGTGGTCGAGTCCATCGACGACATCCTCGCCGCGAGCACCACCGCGATAGAGCAGTGGCACGACTCCTCACCCGACGCCATGGTGCGCATCGGCCTCGCTCCCTGTTCCCCGTTCTCGGTGACCGCCGACCTGATGCGCGAATCGGCCGCCCTGGCGCGATCGGCCGGGGTGCGGTTGCACACCCACCTCGCCGAAACCGTCGACGAGCTGGACTTCTGCCGCGAGAACTTCGACTGCACGCCCACCGAGTACATGGAACGGCTCGGCTGGCTCGGCGACGACGTCTGGTACGCCCACGGCGTGCACCTCGACGACCACGCGATCTCGGCGATGGCCCGCACCGGCACCGGCATCGCCCACTGCCCGACCTCCAACGGCCGCCTCGGCGCGGGCATCGCCCGCACCGCCGACCTGGTCGCGGCGGGCATTCCGGTCGGGCTCGGCGTCGACGGCGCGGCCAGCAACGAGTCGAGCTCGCTGATCGAGGAGCCACGCAACGCCCTCCTCTACGCCCGAGCGGTCGGCGGCCCCCAGGCCATGACGGTGCGTGGGGCACTCGAACTCGCCACCATGGGCGGCGCCCGTGTCCTCGGCCGGGCCGACGACATCGGCTCGATCGAACCCGGAAAGCTCGCCGACCTCGCCCTGTGGCGCCTCGACACCCCCGCCCACGCGGGCATCGAAGACCCGGTCGTCGCCCTGATCCTCGGCTCCGCGCCGCCTTTGGCGGCCCTGCTCGTGAACGGCCGCGAGGTGGTCCGCGATGGTGTGGTCACCACGGTCGACGAAGCGGCCGTCGGCGCCGATGTCGCCCAGGCCCAGGCCACCCTCCTCGCCGGAGCCTGATCCCCGGGACACCCGATCAAGATCACCACGCTGTGGTGGCGGGACCTACTCGGCCGATGCCGCCACCACGGCGTGGTGATCGGGTGACCAGGCGCGGAACGCGGGTGGAGGGGCACACTGGAGGGTGGATATCGGGTTTACCGCGGCGCAATCTCGAGTGGGTGTCGCGCAACATCGTGGCAACTCGCCGCCCCTAGTGTGGCTGGTGAGGTAAGCGAGGTGGATGTGGATCTGGATACCGTGCGGGAGGTGGTGCTCGCTCGCCGGCGCGCCGATTTGGCGCAGGTCGGTGCGGGGAGCGCGGTGCTGGCCGGCGGGACCTTCCTCTACTCCGAACCCCACGATCACCTCGACCGGCTGATCGACATCACCACGTTGGGCTGGCCGTCGCTCGTCGAGACCGCCGAGGGTCTCGAAATCGCCGCGACCTGCACGCTCGCCGAGTTCGCCGGTGCGCGTCCCGGTCGTGAACTCGGGTCGAAGACCCTGCGGCCGGATTGGCCGGGGACGGAATTGTTCGCGCAGGCGTGCCGGGCTCTGCTCGCCTCGCACAAGATCTGGCGCACGGCCACGGTCGGCGGAAACGTATGCCTTTCCCTGCCCGCCGGTGCCGTACTCGGTGCGCTGGTCGCCCTCGATGCCGACGCGGTGGTGTGGCCGCATGAGGGTGGTGAACGGCGAATCGCGCTGCGACACTTCGTAACCGGTCCTGGAATGAGTGTGTTGCCGCCGGGATCGGTGATCCGCTCCTTTGTCGTTCCGCTGCGTAACCTTCACGCGCGCACCAGCTTTCGGAAGATCGCGTTGGCTCCGCTCGGGCGTTCCGGTTCCGTTGTGATGGGCAGGCGTACAGGGGATACCTGCGCTCTGACGATCACGGCGGCGACGACCCGACCTGTCGTCCTGGATTTCGATCGACCGCCGAGCGCGAACGAGCTGACCTCCGCGCTCGCCGAGATCCCACCGAACATCTGGTTCGACGATCCACACGGCGCACCGGACTGGCGCAGACACGTCACCCGTTTGCTGGCGGACGAGGTCGTCGCCGACTTGGCGGAGGGTCGGTCGTGAACCCGGCGACAAGCGTCCATGGCGTCCCCGAACCGGCGTTTCGGTACGAGGGAGGTGGACCGTGCGGCTAGAAGTCGACGGCCGCGTCGTCGAAACGGCACCCAGGCCGGGCCAGTGCCTGCGGACCCTGCTGCGGGAGCAGGGCACTCTCGCGGTGAAGAAGGGTTGCGATTCCGGCGACTGCGGCGCCTGCTCGGTCCTGCTCGACGGCGCCCCGGTCCACTCCTGCCTGATCCCCGCCCACCGCGCCGCCGACAGCACCGTCACCACCGCCGCCGGTCTCTCCGGTGCAGGTGGACCGAATACCGTGCAGCGCAGCTTCGTCGACAACGCCGCGTTCCAATGCGGCTTCTGCACAGCCGGAATGGTCGTCACCGCCACCGGATTACTCCGCGACCGCACCGATTCGGAAATCACCGAGGATGAGCGCGCGGAGTTGATGAAAGGAAACCTGTGCCGCTGCACGGGTTACCGAGCCATTACCGACGCCCTCACCGCGTGTGCACCACTGTGCACAATTCGTGATGCCGCCCTTGGACAGCCTCCCGGTGTGGAAGCACGAGATGGAGTGCCTGGCGATGCCGCCCCCGAACAGCCTCCCGGTATGGAGGCACGAGTTGAAGTGCCTGGCGATGCCGCCTCCGTGCGTCCGGACGATGGGCATCGGGGGAGCGCCGAAGGCGTGACGACGGTGTCCGTGGGGGAGGGCCCGGCGGTGGCGGGCCGCGAGGTGCGGGCGGTCGCGGCGCGGATACCGGGCGAGGAGTTCGGGCCCGGACAGGTCGGAAAGGGTGTCGGAGCGCCCGCCGGGGAGCGGGTTGTGCGGGGCGGCGAGGCTTTCACATTCGATGTCGGGGTGGGGGAAGAGCGCGGGCCGGGGGTGGCGCCTTGGCATATCGCCGTGCTGAGCAGTCCGCACGCGCATGCGCGGGTGGTGTCGATAGACATCGCGGAGGCGGCGGCCGTGCCCGGCGTGCGGGCAGTACTGACGGCGGCAGACGCGCCAGGGGTGGCGTTTTCCACGGCACGGCACGAATTCCGGGAGGACGATCCCGACGACACCTTCGTCCTCGATCGCACGGTGCGTTTCGTCGGGCAGCGCGTCGCGGCGGTGGTGGGGGAGACCCTCGACGCGGCGCGGGCGGGGGTGCGGGCGTTGCGGGTGGAGTACGACGTTCTGCCCGCTGTGTTCGAGCCGGCGGACGCGCTCGGAGACGACGCGCCGAAGTTGCACGGTGACAAGCCGGAGTCCGCGCGTATCGCCGACCCGCAACGCAACGTGATCGCTGAAATACACGGTGGTGTCGGCGATTTCGCTCGCGGTATCGAAGAAGCGGCGCATGTTGTCCGTGGTGTCTGGCATTCGCCGCGCGTGCAGCACGTGCACCTGGAAACGCACGGCGGAATCGGCTGGCTCGACGACAACGGCAGGCTCGTCCTGCGCACGAGTACCCAGGTCCCGTTCCTGGTTCGGGACGAACTGTGCCACCTGTTCGGCCTCGACCGCGACCGGGTGCGGGTATTCGCGGCCCGGGTGGGCGGCGGCTTCGGTGCCAAACAGGAAATGCTTGTCGAAGACCTCATCGCGCTCGCGGTCCTGCGCACCGGGCATCCGGTGCAATACGAATTCACGCGGACCGACGAATTCACCTCTGCCACTTCCCGTCACCCCATGCGGGTGGAGGTCACTGCCGCCGCCGCCCGGAACGGGCTGCTCACCGCATTGTCGGTCGACGTACTCGCCGACGCGGGTGCTTACGGCAATCACAGTGCGGGTGTGCTGTTCCATTCCGTCGGTGAATCGGTGGCCGTCTACCGGTGCCCGAACAAAAAGGTCGACGCGCAAGCGGTGTACACCAACAACATTCCCTCCGGCGCCTTCCGTGGTTACGGGCTCGGTCAGGTGATCTTCGGCGTGGAATCCGCCATCGACGAACTGGCCCGCCGAACCGGCATGGACCCGTTCGACTTCCGCAGGCGCAATGTGGTCGTTCCGGGCGACCGGTTCACCGGCGCCGAAGTCGACGAAAGCGACCTGACGTTCGGCAGTTACGGCCTGGATCAGTGCCTCGACACCGCCCAGCGAGCGCTGCATCGCGGCAACGGCGCCAAAGCGCCCGGCCCGGACTGGCGGGTGGGAGAAGGAATGGCCGTGGCGATGATCGCGACCGTGCCACCACGCGGCCATCACGCCGACGCGACGGCGCGCCTGCTCGTCGACGGGCGCTACGAGATAAACGTCGGCACAGCGGAATTCGGCAACGGTACAACTACCGTCCACGCCCAGCTCGCCGCGACCGCCCTGGCGACATCCGCCGACCGGATCGTGATCCGCCAATCCGACACCGACCTCGTCGGGCACGACACCGGCGCTTTCGGTTCGACCGGCACCATGGTCGCGGGCAAGGCGTCCTATGCCGCCGCACTGGAACTGCATGCGATGCTGCTGGCGCGAGCGGCCAAGGTGAGCGGCCATCCCGAGCGGGATTGCGTGCTGGAGGCGGGTGGTGTGCGCTGTGGGGACGAACTCGTCACCGCCGCCCAACTCCTCGCCGACGGTGACCTCATCGCCCACGGAACCCATTCGGGCACACCGCGTTCGGTGAGTTTCAACGTGCACGCGTTCCGGGTAGCCGTGCGTCCTGCGACGGGTGAGGTGCGGATTCTCCAGTCGATCCAGGTGGCCGATGCGGGCACCGTGCTCAATCCGGTGCAGTTGCGCGGCCAGGTGGAAGGTGGTGTCGCGCAGGCCATCGGGACCGCGCTCTACGAGGACATGCGCACCGACGCGGGCGTGGTGACCACCCGCACCCTGCGGCACTACCACGTACCGCAATTCGCGGACCTGCCACGCACGGAGGTGTATTTCGCCGAAACCAGTGACGAACTCGGCCCGCTCGGTGCCAAATCGATGAGTGAGTCGCCCTACAACCCGGTGGCCCCGGCCCTGGCGAACGCGATCCGCGACGCCATCGATGTCAGACCCGACCGATTGCCGATGACCGCCGACCGGATCTGGCGGCTCGCGAGGAAAGGAACGGCCGAGTGAATACCCGACTGCCCGAACACATCCGGGCACGCGTCGACGCAGTCCTCGATTCCGTCGACGCGGAGCTGCGGCTGCGATATCCCGGCCAGGGGACGCGGATTCAACCGGTGCACACGGTGTATGTCCCCGCCGACCGTGCCACCGCCGACACCCCGGCGGAGTGGGGTGCCACCGCGCTGGAACTGCTGGATCGCCATGCCGACTTCCTCGCCGGTCTCGACACCACCGACTCCCTTCCCGCCGTCCGGGTCGGCCTGTCCGCGCGACCGGTGCAGGACCTGCGGATAGATTTCGAGGACGGATACGGTTTCCGCGCCGACGATGTGGAAGACGCCGCAGCGACAGCAGCGGGAAAGACCTTGGCCTTGATGGCCGAAAAGGCGGGCGCACCAGATTCGTTCGGTATCCGTATCAAGGGGCTGGCGAAAGACGAACGTAGGCGAGCGCTACGAACACTGGAATTGGTGCTCGACGGCGTCGCCGACGTATTGCCCGGTTTCCTCTTCACCGTTCCGAAAATCAGAGCGGCCGAACAGGTCTCGGCCATTGTCGACATCTGCTCCGGCATCGAACGCGCCCACGGACTTCCCGACCACACCCTGCGCTTCGAACTGCAGATCGAAAGCCCGCAGGCGATCATCGCGCCCGACGGCACAGCCCCCATCGCCCGCATGCTCGCCCTGTCCGACAACCGCTGCAGTGCACTGCATTTCGGCACCTACGACTACACCGCCGCCTGTGGAATCGCCGCCACCGACCAGGCGCTCGACCATCCGGCCGCGGACCACGCCAAAACGGTGATGCAGGTCGCCGCCGCCCAGACCGGTGTGTGGATCTGCGACGGCTCCACCCAGATCGTGCCGGGCAGCGACCCCGAATTCGCTTTCACCAACCACTACCGACTGGTGGAACGTGCTCTGCGCCGCGGCTACTACCAGGGCTGGGACATGCATCCCGGCCACCTGGTCACCCGCTGGCTGGCTACGCACAACTTCTTCCGTACCGCCACCGATGTGGCGGTCCCCCGCCTACAGGCCTACCTCGGTCGCGGCCAGGAAGGGGTGGTCGACGAGCCGGCCACCGCCGAAGCCCTGTCGACCACGGTGGTGCGCGCCCTGCGCTGCGGTGCGGTCAGCGATGACGAATTGCTCGCCCGTGCACCGGAACTCACCGAACAGACACTCGTCGACCTGATGACCCGCCGGTGGTCGAGCCGAGAAAATACCGAAGCACGGGAGACCCGATGACCGACGACTTCACCCACCTGCCCGACCTGGCGGTCCGGCCGCTCGGCGGGTCGGTGATCTGGGCGAACGACGAGTTCTTCGCCGAGAAGGAAAACCTCGTCAACCCCGGCCCGGCCGAATACCGGCCCGCGACATTCGGACACAAAGGGCAGATCTACGACGGTTGGGAAACCCGCCGCCACCGCGGCAAGCCCGGTGACGACGCGGCCATCGTCCGCCTCGGCGTGCCGGGCGTGATCCGCGGCATCGTGGTGGACACCGCCTGGTTCAAGGGCAACTATCCACCGGAGGTGTCGGTCTCGGCGCTGGCGATCGACGGTTACCCCACCGCCGAGCAGATCGCCGAACGCACCGACTGGGTGCCGCTGCTCGACCGTGTGAAGGTCGCGGGCGACTGCCGGACCCCGTTCACCGTCGACGACGAAAACCGGTGGACCCACGTCAAACTCACCATGCACCCCGACGGCGGCGTCGCCCGGCTGCGCGTCCACGGCGAGGGCCGACCCGACCCGGCGCTGCTCGGTCTCGGCCCGCTCGACCTGGCCGCCCTCGAGAACGGTGCCCTGGTCCTGGACTGCTCCAACCGCTTCTACAGCTCACCCAACCAACTGCTCTACCCCGGCCAGGCGCGCGTCATGGGCGACGGCTGGGAAACCGCGCGCCGCCGCGACGACGGAAACGACTGGGTGCGCATCAAACTCGCGGGCCCCGGCGCCGTCCGGCTCGCCGAGATCGACACCTCCTGCTTCCTCGGCAACAGCCCCGGTGCCGCCTCCCTCACCGGCTTCACCAGCGACGGAACCGAAGTCGAGATCATGCCGCGCACCGACCTGCTCCCCGACACCCGCCACCGGTTCGCCCTCACACCCGCCGGTGCGTCGGTCGAAGAGGTTCGCCTCGACATCTACCCCGACGGCGGCCTGGCGCGTCTGCGGCTCTACGGCGAGCTCTCCGCATGACCGGGCCACGCGACTTCATCGGCTACGGCCCCACTCCGCCGGACCCGCGATGGCCCGGCGGCGCGCGGATCGCGGTGCAATTCGTGCTGAATTACGAAGAGGGCGGGGAGAACAACGTCCTCGACGGATCACCGCATTCGGAAACCTTCCTGTCCGAGATGACACCGGCCGAAGCCTTCCCGAACCGGCACATGAGCATGGAATCGCTCTACGAATACGGTTCACGCGCCGGCCTGTGGCGGATACTGCGCGCCTTCGAACGGCGCGGTATCCCGCTCACCGTTTTCGCGGTCGCCCGCGCGATGCAACGCAATCCCGAAGCGGTCGCGGCCTTCCTCGAACTCGGCCACGAAATCGCCTGCCACGGGCTGCGCTGGCAGTCGTATCAGCTCGTCGATCGCGACACCGAACGCGCCGACATGGCCGAGGCCGTGCGCATCCTCACCGACCTCACCGGCGAGCCGCCACGCGGCTGGTACACCGGCCGCGACTCACCCAACACCCGCGAATTGGTCGTCGAACACGGCGGTTTCGTCTACGACGCCGACTCCTACGCCGACGACCTGCCCTACTGGACCACGGTGCACGGGCAGCAACACCTCGTGGTGCCGTACACCCTCGACACCAACGACATGCGCTACTGCTCGCCGGCGGGCTTCGCCACCGGCGAGGAGTTCTACGCCCACCTGCGCGACGCCTTCGACGTGCTGTACCGCGAAGGAACCGAGGGCAGCCCGAAGATGCTCTCGATCGGCCTGCACTGCCGCATCGCGGGCCGCCCCGCCCGCACCGCGGCCCTGGAACGCTTCCTCGACCACGTGCAATGCCACGAGGACGTGTGGATCACGCGCCGCATCGACATCGCCGAGCACTGGCGAACGACGCATCCGGCCGGATCAGGCGAACAGGTCCCGGACGAACGGGAGCGAGTCGACCAGTGAGGCGTTGACCGTGCCGTCGTGGTCGGTGGGGTAGGTGCGGGTGGTCACCGGCTGGCGGTTGGCCTCGAGCACCGCGAAGTAGCGAAGGGTCGCGGGGGTGACCACGTCGGTGTCGCGCAGGCCCTGAGCCAGCAGCAGCGGGCGGTCGTAGCCGGACTCGGGCAGGCCCATGTACTCGCCGAGCAGGCCGCGCAGGTTCGGGATGGACGACAGCGGGCGGGCGAACATGCTGCCCACCGACGGCTTGGCGGCGGCGAGTTCGTCGCCGAGGGGGCCGATGCAGGCGGTCTGGGCGCGCTCGAGCCAGGTGCGGCCGGTGTCGGTGAGCAGACCGTCGATGTCGAGGTCGGGATAGGTGGTGCGCAGGCCGCTGAGGATGTACAGGACGTAGGCGGTCAGGTGCGAGCTCAGGGCGATCGGGGGCACGCCCGGGCCGACGAGGCCGATGACGTCCTCGATGTAGGCGGGCACGCCCGTGCCGACGGCACCGCGATAGTCGAGTTCGGGGCCGCCGAACTCGGTGGCGTAGCGGGCGGTGAACACCGCGGCGCCGCCGCCCTGCGACTGGCCGACCACGGCCCACTTGTTCGACAGCGACGGGTATTGCGCGGTCGCGGCGCGCACGGCGTCGACCACATTGCGCGCCTCCACGATGCCGTTCAGATACGGGTGCTCACCCGGACCGCCGAGACCGGCGTAATCGGCCGCGACGACGGCGTAGCCCTGCTTCAGCCAGGTGCCGAGGTAGGCCCAGTCGCGTTCGACGGCGGCCGGACCGGCCACGCTGTAGGCGCAGTCGTCGCCGAGGCCGACGGTGCCGTGCGCCCAGGCGATCACCGGCCAACCGCCCGCGGGCGCCTCTCCCGGCGGGAAGTACACGGCGGCACCGGTGGTGGTCGGCTGGTCGCCCGCGGTGGTCGAGCGGTAGATCAACCGCTCGGCGCGGGCCGAACCCGGCAGCGTCGCCGCGGCCGACAGGGCCTCCACCGAGACGACCTGCCCGCCGGTGGGTTCGGCGTGCGCCGGAACGACCGGCAGCACGGTCAGCGCGGCCATCGCCGCGATCGTCAGCATCCTCGACTTGCGCACGGTCCCTCTTCCCTTCGTCGGACAGCCCGATTCTGCCCCGTGCGCCCCAGGGGTGACACGCCGGGCGGGGGTTGCGGAGTGACGACACGCACATGATCGACGCCCGGCGTGGTGTGTGAAACGACTCACAGCCTGGAAGGCTCGAGGGCATCGGCACCCACCCGGCCGAAGATCGCTAACAGTACGGGCGTTATGCTAAAACTCCTGGTCAGCACTACCCATCGGTAGCCGCAGTGCTTGCAATCACAGGGCAAATTTCGCAAAGTTAGCAACAGCGGCGGTAAACCTAGCTGAGATTCACACAACCAACAGGTAGACGGCTATTTCCGGGTGTGCCATTGTTTGGAAGTACACCCCTCAGGCCCTAGCTAGTCCTAGCAAGCCTGCAAATTGCTTCAGCAGTACGACCCGTGCAACCGAAAGCGTTCAGCCGCCGGTTGTTTGAACGGCCGGACAGCGCGGAGCACCGACCACACCGAGGAAGTGGAGTCAGAGATGTCGACTGCCGGCACCCCGAAGACCGCTGCGGAAATCCAGCAGGATTGGGACACCAACCCGCGCTGGAAGGGCATTACCCGCAACTACACCGCCGAGCAGGTTTCCAAGCTGCAGGGCACTGTCGTCGAGGAGCACACCCTCGCGCGTCGTGGTTCGGAGATCCTGTGGGACCTCGTGAACAACGAGGACTACATCAACTCCCTCGGCGCCCTCACCGGCAACCAGGCCGTGCAGCAGGTTCGCGCCGGCCTGAAGGCCATCTACCTGTCGGGTTGGCAGGTCGCCGGTGACGCGAACCTGTCCGGCCACACCTACCCCGACCAGTCGCTGTACCCGGCGAACTCGGTCCCCTCGGTGGTCCGTCGCATCAACAACGCGCTGCTGCGCGCCGACGAGATCGCCAAGGTCGAGGGTGACACCTCGGTCAAGAACTGGCTGGCCCCGATCGTCGCCGACGCCGAGGCCGGCTTCGGTGGCGCCCTGAACGCCTACGAGCTGCAGAAGGCCATGATCGCGGCCGGCGCCGCGGGCGTGCACTGGGAAGACCAGCTCGCCTCGGAGAAGAAGTGCGGCCACCTCGGTGGCAAGGTGCTGATCCCCACCCAGCAGCACATCCGCACCCTGACCTCCGCGCGTCTGGCCGCCGACGTCGCCGACGTGCCTTCGGTGATCATCGCCCGCACCGACGCCGAGGCCGCCACGCTCATCACCTCCGATGTGGACGAGCGCGACCGCGAGTTCCTGGACGGCACCCGCACCGCCGAGGGCTTCTTCGGTGTGAAGAACGGCATCGAGCCCTGCATCGCGCGTGCCAAGGCCTACGCCCCCTACGCCGACCTCATCTGGATGGAGACCGGCGTGCCGGACCTCGAGGTCGCGCGCAAGTTCGCCGAGTCGGTTCGCAGCGAGTTCCCGGACCAGCTGCTGGCCTACAACTGCTCGCCTTCGTTCAACTGGAAGGCGCACCTGGACGACGCGACCATCGCGAAGTTCCAGCGTGAGCTCGGCGCGATGGGCTTCAAGTTCCAGTTCATCACCCTGGCCGGCTTCCACTCGCTCAACTACGGCATGTTCGACCTGGCGCACGGCTACGCCCGCGAGGGCATGACCGCGTTCGTCGACCTGCAGGAGCGCGAGTTCAAGGCCGCCGCCGAGCGTGGCTTCACCGCCATCAAGCACCAGCGTGAGGTCGGTGCCGGCTACTTCGACACCATCGCCACCACCGTTGACCCCAACACCTCGACCGCGGCCCTCAAGGGCTCGACCGAAGAGGGTCAGTTCCACTGAGTTGCTTTGACTAGCAACGGATTTCCTCTACACCAGTAGGGGTGTACGCCCTCCCCTGCCGATCAGCCCCGGCAGGGGAGGGCATCCCTATATCGTGGGTCGCGAACCGCGGAGGTCTGTGACCCGGACCGGGCCGAAATCCGCGGCGCCAGCCGCCAACAACCCCAGGAGTGGGACCGTGAGCGACAAGATTCAGCGCGTCGGCATTATCGGCGCCGGACAGATGGGCGCGGGCATCGCCGAAGTGTGCGCACGCGCGCACGTCGACGTCCTCGTCTACGAAACCACCCGTGAACTGGCCGCCGCCGGTCGTGCGCGCATCCTGCGCTCGCTCGATCGTGGCGTCAGCAGCGGCAAGATCACCGAGCGCGAGCGTGAACAGGCCGCCTGGCGGTTGCGCTTCACCTCCGACCTCAGTGACTTCGCCGACCGTCAGCTGGTCGTCGAGGCCGTTGTCGAGAACGAAGAGGTCAAGACGGCCATCTTCAGCGAGCTGGACAAGGTCGTCACCGACCCCGACGCCGTGCTCGCCTCCAACACCTCCTCCATCCCGATCATGAAGATCGCCGTCGCCACCGCCAATCCCGAGCGCGTGGTCGGTCTGCACTTCTTCAACCCGGTGCCGGTGCTGCCGCTGGTGGAGCTGGTCACCACGCTCAAGACCAGCGAGCCGGTTGCCAAGCGGGCCGAGGCGTTCGCCGCCGACATCCTCGGCAAGCAGGTCGTCCGGTCGGCCGACCGCTCCGGGTTCGTTGTCAACGCGCTGCTGGTTCCGTACCTGCTCTCGGCCATTCGGATGGTCGAGTCCGGGTTCGCCACCAAGGAAGACGTCGACAAGGCCATGGTGCTCGGGTGTGCCCATCCGATGGGCCCGCTGGCGCTGACCGACCTCGTCGGGCTCGACACGGTGAAGTCGATCGCGGACTCGATGTACGCCGAGTTCAAGGAGCCGCTGTACTCCGCGCCGCCGCTGCTGATGCGCATGGTGGAAGCCGGTTTGCTCGGTAAGAAGACCGGCGCCGGTTTCTACCAGTACGGAAACTAGGTTCCACGCACCGACGGCCGCCTTCCTCCCCGACGAGACGAAGGTGGCCGTCGGTGTTTCCAGGGGTGTTTGCAGGGGGAACGGCACACTGCCGACCGCTCGGCTTAAGCTGCTGTAGGCCGTTCGTGCACGCGCGAACCGGCTACTCGTCGAGCGCAGTAATTGCGCGGCGCCCGGTTGCCGGGCGACCACGCAGGTGATGGAAAGGGATGTCCCGTTCATGGTCAACGTCACCGATGGATTCGGGTCGAGCGTTCTCGGATATCCGCGGATCGGTCCGCACCGGGAACTCAAGCGCGCGCTGGAGTCGTACTGGCGTGGGTCGCTCGAGCGGGAGGAGCTGCTCGCGGTAGGCCGGGACATCCAGGAGCGTCAGTTCGACGAGCTGGCCGCCACCGGGCTCACCCAGGTGCCGGGCAACACCTTCTCCTTCTACGACCACATCCTCGACAACGCGCTGCTGTTCGGTGCGGTGCCGTCGCGGTTCAAGCCGCATCAGGAGGGCCTGCACCCGCTGGACTTCTACTTCCTGATGGCGCGCGGTAACCCGGATCTGCCGCCGCTGGAGCTGGTGCGTTTCTTCGGCACCAACTACCACTACCGGCAGCCCGAACTCGACGCCGACTCCACGTTCTCGCTGCACCCCGAGGCTCTGCTCGACGAGTGGGACCGGGCGATGGCGCGCGGGATCGAACTGCGCCCGGTGGTGCTCGGGCCGGTGTCGCTGCTGCTGCTGTCCAAGGCCGGCCAGGTGCCCGGCGAAGCGGAGTTCGACACGCTGAGCCTGCTCGACAAGCTGCTGCCGTTCTACGAGGAACTGTTCGAACTGCTCGCCAAGCGCGGGTCGACCTGTGTGCAGCTCGACGAACCGTGCTTCACCGGGGAGCAGTCCGACGCGGCGCTCGCGGCGTTCGAGAAGACGTATCAGCGGTTGTCGAAGGCGCCGCTGCGCCCGCGCATCCTGGTCACCGGCCAGTACGGTGATTTCGGCGAGGCGCTGCGGATTCTCGCGGCCAGCAACGTGGAGGCCATCGGGCTGGACCTGGCGTCCTACCGGATGACGCCCGAGGAGCTCGCCGAGATCCCCGGCATCCGCCGCAAGCGGATCTACGCCGGCGTCATCAGCGGCACCAATGTGTGGCGCGCCGATCGTTACGTGACGCTGAACTACCTGAACTCCATCGCCGAGGTGTGCCCCGATCTGGTGGTGTCCACCGGCACCACGCTGCTGCACGTGCCCTACGACGTGCTCGCCGAATACGACATCGAGGGCAATGTCGCCGACCGGCTCGCCTTCGCGAAACAGAAGGTCGGCGAGGTCGTCTCGCTGGCCAAGGCCCTCACCGAGGGCCCGTCGGAGAAGTGGCGCAAGCGACCCACCTCGGTGCACTTCAAGCAGAAGCACGCCGTGCGGCAGCGGGTCTACGCGATCACGCCGGACATGCGCGAACGGGTGCCCTACGCCGAGCGGGCCGCCGCCCAGCAGGAACGGCTGAACCTGCCCTTGGTCCCGGCCACCACACTCGGGTCGTTCCCGCAGAGCAGCCGGTTGCGGCAGGCGCGTCACGAAGTCGCCGCGGGCCGGTTGTCCGAGCAGGACTACCGCAAGCAGGTCGAAGCCGAGATCGAGGCGACGATCCGGTTGCAGGAGGACATCGGTCTGGACGTGTTCGTGCACGGTGAGCACGAACGCAACGACATGATCCAGTTCTTCGCCGAACAGCTCGACGGCATGGCGACCACCCGCTTCGGCTGGGTGCAGGTCTACGGCTCGCGCTGCGTGCGGCCGCCGATCATCTACGGCGACGTGGCCCGGCCCGCGCCGATGTCGGTGGACTGGACCACCTACGCCCAGTCTTTGACCGACAAGCCGGTGAAGGGCATGGTCACTGGGCCGGTCACCATGCTCGCACGCTCGTTCGTCCGCCAGGATCAGCCGCTCTACGAGACGGCCGACCAGGTGGCGCTGGCGATCCGCGACGAGGTGATTGATCTGGAGAAGGCGGGCATCGCCATCATCCAGGTTGACGAACCCGCCATCCGCGAACTCCTCCCCGCCCGCCCACAGGGTCGCGAGGAGTACCTGCGCTGGGCGGTCGGCGCGTTCAAACTCGCCACCTCCGGCGTGCGCCCCGACACCCAGATCCACACCCACATCGGCTATTCCGGCCGCACCGAGGTGGTGGACGCGATCGAACAACTCGACGCCGACGTCACCGCGATCGTCGCGACCCGCTCGATCGAATGGGTCATGCAGGCCCTCACCGAGGACGTCGCCACCGGCCACGGCCTCAGCCACGGCGTCGGCCCCGGCGTCTACGAGAGCCGCTCGGCCCGCATCCCCGACATCGACGAACTCGACGAACTCCTCACCCAGGCCGCCAAAGCGGTTACGCCGCAACGGTTGTGGGCCAACCCCGACGGTGGGCTGAAAACCCGCCACTACTGGCAGCTCGACCCGTCGCTGCGCAACATGGTCGCCGCGGCCCGTCGCGTGCGCCGCCGGGCCCTGGCCGCCCTCGCGGAAGAAGCCGTCGCGAAGTAGCGCCTGAACCGAAGGGGCACACC
The DNA here is from genome assembly GCF_040655475.1 of Nocardia sp. NPDC050413. NCBI lineage: Bacteria > Bacillati > Actinomycetota > Actinomycetes > Mycobacteriales > Nocardiaceae > Nocardia > Nocardia sp. NPDC050413. The sequence goes on along the minus strand of NZ_JBFAJZ010000007.1, from coordinate 37,196 downwards.
GAATCCAGTGTGCCCCTTCGTCATGTACCGCTAGTGGCTCAGCGCCGACACCACGAACATCGCGCCGACTCCGAGGATGGTGAGGAAGAGGGTCAGGCGGGAGGGGTGTTCGGCGTGGGCTTCGGGGAGGATGTCGGCGGTGGCCAGGTAGAGGAGAAAGCCGGCGAAGTAGCCGAGGTAGAGGCCTATCAATTGTTCGGGGACGTGGATGAGGGTGCCGAGGATGGCGCCTACCACCGGGGCCAGGGCGTCGAGGGCCAGGAGGGTGATGGCGCGTTTGCGGGCGTGGCCGTAGAGGGTGGGGATGGTGAAGGTGTTGAAGCCGTCGGCGAAGTCGTGGCAGATGACCGCGATGGCCACCGACAGGCCGACGGTGGCGCCCGCCTGGTAGCCGATGCCGATGCCGAAACCGTCGAGGGTGCTGTGGAAGATCAGGCCCATCGCGGCGAGCAGGCCGACGGATTCGAAACCGTGGTGGTGCGAACCGAATTCGTCCTCGTGGCCGGTGTGGATGGCGACCGCGCGTTCGATGATGTGCAGGCTCATGAACCCGACAACCGCCGCGATCAGCGCTACCGGCACACCGAACGCCTCGTCGGGTGATTGCTCGAGGGCCTCGGGGATCAGGTCGAAGGCGACCAGGCCGAGCATCACCCCGGCCGCGAGACCGAGGACCAGGTGCTTGCGGTCGCCGATGCGCATGGCGACGAAACCACCGAACAGGGTGGACAGCATGGAGACCACAGACAACAGAATTGCCATGGTGCGGGCCTATTCGTCGGCGGATCGGTCGGTGTCGGCCGGGGCACTCGCCTTGGACCTGGTGAACCAGCGGCGCTTCGGCTTCAGCGGGGATTCGGCTTGCTCGGTCACCTGGTACCGCCGCACATAGGCCCCGGCGAATCCCTGCAGGGTCGCGGTGACCGGGATCGCGAGCAGCGCACCGGTCGGCCCGAGCAGCGCCGCACCCGCGATCACCGCCCCGAACGCCACCGCCGGATGCATATCGAGGGTGGTCGCGGTGATCCGTGGCTGCAGCACATAGTTCTCGAACTGCTGATACGCCACGATGAACAGCAGGATCCACAGCGCGGTGATCGGGTCGTGCACCAGCGCGACCAGCACCGGAAGGGCACCGGCGAGATAGGTGCCGACGGTCGGGATGAACTGCGAGACCACACCCACCCACAGCGCCAGCGCGAACGCCGACGGCACATCGAACACCCGCAGCGCCACATAGTGTGCGATCGCCGAGCACAGCGCGAGCAGCGCGCGCGAGTAGATGTAGCCGCCGGTCTTCTCCACCGCGATATCCCAGGCGCGCAACACATGTTTCTGCTGGCGGGGCGGGAGCAGCGAACACACCCAGCTGCGGAAGCGCGGCCCGTCGGCGGCGAAATAGAACGTGAACAGCAGCACTCCGAGCAGCTGGAACAGCGCCCCGATCGCGACTGTGCCGATGCCCCAGACGTTTCCGGCCAGACCCACGAGATAGCCCTCGATTGTCGAGCTCCACTCGGTGGCGTATTTGGTGAGGTCGGCGCCGGACAGGTCCTGGTCGAAGGTGCGATTGATCCAGTCGACGAGGTCCTGGATGTAGCCGGGTGCGTCCTGCACGAGCATGGTGACCTGGTCGATGAGCAGGGCGCCGAGCGTGCCGAAGAACGCGACCATCACCACCAGCACGACGAGGAACACCGCCCCGGTGCCCGCGCCGCGCGGAATACCGTGCCGGGCAAGCCAATTCACCGCCGGTTCGATAGCGAAGGCCAGGAACAGCGAGACCAGCAGGATGGTCAGCAGGCCCTGCAGCTTGCCGAGCACCCAGAAGCCCGCGATCAGGACGACGAGGGCCAGGGCGGTGTAGAGCAGGGCGCGCGGGAACCAGCTGGGCGGGGTCCGCACCGTCCAGGTGATCGGCAGGGCGCCCACCGCGGTCGGTGTGTCCGGGCGCGTATCGTCGTCGGCCACGACGTCACGGTACCCGGCGGTGGGCGCCGGACCGGCCTAGATGGACGCGGTGTCGATCACGAAGCGGTACTGCACATCGCTGGCGACGACCCGGTCGTAGGCGGAATCGATGTCGTCGGCGGAGATGAGCTCGATCTCGGCGCCGATGCCGTGCGCGGCACAGAAATTCAGCATCTCCTGGGTCTGCGCGAGCCCGCCGATCATCGAACCCGACAGGGAGCGGCGGAAGCCGGCCAGGTTGCGGCCGGTGACGCTCATCGGCTTCTCGGGCAGGCCGAGGATCACCAGGGTGCCGTCGAGGGCGAGCAGCCGCAGGTAGTTGTCGATGGGCAGATCGGCCGAGACGGTGTTGATGATGAGGTCGAACTCACCGCGCAGCCTGCGGAAGGTCTCCTTGTCGCTGGTGGCGTAGTAGTTGGTGGCGCCCATGCGCAGGCCGTCGTCGCGTTTGCGCAGCGACTGGCTCAGCACCGTCACCTCGGCGCCGAGCGCGGCGGCGATCTTCACCCCGACGTGCCCGAGCCCGCCCATCCCGATGATCGCGACCTTCTTGCCGGGGCCCGCGCCCCAGTGGCGTAACGGCGAGTACAGGGTGATGCCCGCGCACAGCAGCGGTGCGGCGACGTCGAGGCCGATGCCCTCGGGAATGCCGACGACGAACTTCTCGTCGACGACGATGTGGGTGGAGTACCCGCCCATGGTGTAGCCGCCGGGCTGGACGTCCTCGGGGACGGGATTGTTGTAGGTCCAGGTGGCGCCCTTGGCGCAGTACTGCTCCTCACCGGCCAGACACGGTGCGCACTTGCCGCACGAATTCACCAGACAGCCCACCCCGACGCGATCGCCCACCTGGTACTTGCGCACCGACGACCCGACCGCGCTGACGATGCCCGCGATCTCGTGCCCCGGCACACACGGGTACCGCGCACCACCCCATTCGTCGCGGGCGGTGTGGATGTCGGAGTGGCAGATGCCCGCGAATTTGATGTCGATCGCGACATCGTCGGGTCCGAGCGCACGGCGTTCGATCGCGACCTTCTCGAAGGAACCGTCGGCGGACGGCAGGGCATAGGCGGCAGCGGTGCTCATGGGTATATGCCTACCGCTGCATACGAGGTTTGCCAACCGCCGGGTGGCGGATGTCGATCAAGCCGGACCCGAGCCGGGTGACAATGGAAAGGGTCGGCCCGCGAGAGAGGACGTGCGCGTGCAACGTGGATCACGGGTGCTCATGGCGCTGGTCGTCGCGCTGCTCGCCCTCGGCGGTGTCTTCGGATATCGCGGTGAGCTGGGGTTCGAGCGGGCCGCGCCGCAGGAATTCGTCGCGGCGACGCCCGCGCCCGTGCCGCTGGATCCGGGCCTGGTCGCCGCGCAGGTGCAGCCCGCGCTGGTCAATATCTCGGTCGACGCGAGCCGGTTCGGAACCGCGGCCGCCGGGTCGGGCATCGTGCTCACCGGCGACGGGCAGATCCTCACCAGCCACCACGTCATCAAGGGCGCCGAGGACGTGTCGGTCACCGACGTGGGGACCGGTGTGCGCTACCCGGCCACCGTGCTCGGTTACGACTCGAGCGCCGACGTCGCCCTGCTGGCGCTGGCAGGCGCCGTCGGCTTGCCGACCGCGCGGATCGGTTCCTCGGCCGGGCTGCGATTACGTCAGGATCTGCTCGCCATCGGTGACGCGGGCGGCGACGGTGGCGAGCAGACCTCGGTGGCCGGGCCGATCACCGACCTGGACGCCAGCATCGTCGCGATGAACTCCGCGGACCTGAGCCGCAAATCGTTGCGCGGGATGGTGGAGATCGCGGCACCGGTGGTCGGTGGGCAGTCCGGTGGGGCGCTGGCCGACGGCACGGGCGCGGTGGTCGGCGTCATCACCGCGGCCTCCGGTGATCGCGGCGCACAGGACCGGCAGCCCAAACCCGCGCACGGTTACGCGGTGCCCATCGACACGGCCATGCGGATCGTCGCCCAGATCCGCTCGGGCACACCCACCGACACCGTGCACATCGGGCCGACCGCCACCCTCGGCGTACAGATCGTCGACGCGAAACCGGCCGGCGCGCGAGTCGACTGGGCCTTCTTCGGGCAACCGGCCCGCGCCGCCGGGATCACCGACGGTGACGTGGTCACCGCCGTCGACGGCGAGTCGATCACCACCGCCCGGGCGCTGAGCGCGGCCATCGGCAGGCGCAAACCCGGTGATGTGGTGCGCCTCGACGTTACCGCGCCCGACGGCAGCGTCCGCGTCGTCGACGTGGTGCTGGCCGAGGGCACGCCCAACTAGACCTTGCTCAGCCAGTAGTCCTGGAACTTCAGGAACATCAGCAGCAGCACCACGGCGTAGAACACGACCACGAGCGTCCAGCGCCACTCGGCCAGAATTCCCATCGGCCCGCGCGAGCCGCCCCAGGTCTCCTGGGTGGCCACCGCGAACAGCACCGGCACCGCCACCCACACCACCATGCAGTACGGGCACAGCGCGTTGATGCGGTACAGGCTCTGGAAGATCAGCCAGCTGATCGCGGCGACGCCGAGAACGGTGCCGACCCACAGCGAACCCCAGATCCAGCGCGGAAAACCGACGCCGACCACCGAGAGCACGCCGAGGGTCACCACCACCGAGAACCCGACGATGCCGATGATCGGGTTCGGGAAGCCGAACACCGCGGCCTGTTGGGTCTGCATGATCGACCCGCACGACAGCACCGAGTCGAAATTGCACGAGGCCATGTAGGTGGGATCGGTGAACAGCTTGAACCGTTCGACGGTGAGTGTGCACGACGCCAGCCACCCGGCCAGCCCCGCGATCAGCAGCAGCCAGGCCGAGCGTGCCGACGCGGTGATCACTTGGCCGCGTCGGCGATCACGGACGCCAGGCCGTCTTCGGTGTAGACGGCGTTGCTCTCGATCAGCTCGCCGTCGACGAAGACCGACGGGGTGCCCTTGAGCCCGCTGGTCAGCAGGGTCTGGGTCGTCTTGGCGAGCGGGTCGGCCATGGCCTTGTCGTTGATGCAGGTGGCCACGGCCGGATCGGTGTATCCGGTCTCGTTCGCGATGGCCACGAGCTCCTCGTTGCTCAGGCCCGCGCCGCCCTCGGCGGGCTGACGGTGGAACATCAGCTGCAGCCAGTTCGGGAACTTGTTCGCGTCCGAGCGGGCCACGCAATAGGCGGCGTTGCCCGCGCGCGAGGAGTACTGGTTCGTCGACGCCTTGTCGAGGAAGGAGATGATCTGGTACTCGACCGACGCGGTGCCGTCGGCCGCGGCCTCGGCCAGGGCGAGGCCGTTGGCGGTCTCGAACTGCTTGCACGCCGGGCACTGTAGGTCGGCGACGACACGCACCTTCACCTTGGCGTCGGGGTTGCCGATCAGCACGCTGCCCGACGGTGTGACGGTGCCGACGGTCGCGGGCAGCGTCGGCAGTCCCTCGGCCCCCGTGGTACCGCTGCCGGTACTGGTGTCGGAATCGGATCGGTTCATCGCGATACCGATACCGATCGCCGCGACCAGCGCCACCAATACCGCGGCGACACCGACCTGGATCGCCAGCTTGCGCTTCTTGTCGGCGGCCTCCGCCGCCGCAAGCGGATTCTTGCTGCCCGTGCTCACCGTTGTCACACGCCTTTCGCTCGTCTGCTCCACGACATCATGCGGGCCGAACCTGAGAGTTTGTTCAAAGACAGGGTCAGGACTGATCGAGCAGGCGCAGCTGTTCGGCCACGTCGAAATTCGCGCCGGGCCAGTCCAGGTTCAGGCCGGTGAGCGCGTCGATCAGTAGTTCGGTGACAGCCAGCCGCGAATACCATTTCTGATCGGCGGGCAGCACGTACCACGGAGCGTAATCGGTATTCGTGCGATCGAGAACGGCCTGGTAGGCCTTCTGGTATTCGGGCCAGAAGGCGCGTTCGGTGATGTCGGCCGGGTTGAACTTCCAGTACTTGTCCGGCCGTTCCAGGCGGGCGCGCAGCCTGCGCTTCTGCTCGTCGAGGGAGACGAACATGGCGACCTTCACGATCGTCGTCCCGGAATCGGCGACCTCCTTCTCGAAGGCGTTGATCCGGTCGTAGCGCTGCTCCCATTCCGACTGCGGTACCAGGCCGTGTACCCGAACCACCAGCACGTCCTCGTAGTGGGAGCGGTCGAAGACGCCGAGCTGGCCGGCAGTGGGCAGGCGCTTGCGGATGCGCCACAGGAAATCGTGCGCCCGCTCCTCCTCGGTCGGCACCCCGAAGGAGGCGTGGTCGACGCCCTGCGGGTCGACCGAACCGATCACGTGCCGCACGATGCCGCCCTTACCGGCGGTGTCCATGCCCTGCAGGATCAGCAGCACCCGGCGGTCACCACCGGTGCGTCCGTGCGCGAACAGCTTCTCCTGCAACACCGACAGCACCTCGCCGCGTTCGGGCAGCATCGACTTGCCAAGCTGCTTGCCGCCGAGGAAACCGGGCGTGGCCGAGGTGTCGATATCGGCGACGCGCAGTCCGTCGGCGCGCAGGGCGGTGGTGACGGGCTCGGTCCACAGTTTCGCCATCAGCCATGCCTACCACTAGTCGCGGCGCGTCTGCCAGCACGCCACCCCGGCGGGGTCGGCGATCTCGGCCCGGTGCACGTACACCGGGTCCTTGCCCGCGCGGCGCTGGGTGCGGTAGTCGGCGAGCAGCCGGAACGCCACCGCGCCCAGCGGCAGGATGGCAGTGAGGTTGACCAGGGCCATCACGCCCATGAAGACGTCGGCCAGGTTCCAGATCAGCGCCACCGAGCCGAGCGCGCCGCCGAACACCGCGACCAGCACCAGCACCCGGAACACGGTGAGCAGGCGCGGATGATCGGTGATGAACTCGATATTGGCGCGGCCGTAGTAGAAGTTTCCGATCATCGAGCTGAACGCGAGCATGAACACCACCGCGGTGAGCACGTGCCCGGCCCAGCTGCCGAGGGTGGTGTGCAGCGCGGTCTGGGTGAGGTCGGCGCTGTGCCGCTCGGACAGGTCCGGGTCACTGGTCAGGATGATGAACGCGGTGATGGAGCAGACGAGCAGCGTGTCGAAGTAGACGCCGAGCGACTGCACGAGACCCTGCTTCACCGGATGCGAGACATCCGCTGCCGCGGCGGCGTTCGGGGAGGAGCCGAGACCGGCCTCGTTGGAGAACATGCCGCGCCGGATGCCCTGGGTGACGGCCATGCCGATACCGCCGCCGACCACCTCCCGCAAGCCGAACGCCCCGCCGACGATATCGGCGAACACCCGTGGCAGATCGTCGAGATTCAGCGCGACCACGGCGATGCCGAGCAGCAGATACACCATGGCCATCACCGGGACCAGCACCTCGGTGATGCGGCTGATGCGGCGCACCCCACCGAAGATCACCAGGCCGAGCAGCCCGACCAGCGCCAGCCCGACCAGCGGCGCGAACCAGTCGCCGTCGAGCGCCGTGAGCGAGGCGCGGCTGGTGGCGACGATGGTGTTGGCCTGCACGGCGTTGAAGACGAAACCGAAGGTCACCGTGATGACCACCGCGAAGATCAGGCCCTGCCAGCGCCGGCCGAGACCGTGCTGCATGTAGTAGGCCGGTCCGCCACGGAATGTTCCGGGTTCGTGTTCGGGTCGCTTGTAGAGCTGGGCGAGTGTGGATTCCACGAATGCCGACGAGGCACCCAGGGTGGCCATCGCCCACATCCAGAACACCGCGCCCGGTCCGCCGACACTGATGGCGGTCGCGACGCCCGCGATATTGCCGGTGCCGACTCGCGCGGCCGCCGAGATGCTGAACGCGCCGAACGCCGACACCGACCGCTTGCCGTCCGCGGCGGGGGTGCCCTTCTCGGCGACCACCCGGAACATCTCCGGCAGGAACCGCAACTGCACGATGCCGGTGCGCGCGGTGAAATACACCCCGGCCACGATCACCAGTGGGATCAGCAACCAGTTCCAGAACACGTTGTTGATGTCGACGATCACCGAATTCAGCGTGTCCATGCCCGGCAGGCTACCGCCGGGCTACCGCGTGTCGGCTCAGGCGGGGCGGGTCGCCTCGACGTATTGCATGAAACGGTGCACGCGCTGGGTGATTTCGGTGAGCCCGGAGGTGGCGAACAGGGTGGGGAAGGTGTCGCGGTCGAACAGGCGAAGACCGCTCACGCCCGCGGCCAGGGTGCTCGCCTTGCCGAAGAGGTTGTCGTCGCGGTAACTGGTGGTGATGGCGATGCGACCACCCGGCGCGAGGACGCGGATCATCTCGCGGGCGGCGGCGATCGGGTCGGGGATCAGGTACAGGGCACCGAAACAGCAGACGGCGTCGAAGGTTTCGTCGGCGAAGGGCAGGGTGCGGGCGTCGCCGCGCACGTAGCCGACGCGCGGTCCCGCGTTGTCGGCGGCGGCGCGCGCCAGCATCGGCGCGGAGTAGTCCAGGCCGGTGACGAAGCCGTCGCCGCTGAGGTGTTCGCTCAGGTAACGCGTGAAATTGCCGGGGCCGCAGGCCAGATCGAGCACCTTCTCGGGTCCGCCCAGGCGCAGCGAGCGCACCGCGTCGCGACGGTCGTCGCCCGTGGTGCGGCCGCTGGCCAGGTAGAACAAGGTGGGACGCCAGGCGTGCTCGTAGATCGCCGCGAGCGCGGGCGCGTTCATGGCTTTGCGGGCCAGGTTCACTGCCGTGCGACCTCGATGGTCATGCCCGCCGCCCGCAGCCGCTCGGTGAGCGCCTCACCCATGGCCGACGCGGGGGTGAGAATGCCCGCGCGCTCGGGCAATTCGTCGAACGCCAGGCACAGACCGCTCTGGCCGAGCAGCACAGCGGTGGCCTGGTAGCCGGGGTCGCCGGTACCGGAGAACGTCGCCTGGTACTTGGCACCGGAACTGGTGCGGGCGAAGGTCTTCATGGTGAACCAGCCGCTGCGGCGGGCCTTTTCGTCCGGGCCGGTGCCCGGCTTGGGGAGGATACGGTCGAGCAGTTTGCGGCCGAGCGACACCCGCGACAGCACCGCGCCGGAGGTCATCCCGGCTACGATGCCGCCCGCGATACCCGCCGCGACCAGCGGGGCGGTCGCCGAGGTGCCCGCGTTCATCACCTCGCGATAGCGGAACTGCTTGCCGTAGGGCCAGCCGAGCAGGCCGTTGCTGCGGCGCACCACCTTGGTGTTGTGCGAGGCCATGATGAACGTGGTGACCCAGCCGTGCAGGCTCGGATCGATGCTGTCGGCGCGGGCGAGGGCCTGGTCGGTCTGCCTGCCGACATCGGGATCCATGCTGCGATCGGGGCTCAGCGAGTACGGGTGCGCCAGGATCTTCGCGCGCCCGGAATCGGCGGCGATGTCCTCCATCATGGCGCGCCCGGAGTCGATGGTTCCGCCACTCATCCCACCCTTGAGGTAGGCGACCAGCGTGGTGTCCTCCAGCTCGCCGGTGTTGTCGGCGACCGAGGCGCGGTAGATCTCGTACACGCTCAGATCCGACGGAATCGAGTCGTAGCCACAGGAATTCACGATCCTGGCGGCCGAGTCGACGGCGGTCTGCTCGAACTGCTCGATCGCATCGTGGATGAACAGCGGTTCACCGGTGAGGTCGGCGTAATGGGTGCCCGCCGCGGCACACGCGCCGAGCAGCGGCAGACCGTAGCGCAGGTACGGGCCGACGGTGGTGACCACGACCTTGGTGCGCTCGGCCATCGCCGCGAGCGAGGCCGCGTCCGTCGAATCGGCGACCACCAGATCCCACGACGCGGCGGCGGGGCCGAGCTCCTCGCGCACGGCGGCGAGCTTGTCGCGCGAACGGCCGGCCAGCGCGATCTTCGCGGTGGTGGGGGCGGCGGTGAGCAGGTACTCGGCGGTGAGTTTGCCGACGAAGCCCGTGGCACCGAACAGGATCAGGTCGAACTCGCGGTCTTGCGGCACGGAGGAGCCTTTCATCGGGTGGTTGCCTTGCGGGGGCGCGTCTTCTTCACCGGTTTCGGTGGGTGGGTGCGCAGCCAATCATGATGGGCGATGCCGAGTTCGGTGATCGGCGGCTCGTCGTAGAGCCATTCGCGGGCGATCGAATGCCAGTTGTTGGTCGCGTCGAGCTGGCCGAGCATGCCGAAGGTGAGGAAGTCGGCGCGGCGGGAGAACAGGTGCTCGGGCGGCAGATTCTGCTGCTTCATCCCGGTGAACTCGCTGGCCCTCGGGTCGACGGCGAGCAGGAACGCGCCGCTGGCCAGCTCCGGGGTGATGGTGAGGACCTCGTCGACGAGACACCACTCGGAGGCGGCGAGCACGTATTCGAGACACTCCTCGGCGCCGATCTCGTCGGGCGAGTCGATCACGCCGCGATCGATCATCAACTGGCGCAGGTCTTCCGAACGTTCCTCGGCGGCCGCGCGCAGGCACAGTTTCTCGAAGTGCACCAGTTTCGGGTCCATCCGGTTGAACAGGCCGAAATCGAGGAACGCCACCCGGCCGTCGGGCGCGAGCAGCACATTGCCCGGATGCGGGTCGCCGCAGAACTCGTTGAACGTGAACAGCGAACCCACGTAGAAGCGGTAGACGATCTCGCCGATCCGGTTGCGCTCGGAGTCGGGCAGCGTGCGCATCTCGTCGAAACCGGCGCCGTCGACGAACTCGCTCACCAGCACCCGGGTGGTCGACAACTCGGGCACCGCCGACGGAACGAAGATGAACGGGTGGTCGCGGTAGAGGTGCGCGATCTCGCTCTGCGTCGCCGCCTCGGCCCGGTAGTCGAGCTCGGCCTCCATATTGAGCTTCAGCTCGTCGAGCACGGCCGGGGTGATCCACGGCATGGCCGAGGCGAGCACGCGCCGGAACATGGTGAGGTTCTTCAGATCGGCGCGGACCGCCACGTCGACGCCGGGGTACTGCACCTTCACCGCGACCCGCCTGCCGTCGGCGAGCGTGGCGCGATACACCTGGCCGATCGAGGCGGCGGCGATCGGCTCGGGGTCGAACTCGGCGAACACGTCCTCCAGCGGGCGGCCGTAATCCTGCTCGATCACCGCGCGCATGTTCTCGAACGACACCGTCGGTGCCGCGTTGCGCAGGACGGCAAGACGCTGCTGGAACCGCTCGCGATGGTCCTCGGGGACCAGGTCCAGATCCAGCACCGACATCATCTGGCCCAGCTTCATGGCCACGCCCTTCATGGTGCCGAGCACCATGACCACCTGCTCGGTGGTCCGGATCATCGACTCTTCGGCCATCTTCGCGCGCACGGCCTCGGACCTGCCGCGCATCGACAACCGGGTCTTCTTGGAACGGATGACCGAACTCGCCGCCACCGCCCCCAGCTTCGTGCCACGGGCAAGCCGGGATGTCGGCACGTTCTTCGCCATCGAGGTACCTCCGTTGGTGCCGACGTGCACGCTGCCCGAACGCCTGACGGCGCACGGCAACCTCGCGGTGACACATGCCACAGCGCCCCGCTCGGTTCAGCGTAACCAACCGCGCGGCGATGTCGAGCCCGGGACGGCGATATCTGATATCAGCGCTGGTCAGGACTCCGGCAGTGGCGGTAGAACGTGTGTCTGCTCGGTGAAGACAGCGGGCGAGCCACCCGCGCGAGCGATGCCCTCGATCGCGCTCCAGGCCATCATCGTGAGGTAGTCGATGACGTCCTGACGCGGCATCGCCTTGTCGGTGGTTGTCCACCAGTGGGTGGCCAGCTGGATGCCGCCGACCAGCACATAGGACCACAGCATCGCGCCGTCGGTGCGGATGCCCTTGGCGCCTGCCCGGTCGATGAGCACGGCGGTGACCACCTCGGCGAACAGGCGCTCGAACTCGGCGAGCGAGGCATTGTCGCCGCTGCCGTTGTGCATGATGAACCGGTAGACCTCGGGGTCGTCGTCGACGGTCCCCACGTATTCGGTCATGGCGGCGCGCACCAGCTGGTACTCGTCGGCATCGAGGCTGATGGCGCCGTACACGCGCGGCAGCAGCGTGGTCTCGATGAAGCGCTGCATGGTGGCGTGCACCAGGTCGTTCTTGTCGGCGAAGTACCGGTACAGCACGGTCTTGGACACGCCGATCTCGGCGGCGATCTCGTCCATGCCCGCCTGCGCGCCGCGTACGCGGATGGCGTTGAGGGTGCCGTCGACGAGCTCCTCGCGCCGGTCGATCTTGTGCTGGCGCCACCGCCTCTTGCGGCCGTCGACGGGACCCGCGCCGCGCACGGCGGAACCCCGACCGGTCTGCTCGCCGATCTCGACAAGGTCTTCGGTGGACAGGACAGCCCCCTTGCGATCGATGTGGCGTCTCTCGCGATACAGCTTATGCCTGCCGATGTGGGGTGGCGCTCGTTTAGGCGACGTTGGGGGATTTACCACAGGCCGGCGTCGGCGCGGCGGCATTTCGCACAGCAGAATGGGGGCCATGGAGAAAGCTCCCGGCAACACGGCGGTACTCACGCCGCGCACCGCACCGGCGCAGCCCGCCGGGTTCGCGGATCTGACCGACGAGGCGGGCAAACGACGCGACCTGTTCAAGATGAAGGCCCTCGCCACCGGCTTCCTGCTGGTGGCGACAGTGATCTATCTGCTGTGCCGCTGGCTCGAGTCGCGCGGCGGCGGCGGCGCGTGGGTCGGTTATGTGCGCGCGGCCTCGGAGGCGGGCATGGTCGGCGCGCTGGCCGACTGGTTCGCGGTGACGGCGTTGTTCAAGCACCCGCTCGGCCTGCCCATCCCGCACACGGCGATCATCCGCAAGAAGAAGGACCAGCTCGGCGAGAGCCTCGGCGCGTTCGTCGGCACCAATTTCCTCGCTCCCGACGTGGTGTCGGCCCGGCTCGACGCGGCCCAGATCTCGCTGCGGGTCGGGCGGTGGATGGCCACACCGGCCAACGCGGCGCGGGTGGCGCAGGAGAGTTCGACCATCCTGACCGCCGTGGTCGGCGTGCTGCGCGACGAGGACGTCGAGCAGATCATCGACAACACCATCGTCAAACGCATCGCCGAACCGCAGTGGGGTCCGCCGCTCGGCCGGGTGCTCTCGGAGCTGATCGCCGACAATCGGCAGCTGCCGCTGATCGATCTGCTCGCCGAGCGGGCGCACCAGTGGGCGCTCGGTTCACAGGAGACGATCGACCGGATCGTGCTGCGCGACGCGCCGCAATGGGCGCCGAAATTCGTCAACACATTGTTGTCGGAGCGGATCTACCGGGAATTGGTGGAATTCACCTGGAAGGTGCGTTCGGACCCCGAACACGAACTGCGTCTGGCCGCCACCCGATTCCTGCAGGATTTCGCCGACGACCTGCAACACGACGAGGCCATGATCGCCAAGGCGGAAAAGGTGAAGGCCGAGATCATGGGCCGCGAACAGATCACCGGAATGGCGGAGGCCACCTGGCGTGCGGCCAAGCGATTGATTCTCGAGTCGGCGAACGACCCCGATTCCACGTTGCGACGCAAAGTGGCGGAGAATGTGCAACAGCTGGGTGAACAGTTGCGTGACGATCCGGCGATGCGTGCCAAGGTCGATGGGTGGATCGACCGGGGGGCGCGCTATCTGGTCGGTAACTACGCCGCCGAGATCTCGACGCTGGTGACCGATACGGTCGCCCGCTGGGACGCCGACGAGGCGAGCCGGAAGATCGAATTGCAGGTGGGGCGGGACCTGCAATTCATCAGGATCAACGGCACGGTGGTCGGATCGCTGGCCGGCCTGGCGATCTACACGATCTCGCAGCTGCTGTTCCACTGAGTCCGGGCGTTCGCCCGGTGGCTGCTAACTGTAGTGCTTGCAAGAGCTAGCACCCTGACCTAGTATTGACCGTACAACGCCAGAAGGTGAGTGATGGCAGACCAGCCCGAGAGCTTGACGCACGCGGCTCGAGATATCGGAGGGTTCATCAGGTCCCAGCGCGAAGCTGCGCAGGTGTCCCTGCGTCAACTCGCCGCCCTGGCTGGGGTGAGTAATCCGTACCTGAGCCAGATCGAACGCGGATTACGTAACCCTTCCGCCGAAGTACTCGCGCAGATCGCCAAGGCACTGCGGGTTTCTTCGGAGGTGTTGTATGTGCGGGCCGGATATTTGGAACAGCGCCCGCACAGCCCGGTCCGGGACGCCCTGCTGGCCGACACTTCGGTGACCGAACGGCAGAAACAGGTGTTGCTGGAAATCTATGAGTCGTTTCGCCGGGAAAACGGGGAAGAAACCGGCTCAGGGGGGAACGAACGGGACAGCGACGTTTCGTTCACGACAATTGACACTCCGCCACACCAGGAGAGCGAAGACTGATGACCGAGAAGACCGCTACCGTGACCAAGCCGCTGTTCGCCACCGTCGGCGCCGGTGATGCCATCTACACCGCCGTGAACGAGGTCGTCGCCGACGTCCGCGAGCGCGTCGCCACCACCGATGCCAAGGCCCGTGTCGAAGAGGCCCGCGAGCGCATCGCGAACGTGCCCGCCGACGTGCAGGCCCAGTTCGACACCATTCGTGAGCGCCTCGCCGGCCTGCCCTCGGAGCTGCCGGAGGACCTCGCCGAGCTGCGCGAGAAGTTCACCCCCGAGGAGCTGCGCAAGCTGGCCGAGCAGTACTACCGCCAGGCTCTCGACATCTACGCCGACCTCGCCGTGCGCGGTGAGGAGACCGTCGAGCGGTTGCGTGCCAACGAGGCCGTCGACGAGCAGATCGGTCGCGTCGAGTCCCTGTACAAGGATGCCTCCGCCCGCGCCGAGGAAGCCCTCGCCAAGGTCACCGACCTGCTGGGCCGTGGCAAGGAAGAGGCGCAGGCCGCTGCCGCCGAGGCCGCCGCTGTGGTCGAGGCCGAGGTCGTCGCCGTGACCGACGAGGCCGCCCCGGCCAAGGCTCCGGCCGCCAAGAAGGCGCCGGCCAAGAAGGCGCCCGCGAAGAAGGCCGCACCCAAGAAGGTGTAACCCTTCACCGCCGACAGCGGCCCCGCGCACCCCTGGTGTGTGGGGCCGCTGTTCGTATGATGGGGGTGTGAATCTGGTGCATGGAGTGACGGGGATGATTTTGCTGGTCCTGTGGCTGGCAGCCTTCGGTGCGACGGTGTTCGCGCTGATCCATGCCGTGCGTCAGCGGCCGGACGCGTTTACGGCCGTCGACAAGATGACCAAGCCGATCTGGCTGGCGATCCTGGCGGGTGCGCTGGTGTTCCTGCTGCTGGGGATCAGCGGGTTCGGCATGCTCACCTCGTTCATCGCGATCATCGCGACCGGTGTGTATCTGGCCGATGTGCGGCCGAAAGTCGACGAGGTGCAGCGCGGGCCGCGCTGGTAAATCGTCGCCGGACCCTCGCGGTCGAGCGCTCCCGGTGTTACTGTTTCTATGAGTAACACAAAGGAGTGTGTCGATGCGCGCAATGCTGCCCGCGACCGTGAACGACCTGGTCGATACCGTGACCACCAGGATCAAGGCCGGACTTGCCGCCCACCGGGCCGATTTGCGGACCCGCACCCACGGCGTGGCGGCCTTCGATCCGCCGACCGTCCCGCACGAGGTGATCCCCGTGGTCACCGCCGACGGCGCCCGGCTGCGCGTGCACGCCTACGGCCCGGTCGACGCACCCGTCATCGTGTTCGCCCACGGCTGGACCTGTTCCATCGAATACTGGAACGCCCAGATCAACGCCTTCGCCGGCGAGTACCGCGTGATCGCCTACGACCAGCGCGGCCACGGTGAGAGCACCAACGGCTACGCGCGCCCCAGCACCGACCTGCTCGCCGACGACCTGTGCGACGTGCTCGACGCGGCCCTGCTGCCCGGCCAGCGCGCGGTGCTCGTCGGTCACAGCATGGGCGGCATGACGCTCATCGCCTGGGCGGGCCGCTACCCCGAACGAGTCGCCGAGCAGGCGGCCGCCGTGCTGCTCACCAACACCGGCGCGCACTCGCTGGTCGAGGTGTCGACCATGGTTCCCGGTCTGAACAAGCCGCTGCGATTGCTCCGCGGCCGGGCCCTGCCCTCGCCCGACTGGCTCGGCAAGCTCATCCTCGGCACCCCGGTGGTGTTCCCGCCGATCGCGCCCGTGCGCTGGATCTTCGCCCGCCAGGTGATGACCCTGGACACCACGCCGGAGAAACTGAGCTACGCCCTGTCGGTGGTGCGTGGTTGCCCGATGATGACCCGCTCGCGCTACGGCCTGCTGCTCGCCGCGCTGCACCTGGGCGACGCCGCGAGCAACTTCACTGTGCCGACCACCGTGCTCGCCGGCGACCGCGACGACATGACCCCGACCATTCACGCCGAACGGCTCGCCGAACTGCTGAGCAAGGCGGGCACGCTGGCGAAGTTCAAGGTGCTGCCCACCGGCCACCTGGGCAATGTGGAGCGCTACGACCTGTTCAACCGGGAGCTGCGCGAGGTACTCGCCGCCGTCCGCGAGCCCGCACGCGCCTCTGCCTGAGGGCCTGCGAGGATGAGGGGATGAGTTCTGCCCCTGTGACCTCGGACGACCGTCGGTTCGTGTTGACGCTCGGCTGCCCCGACCGGCCCGGCATCATCGCCGCGATCTCCTCGTTCATCGCCGATTTCGGCGGGTCGATCGTGGAGGCCGGCTATCACTCCGACGGTGACATCGGCTGGTTCTTCACCCGGCAGGCGGTGAAGGCATCGACGGTGCCGTTCGGCATCGACGAACTGCGCACCCGGTTCGCGCGGGTGGCCGCGGAGTTCGGTCCCGAGACCGACTGGCAGTTGCACGACACCGGCGCCCGCCGCCGGGTGGTGCTGCTGGTGAGCAAGGACGGGCACTGCCTGCACGACCTGCTCGGCCGTGCGGGGGCCGGTGAGCTGCCCGCCACCATCGAGGCCGTCATCGGCAACCACCCCGACCTGGCCGCGATGACCGAGGCGCACGGGGTGAAGTTCCATCACGTGCCGTTCCCCAAGGACCCGGCCGAGCGCGGTCCGGCGTTCGAGCAGGTGCGCGAACTGGTCGACGTGCACGACCCGCACGCGGTGGTCCTGGCCCGGTTCATGCAGGTGTTGCCCGCCTCGCTGTGCGAGCACTGGGCTGGCCGGGCGATCAACATCCACCACAGCTTCCTGCCGTCGTTCGTCGGCGCCCGCCCCTACCACCAGGCCTACGACCGTGGCGTGAAGCTGATCGGGGCGACCTGTCACTACGTGACCGCCGAGCTGGACGCGGGCCCGATCATCGAGCAGGACGTGATCCGCGTGGATCACGCCGACGATGTGCCCGACATGGTCCGCCAGGGTCGCGATATCGAGCGGGTGGTGCTCGCCCGTGGCCTGCGCTGGCATCTCGAGGGCCGGGTGCTGGTGCACGGTCGGCGCACCGTGGTGTTCGAGTAGGCCTACAGGTCGTAGAACGGCGCCGGGTAGCGGAATTCGCCGGTGACCGCCGGGTCGTAGGCCGCCAGCGGCCGGACCTGGAAATATTCGGCCCAGTCGGCCTGGTCGGGGACGATGCCGCGGCGCGCGCCCGGCACGAAACCGAAGCGCGAGTAGTAGTCGGGATCGCCGACGAGGCCGACCACCGATTCGTCGAGCGCGTCGGCGGCGCCGAGCGCCGCGTGCACAAGGGCCGAACCGACGCCGGTCTTCTGATGATCCGGGTCGACGCCGAGCGGACCGAGGGCCAGCACCGGGAACGGGCCGATGCCCGCTCTGGTGAGGCAGATGTGCCCGACCACGGTGTCGTAGGCCAGCGCGACCAGCGACAGCGTCGGCATCCAGGATTCGTCGGCGCGTAGGGCGTCGACCAGCGCGGGCTCCGGTGGTTCGGTGACGGCTGGATCGCCCAGATAGTGCGGGGCGAAGGCGGCACGATGGATCGCGGCGATCGCCGCGGCGTCCGCAGGGGTCTCGCGACGAATCAACACGGTCCAAGTCTCCCGGATAGGGGTACGCGTGCGCAATGGACTTCTCTGCCGATATGCCAGACTCGCTGCTATGACGTCGCTGACCCGGGCCGACGTGGCCGCCATGATCGATCACACCCTGCTCGCTCCCGAGGCGACGCCCGACCAGGTGAACGACCTGATCGCCGAGGCCCGCAAACTCGGCGTGTACGCGATCTGCGTTTCACCGTCGATGCTTCCGGTGCGCGCGCCGGGGTTGGTGGTCGCCACCGTCGCGGGATTCCCTTCGGGCAAACATCATTCGCTGATCAAGGGTGCCGAGGCGCGCCTGGCCGTCGACAGCGGCGCGGCCGAGGTGGACATGGTGATCGACGTGGGTGCCGCGGTGGCCGGTGATTTCGCGGCGGTGCTCACCGACATCATCACCGTGCGCGAGGCGGTCGAGGACCGGGCCGTGCTGAAGGTCATCATCGAATCGGCCGCGCTCACCGACGAGGCGATCGTCGGTGCCTGCCGGGCCGCCGAGAAGGCCGGTGCCGATTTCGTAAAGACCTCCACCGGTTTTCATCCCGCCGACGGGGCCAGTGTGCACGCGGTGCGGCTGATGGCCGACACCGTCGGCGGCAGGCTCGGCGTCAAGGCCAGTGGCGGGATCAGGACCGCGGAAGACGCGGCGGCGATGATCGAGGCGGGCGCCACCCGGCTCGGGCTGTCGAAGTCGGCGGTCGTGCTCGACGGCTTTCCGGACTGATCAGCAGCGCAGCTCGGCGTCGCTGCGCCCGGAGCTCTCCAGGACGGTGCGGCCGCCCGAAAGGTGAACCACGACACCGTCATCGGTGACGTCGACCTTCTGGGCGCGCAGGCCGAGCGGGTAGCTCTGCAGGCTCTGGGTGAAGGTCTCGACGATGCCCTGCACCAGGTCGGTGGGCAGGCCGATGCCGAGCAGCTGCGCGGACTTGGTCTCCACCTCCACATTGCCGTCGCGGACCATCGGCTGCACCTGCAGCTGGGCCAGGCCGCCGAGCACGTCGAGGGTGAGTACGTCGCTGCTCGCCGAGGAGCTCACCCCGCTCACCATGGTGCCCAGGGTTTGGCGGATGCCGTCGTTGTTCCAGGTCACCTCGGCGCTCGAATTGCCGACGGTCGCGCCGCCGCGCCCACGATCGGTGAGTTCGATATCCTCGAACTTCGCGTGCACGACCATGCCGACGGCCGGGCCGAACTTGTTGTCCTCGCTGTCGATGCTCATCGACCCGACCTTGCCGTCGAGATAGGTGATGAGCATCGGTTTCGGACCGAAACTCACGTCGATGCTCGAGCCCATCTCCTGCTCGAACTGGCTGCTGATGCAGCGCGAGATCTGGTGGCGGGCATACGCTTCGGTCGCGACGATGGTGCCGACGAGGAGCACGGCGACCACGGCCAACGCGATCACCAGCGTGCGCCGACGGACCTTCGGGCGTTGGGGTGTCTGGGTGCTCATGACAGTCGATTCTTCCGGATTTTTCTGTGTCCGCTCTGAGGAGGCCATGAAGGCCTTCTTTCAATTTGTGATCTGTACCACTTCATGCGGCGTAGCATGGCTGGATGGCTGGCGAGGGAGCGCGCCGGATGGCGGGGACCACCGAACACCGGTGGCGGGTGCTGCGGCGCCTCGCCGGACGACACGCGGGGTTCTTCACCACCAGGCAGGTCCTGCGCACCGGTTGTGAGCTGCGGGTGCGGGCGGCGCTGGCCGACGGGTCGGTGACCAGATCGGGAGTCGGGATGCTGCGGCTGGCGCAATGGCGGCCCGGCCCGCTCGACGAATACGCGATGTGGGCGGCCTGGTTCGACGGTGCCGCCGTGGTGTCGTATCAGAGCGCGGCCGAACTGCACGGGCTCGGGCGGTTGCGGCCACGGTTTCTGCACCTGTCGGTGTCGGCGGGGCGGCCACCGGTGACGCCACGGCTGGTGCTCACCCGGCGCAAGCTCACCGTGGAAGCGACGGAATCGGCGGGATCGTTTCTGGTGACCACACCGGCGCGGACGGTGCTCGACCTGGCCGAAACCGAGATCGCGCAGTCGGCGCTGAACGAGGTGGTCACCGACGCGGTTGCCATCCATCGGTGTGACATCGACGAGATACGTTGGGGTGCGGAGCAATTGGCTCCCCGGGCGGCTGGCCGGATACGGCGGGCACTGCTCGCGGTCTGACCTTCTTCCGGCGGGGTTACTCGCCCGCCTGCCATCCGTTCGGTGCGACGACATCCCACGGCACCGACAGCACACAATCACGCATCCGCCGGTTGTAGGCGCGCACCGGGAACCCGTTGGCACGCAACAACTCCGCCGTACCCCGCCAGC
Organism: Nocardia sp. NPDC050413; assembly: GCF_040655475.1. Classification (NCBI taxonomy): domain Bacteria; kingdom Bacillati; phylum Actinomycetota; class Actinomycetes; order Mycobacteriales; family Nocardiaceae; genus Nocardia; species Nocardia sp. NPDC050413. The sequence goes on along the minus strand of NZ_JBFAJZ010000007.1, from coordinate 17,101 downwards.
GGATACGCGGACCGAAGGGTGCGAGTGCGGCACTGCGCTCCCAGGCCTGATCGGCGGCGGTGAGCAGGGCGTGCACCTTCTCGCCGCGAATATTGCGGTGGATCAACACCTTCGGCAGTCGCTCGGCGATGTCGGACGGGCGCTCGACGGTGAACGGATCCCACGCGAGGGTGAGCGAGAGGGGGCGGTGCCGATCGAGGAGCACCCAGGCGCTGCGGCGGCCGAGTTCGTCGCAGGTGCCGTCCACGAGCAGGCCCTCGGGTGCCAGATTCGACTGGATCCGCGACCACGCTGCCGGGACCGCGTCCTCCGGATACTGGCGCAGCACATTGAAGGCGCGGACCAGCACCGGGCGCAGACCGGCCAGTTCGAAACCGCCGCGGGCGAAACGCACGCCGTCGCGCGGGGGCAGCACCCGGGCGGGGTCGATCTCGAGGCCGACTACACGCAGATCGGGGCGAACGGTGCGCAGGCGCGCGGCCATTTCGATCGTCGTCCAGCCCGCCGCGCCGTAGCCGAGGTCGACCACGAGCGGGTCGGCGGCCTCGCGCAGGCGGGTGCTCACCAGCTCGTCGTTGACCAGCCAGCGATCGCTGCGGCGCAACCGGTTGACGCCGGTGGTGCCGCGCGTGATGGTGCCGACCGGCACCGTCCTCCTCGTGCCGGTCATGGGACGAGGATCAGACCGGGTTCTTGGCGGCCGTCTCCAGCCACCGCAGGGTTTCCTCCTGCTCGGCGCGGAACAGGTCGACGAGATTCACCAGCATCAGCTGTTCCAGGCGCGGGCCGACCATGGGGATGAACACCTTGGCGACGGGGGAGAAGCGCATGGTCGCGCCGGTCTCGGTGGGGAACAGGCGGATGGTGCCGTTGAGGCTGCCCGGGCCCGCCGGGATGGAGGCGGAGAACTTGCCCTCGGTCTCGTCGTGGTCGAACGGACCCCAGCTCTCCTTGCGGGTGATGACCATGTCCTTGCGCATCACCGTCTGCGCGATCTCCGGGAGCATCTCGCGCGGCAGGGTATGCGCGAGCACGATATCGATGCCGTCGTCGGTCACCTCATGGCTGACGACTTCGTTGTGCGGCGAGTACTTGCGCATCTCCTCGACGCGGGCTTCCCAGTAATCCCTGCTCTGCAGGGCTGCGTACAGCTCTTCAGTGGTGTGCAGGGGGTAGCGGGCGGAGTAGTCCAGTCGACGTGCCATGCCCGAACACGTTACCGGGGCGCCGTCAGCGGGCGCCCCGGACGGGTCCTACTTGGTGGCGAGCCACTGTTCGGTGAAGGTGGCCTCGTTGCTCAGCAGTTCGGTGAGGCGTTCGGCGATGGCGGCTTCGATCTTGCCGCCGAAGAGGGGGATCTTCACCTCGATGGTGCCGGTGACCGAGCCTTCGCAACCGGTGGCGGTCGGGGTGAGGGTCACCGTGCCGCGGACGGTGGCGGGGGCGCCGTCGACGTGGGCCTCGAAGGTGCCCGAGGTGCCGGTGTAGTGCTCGACGCGGGGGATCACCAGGTCGCCGGGGCGCACGGCGGTGATGGCGGGCGGGAGCTGGTCGGCGGGGATGGACTGCACCAGCTGGATGCGGACCTGGTCGCCGTCTACCGTCAGCGAGTCCAGGCGGGCATTCGGGCCGCCGACCTCGGCGATGCGGGCCTTCCAGTACTGCTCATCGGAGTACGCGGCGCGCACCGCGTCGATGGAATGCGTATAACCGGCCGTGAACGCCAGAGGTGTAGCCATGTGCGACACGGTACCGTCTTCTGACGTGCGAACAACACGGGTGGTGTCCCCCGAACAGCTGCGTGACCTGCTGGCCGAGACCGGTGCGGTGGTGCGCCCGGCGGTGCCGCTGTCGGAACTGACGACGCTGCGCGTCGGCGGTCCCGCACTGGTCGCCGAATGCGACAGCACCTCCTCGCTCGTCGCCACGGTGCGGGCCCTGGACGATGCCGGTGTCGCGGTGCTGCTCGTCGCGGGTGGGTCGAACCTGCTCATCGATGACGCCGGTTTCGACGGCGTGGTCGTTCGGGTGCGCAACACCGGAGTCGAGTTCGGGACAGATTCGGTGCTCGCGGAGGCGGGCGCGAACTGGGACGAGCTCGTCGCGGCTTCGGTGGCGGCCGGGTTCGGTGGACTCGAATGCCTCTCGGGTATCCCTGGTTCGGTCGGGGCAACGCCGGTGCAGAACGTCGGCGCCTACGGCGTCGAGGTGGAGTCGCTGCTGCGCCGGGTGCGGCTGCTGGACCGGGTGAGCGGAGAGGTCCGCTGGGCGGAGCCGGCCGATCTGGGATTCGGTTATCGCACCAGCGTGCTCAAGCACAGCGACGCCGCCGTGGTGCTCGCTGTCGAATTCCGGCTCGACCCCACCGGTACCAGCGCACCGTTGCGCTACGGCGAACTGGCCCGCGTGCTCGGCGCGAGCGAAGGCGAGACCCGGCCCGCCGCCCAGGTGCGCACCGAGGTGCTCCGCCTGCGCGCGGGCAAGGGCATGGTGCTCGACCCCGCCGACCACGACACCTGGAGCGCGGGTTCGTTCTTCACCAACCCCGTCGTCGGCGACGACCGCCTCGACCAGGTGCTGGCCGCGATCACCGCCCACGTCGGCGAGGTGAGCGTCCCGACCTACCCGGCCCCCTCGGGCACCAAGTTCTCGGCGGGCTGGCTCATCGAACGCGCCGGTTTCGCCAAGGGGTTCCCCGGCGAGCACGCGGGGGCGCGGCTGTCGACCAAACACACTCTCGCCCTGACCAATCGGGGCGCGGCGCGGGCGGCCGACATCGTCGAGCTGGCCCGCACGGTCCGCGACGGTGTGCGCGACCGGTTCGGCATCGTGCTCGAACCGGAACCGGTGACCGTCGGGATCAGTCTGTGAGCTGAGCCGGGTCCTTCTTGGCCTGCTCGGTGCTCAGCGCCGCGGTCTGCTCCGCGTTCAGACCCTGCTGCTTGGCCAGCAGATCGCGGATCTCGATGAGCAGTTCGGTCTCGGTCGGCTCGGCTTCCTTGGTGGTACCGAATTTGTTCTTCAGCGACTTCATCGGGACCATCAGCACGAAGTAGAGCACCGCGGCGACCATGATGAAGTCGATGAACGCGGTGATGATCGGGCCGACCGCGATGAACGTGGCGGGCTTGTCGGCGATGAGCTGCACGCCGAGGCCGAGTTCATTGGTCGAGCCGAACACCGCGAGCAGCGGGTTCACGAAGCCCTTGGTGACCGAGGTGACCACCGCGGTGAACGCGGTACCCATCACCACGGCGACCGCGAGATCGATCACGTTGCCGCGCATCAGGAAGTTCTTGAAACCGTCGAATACCGACTTGATTCTGCCCATCGCAGAGATGGTAATGACTGGTCATTCGCTCAGCGAATTGTCAGCAACGATCTGTGGTCAGGCTCACGACCTGCGGTTTCAGTTCGCCGGGCGACGCGAGAAGCGGCCGGGCCCCTCCTGATCGCGCGGCTTCACCACGATCGTGTCCAGGTTGACGTGCGCAGGCCTGCTCGCGGCGAAGGCGACGATCTGGGCGATGTCCTCGGCGTAGAGCGGATCGATGCCCTCGTAGACCTTGGCCGCCCGCTCGGCGTCACCGTCGAAGCGGACGAGGGAGAACTCGGTCTCCACCGCGCCGGGCGCGATCTCGGTGAGCCGCACCGGCTGACCGAGCAGTTCCCCGCGCAGGGTCCGGTGCAGCACCCCTTGGGCGTGCTTGGCCGAGGTGTAACCCGCGCCGTTGTCGTAGGCGTGCATGGCCGCGATCGAGGTGACGGTGACGATCAGGCCGTCACCGGAAGCGATGAGCTTGGGCAGCAGCGCCTTGGTGACGCGCAGGGTGCCGAGCACGTTCGTCTCCCACATCCACCGCCAGTCGTCGAGGTCGGCCTCGAGCACGGGGGCGAGGCCCTTCGCGCCGCCCGCGTTGTTGACCAGCACGTCGACCCGCTCCACGGCGTCGGTGAACGCGCGCACCGAATCCTCGGAGGTGACGTCGAGTTCCAGTGCGGTGCCACCGATCTCCTCGGCCAGCCGTTGCACGCGGTCGAACCGGCGGGCCCCCACGTAGACGTGATACCCCTGCTTGGCCAGTTCCCGTGCGGTGGCTTCCCCGATGCCCGAGCTGGCTCCGGTGACGACGGCGGTGCGAGTACTCATGACTGTCGATCCTATTCGCCGCCGTTTCGCCGCCGCCACGGCTCCGATCACGGTGAGCGATACCGGCGTTAGCCTGTCGGCATGGGTATTCGTGATGCTGTCAGCGCCGATGGAACGACGATCGTCTACCGGGTCACCGGTCCGGAGACGGGCAGGCCGCTGGTGCTGCTGCACGGCTGGGCGGGCAACCTGCGCTGCTGGGGCGCCGCCGCCGACGACCTCGCGCAGCGCTACCGGGTGATCGCGGTCGACCTGCGCGGGCACGGCTACTCCGACGACCCCGGCGTGTACGACGACCCGAAGGCCTGGGCCGCCGACGTGGCCGCGGTGCTGGCCGCCGAGGGCATCGACTCCGGCGCCGTGCTGCTCGGCTGGTCCTACGGCGGCATCGTCGCCACCGACTACCTCGCCACCTACGGCACCGGCGCCGTAGCGGCCGCGATCTACACCGGTTCGCTGGCCCACATCGGCCCCGGTGTGCCGGGTGCGGCGACCGGGCCCGCGATGGACAAGGCGATCCCCGGTGTGTTCGAGGAGTCGGCCGGGCGGGCGGTGCGCGCGTTCGCGGTGTTCGGCAATGCGAACACCGGGCCGGGGGAGGACAAGGGTGTCGACGCGCAGCGGTTGTTCGGCGGCAGTCTCGCCACCGCGCCCTCGGTGCGCAAGGCGCTGTTCTACCGCACCATCGACAACACCGAAACCCTTCGCGCCCTTGATATCCCGGTGCTGGTGCTGCACGGCACCGCGGATCCGGTGGTGCCCGTCGGCAACGGGCGCTACATCGTCGACAACGTGCCGGGCGCGCGCGGTTCGTTCTGGGAGGACGCCCAGCACGGGCTGTTCATCGAGGACCGGGCCCGGTTCGTCGCCGAGGTGAGTGAGTTCGTCGACGCGCTGGACTGAATTACGGCGCGGTGTCACGGGGCATTGCCGGACTGTGCCCGGAACCAATCCGGAGGGTCTATTTTTAGGCTGTAATGGGGTTGATTCCGGCATAGTCGATGTCCGCCGTGAGCGCTTCGCATCGAGTCACTCGTCCGCTGTTTCCGCAGCTAGAGCGCTGGTCGTCAAGTAGCATTGCACGGGCGTGATAAGCCCGTGATTGCGATCGTTCCTGTAGCGAACTATCCGCACAGTTTCACGGAAAATCTTCTGGGGATCGTCACAATGATTTCCCGAAAGCGTGTGTAGCGTTCGGATATGTCGTTGAATCACGAATCAGGAACAGGATTCGGCGATCGGAGTTCGATGATGTCTTGTCGGGCGTTGGGGGTTCGGATCGTCCTCGCGGCGCTGGCCGCGATGCTCGCCACCACAACGGCGGCGGGCCAGGGGATTTCCGAGCCCACCGAGCGGGCACGGATCGACGATCAGCGCGTGGAAGCAGATCAGACCATCGATATCGGCGTGTACTCACCCGCCATGGACAACGTCAACCGGGTGCGGGTGCTGCGCGCCGCCGACCCGTCGAAACCCGCGCCGACGTTGTACCTGCTCAACGGCGTCGGAGGCGGCGCCGACGGCAACTGGCTCGACCGCACCGATGTGGTGTCGTTCTTCCGCGACAAACAGGTGAACGTGGTGATCCCCTTCGGCGGCGCGGGCAGCTATTTCGCCGACTGGCGCAGCGACGACCCGGTGCTGGGCAAGCAGCGCTGGGCGACGTTCCTCACCAAGGAACTACCGCCCCTGATCGACGCCGAATTCGGGGGCACCGGCGCCAACGCGATCGCCGGGCTCTCGATGGCAGGCACCTCGGTGTTCCAGCTCGCGCTCGCCGAACCCGGCCTCTACCGGGCGATCGGCTCCTACAGCGGGTGCGTGCGCACCAGCGACCTGCGCGGACAGGCGATCGTGCGCACCGTCGTCGGCAGCCGGATGGGCAACGCGGCCAACATGTGGGGCCCGCCCACCGACCCGGCCTGGTCGGCCCACGACCCGTACCTGCATGCCGAATCCCTGCGCGGCACCGAGGTCTACATCTCTTCCGGCACCGGCCTGCCCGGCCCGTACGACAACCCGGCCGTCCAGCCGGACCCGCTGCAGCTCGCCTACCAGCTGGCCTTCGGCGCCACGCTCGAAGCGGTCACCCACCAGTGCACCCGTCAGCTGCGCGACCGGTTCCAGTCGCTCGGCATCCCGGCCACCGTCAACCTGCGGCCGACCGGTACCCACTCGTGGGGCTACTGGGAGGAGGATCTGCACACCTCGTGGCCGCAGTTCGAGTCCGCGCTCAACCGCTGAATGCGACGACCGAAAAGCGCTGGCGTGTGCCGTCCGGATCGGGCACGCTCGATGGCGATCGGTGCGTGAGCTCACTCACCGCACGCCTGTGATGGCCGTCACCGATCCCGGTAGGGATGTTATCGGTGGCGTCGCGGCGTGCACACTGGAAGGTGTGAGCCAGCGACGTCTTGAACTTCGGCCCCGCCGCATCGCGGTGTTGTCGGTGCATACCTCCCCGCTGGCCCAACCCGGCACCGGTGATGCCGGGGGCATGAACGTCTATGTGTTGCAGACCGCGCTCGAACTGGCCGCCAGGGGTACCGAGGTGGAGATCTTCACCCGGGCCACCTCCTCGGACCTGCCGCCGGTCGCCGAGGCCGCACCCGGTGTGCTCGTGCGCCACGTCGTCGCCGGACCGTTCGAAGGGCTCGACAAGCACGAACTGCCCACCCAGCTGTGCCCCTTCACCGCTGAAGTGCTGCGCCAGGAGGCTCGGCACCTGCCCGGCCACTACGACCTCGTGCACTCGCACTACTGGCTCTCCGGTCAGGTCGGCTGGCTCGCCCGCGATCGCTGGCGGGTGCCGCTGGTACACACCGCGCACACGCTGGCCGCGGTGAAGAACCTCGCACTCGCCGAGGGCGACACCCCCGAACCCGAAACGCGGGTGATCGGGGAGAAGCAGGTGATCGCCGAGGCCGACCGGTTGGTCGCCAACACCGCCGACGAAGCCGGTCAGCTGGTCGACCTCTACGGCGCCGACCCCGACCGCATCGATGTGGTTCCCCCGGGCGCCGACCTGGGCCGTTACCGGCCCGGCGACAAACTCGCCGCCCGCGCCGAACTCGGATTGCGCCCCGACGAGCAGGTCGTCGCGTTCGTCGGCCGCATCCAGCCGCTCAAGGCCCCCGATGTGCTGGTCCGCGCGGCCGCCGAGCTGCTGGCCCGTGACCCGCGGCGCGCGCTGCGCGTACTGATCGTCGGCGGACCCTCCGGCACCGGCCTGGCCCGCCCCGACGCCCTGATCGAACTGGCCGCCGACCTCGGCATCGCCGAGCAGGTCACCTTCCTGCCGCCGCAGCCCGCCGACCGCCTCGTGCAGGTGTACCGCGCGGCCGACGTGGTCGCCGTCCCCAGTTACAACGAGTCGTTCGGTCTGGTCGCCATCGAGGCGCAGGCCAGCGGCACCCCCGTGCTCGCCGCCGACGTGGGCGGCCTGGGAACCGCTGTGCGGCACGGTGAATCGGGTCTGCTCGTGCCGAGCCACCGCACCGGCGACTGGGCCGACGCCCTGGCCGCCCTGCTCGACGACCCCGATTGCCTGCGCCGCATGGGCACCACGGCGGTCGAGCACGCGAGCCGGTTCTCCTGGGCGCACACCGCCGAAGGACTGCTCGACAGTTACGCCGCCGCGATCGCGGGTATGCGCGTGGAACGCAACCCGATCGCCCTGCGCGCGGGTGAGACAAGCCAAGCCAGATCGCGGGCGCTGTGGCGGCGCCGGACAGGAGTACTCAGGTGAGCGCCGTATCGCAGGTGATCGACGAGACGCTGCGCGACCGGGAGATCGAATACACCCGCCACGGTGACGACACCTTCATCGTGGTGCTGCCCGGCGAGCGCAAGCTCAAGACCACCGTGATGCTCACCGTCGGCAAGCACGGTGTGCGAATCGAATCGTTCGTCTGCCGCAAGCCCGACGAGAACTTCGAAGGCGTCTACAAGTACCTGCTGCGCCGCAACCGCCGCCTCTACGGCGTGGCCTACACCCTCGACAATGTGGGCGACATCTACCTGGTCGGTCGCATGTCGACCGAGTCGGTGACCGCCGACGAACTCGACCGCATCTTCGGTCAGGTCCTCGAGGCCGTCGACACCGACTTCAACATGCTGCTCGAGCTGGGCTTCGCGGAATCCATTCGCAAGGAATGGAAGTGGCGCGTCTCGCGCGGGGAATCGCTGAAGAACCTGCGCGCCTTCGAACATCTCATCGACGAGGCCGACAAGGTATGAGAAACGCGGGTGCCGTTGTGCGGCACCCGCGTTCGGGTTCTCAGCAGGTGGTCGGCACCGGTTCGTCACGGAAGCGGGACTCCACGTAGCTCCACGCGTCGACGAAACCGGCCACGGCCGCGGTCATGTGCTCGGCGATGTCGTAGGTCGCCAGCTTCACGGGCGCGCCCGCACCGCACCAGTGCGACACGGTGTCGGCCACCGGGCCGTACGGGGTGAGGGTGTCGTAGCGGCCCTGCCAGATGTAGGTCGGCGCGGTCGGCGCACCCTCGTAGTGCACGATGCTGTTCTCGCGCAGCACACCACGTGCCACCTGGCTCGACAGCAGTTCCTTCGACGCGGCCATCTGCTCGGCGTTGCGGAAGATGCCGTGGAAGAGCAGGAAGCGACGGCAGGCGTCCTTGGTGAACTCGCGGAACCACAGGCCGGTCTCGTTGAGCTGATCCGACACGGGCACCCGATCCGGGTACTCGCGCTCGATGCCCATGGCGGCCGCGAAGGCGAGGCCGAAGCCGGGGTGCGGTGCGAAACCGAGGGCGTCGGCCATCAGTTCGAGGTCGCTCGGGATGCCGCCGGCGACCACCGCGGCCAGCTTCAGTTCGGGCGCGTACTCCGGTTGCAACGCACCGGCCCACGCGGTGGCCATGCCGCCACCGGAGTACCCGGCCAGCGCCACCGGCGAGCCGCCGAGGCCCAGTTCGGTGACCTTCTGCACCGCCCGCACGCTGTCGAGGGTCACCATGCCGCTCATCCGCGCCGCACCGTAGGCGACGGTCGGGCCGAGATAGTCGGGCACCGAGACCGCCCAGCCGCGACCGATCGGCAGCATCGCGCCAGGGGCGTCCTGCAGCTCACCGTTGAACAGCGACTTCGACGGGTTGCACCGCGTGCCGATGGAGTTGATCAGCGCCTGGTAGGAGACCAGCGGCGGGCTCTTCACCCCGATCGGCATGAAGACCGTGGTCACGCCCATGATCGCGTTGCCCGCCGAGTTGGTGGAGCGGAACGCGACCTGCCAGCCCTCGGTGCCGGGGTAGAGCATCGTGTCGATGCGGCGAGTACGGACCACGTCGCCGGGAGCCAGCTCGGCGATGTCGGCCGGTGCGGTGAAGAACGGGTCAGGATCGGGCGTCGGATACAGCGGATTCGCAGCCGCGGGAGCGGCGAGGAGGCCTACCGAGAGCAGGCTCAACACCAGTACTACTAATTTCGACACAACTTTCCTTCATCATCAGTAACGCAGCCCAACGGAATCACCCGACCCGGACGAAGTATCCAACGAAAACCGCCGGTGTGGAGCAACCACTAGTCAAAGTGTCCACCGCCACATTTTTGTGAGCGTTCACATCGCCGGCCGGGTCGTGGCTGATCAACCCGTACAGGCCGAACAGACAGGAGTGGGCGATGGTCGTCCTCGCGCTCGACATCGGAGCGACGAAATTCGCTGTAGGAGTGGTTGATCCGGACTACACGGTGCATTCGGTGCGGCGTGCGGCCGTGGCGGTCGACGATCCGTGGGCGGTGTGTCGGGAGTTACTGCTCGCTGTGGCGGGGGACAACGAGGTTCGCGCGGTCGGCATCGGGTCGGCCGGGCCCGTCGACGTGCCCGCCGGGGTGACGCGACCGCTGAACTTTCCCCGGTGGCGCGACGGGTTCCCCATCGTCGACCGGGTGCGCTCGGTGTTCCCCGGTGCGGCCGTGCGGTTCGCGATCGACGGCGCGTGCCTCGTGCTCGCCGAACACCGCGTCGGCGGGTTGCGTGGGCTCGACAACGGGCTGGCGTTGACGGTGTCTTCGGGGGTCGGCGGCGGGGTGCTCGCCGACGGGCGGGTGCTTCGGGGGCGAACCGGCAATGCGGGCCACATCGGTCACATCATCGTGCCCGGGGATGAAACACCTTGTGCCTGTGGTGGTTTCGGTTGTGTCGAAGCGGTTGCCGGTGGGATGTCGACCGTGCGCTGGGCGCGGTCGCAGGGCTGGACCGGGGCGACGGGGATCGAACTCGCACAGGCCGCCCACGCCGGCGAGCCCGTCGCCGTCGCCGCGATGGCACGGGCCGGGACCGCTCTCGGTCGGGCCGTCTGTTCGGCCGCGGCCCTGCTCGACGTGGACCGCGTGGTGATCGGTGGCGGCTTCGCCGACTCCGGCGAACCGCTGTGGGGACCGTTGCGCGAGGCTGTCGACCGGCACGCCGGACTCGAATTCATCGACGCTCTTGACGTTTCACTCTCCACCCTCCCCGAGGGCGCCACCCTTGTCGGTGCGGGCGTGCTCGCCATCGACGAGGTGGCGTGGGCCGAGCGCGGGTGAAATGCCAGAATGACCTCATGACCTACACCCTCGTGCTGCTGCGCCACGGCGAGAGCGAATGGAATGCCCTCAACTTGTTCACCGGCTGGGTGGATGTGCACCTGACCGACAAGGGCATCGCCGAGGGCAAGCGGGCAGGCGAGCTGCTCGCCGAGCACGACGTGCTGCCCGACATCGTCTACACCTCGCTGCTGCGCCGCGCGATCAGCACCGCCAACAACGCGCTCGACGCGGCCGATCGCCTCTGGATCCCCGTCATCCGCGACTGGCGCCTCAACGAACGCCACTACGGCGACCTGCAGGGCAAGAACAAGGAGCAGGTCCGCGAACAGTACGGCCAGGACCAGTTCATGCTGTGGCGGCGCAGCTACGACACCCCGCCCCCGCCCATCGCCGACGACAACGAGTACAGCCAGGAAGGCGACCCCCGCTACGCGGGCATCGAGGTCCCCAAGACCGAATGCCTCAAAGACGTTGTCGCCCGCATGATCCCGTACTGGGAGAACACCATCTCCAAGGAACTGCTCACCGGCAAAACCGTCCTGGTGGCAGCCCACGGCAACTCCCTGCGCGCCCTGGTGAAGCACCTCGACGGCATCTCCGACGAGGACATCTCCGGCCTCAACATCCCCACCGGCATCCCCCTGCGCTACGAACTCGACGAAAACCTGCGCCCGGTGAAGCCGGCCGAATACCTGGACCCCGAGGCCGCCGCGGCCGGTGCCGCCGCTGTCGCCAACCAGGGCGGTAAGTAAGTCACTCGGCCCCGCATCCGTTCGATGCGGGGCCGACGTGTGTGCGGTGCCCGTACAGGTGCGGATTTCCCTGATGAGTCGACCCAAAATCCGACCCGCCTACCGCGTTTCCCGATCACCCGAACCCTAGGTTCGGTGCGTTCGTACTCCACGTGGAAGGGCAGTCATGGCAAACAAGCTCCAGGCGATGATCGCGGCCGGTGCCGCACTGGTGTCGCTGGCCGGCTCCGTCGTCGGCGCGCACGCGCTCACCGCCGCACCGGCCGACGCCGCAGGCTGCGCCGACGTTCTCGTGCTCGCCGCCCGCGGCACCAACGAGGCCCTCGGCTGGTGGTGGACCCCCGGGCTCGGTTCCGTGGTCGGCAACCCCGTCTACAACGCCATCGACAACGCCTTCGCCCAGACCACCAACGGCTACAAGGTCGAATACCCCGCCGGCACCAACCAGCCCGCCTCCGTCCAGCAGGGCAACCGCGACGTCGTCGCCCACCTCACCGAACGCGCCGCCGCCTGCCCCGACCAGAAATACGTCCTGGTCGGCTACTCCCAGGGCGCCAACGTGATGGACAACGCGATGGGCATCTCCAGCGAAGGCGCCAAGGTAGGCGGCCCCATCGTCGCCACCATCCCCGCCCACGTCGAACCCCGCATCAAAGCGGTTCTCCTCTTCGGCAACCCCATCCGCGGCATCGGCAAATCCGTAACCGGCCCCTACGCCACCCGCACCTACGACGTCTGCAACACCAACGACCCGGTCTGCGACCCCAACGGATCGGATTGGAACGTGCACCTCCAGTACAAGAAGTACGCCGACGAAGCCGCGGCGTTCGTCAAGGCCCGCCTCTAGCCCGTCTGACGCAGGTCGGCGGCGGGTTCCTAACGCATGCCCGTCGCCTTCCGGTGGTATGCGGAGATCAAGCAGTCAAACCGAGGACCTCATCAGCGGTGTCCGAATCCGCGCCCACGGTCAAGGAAAACCGCACGCCGAGAGCTCGCCCGAGCCTGTCCAGTACCGACCAGGTCGGCACCCCACCGCCACCGGCTTCGAGCCGGGAAATCGCGGGCTGCGTGGTCTGCGCCCGGCGCGCCAACTCTGTTTGTGACATACCGAGCGCAGTGCGCCGCTTGAACACGGCCCGACCGAGCGCGATCTCGACCCTGGCAATTTCTCGTGCCGCCCGGTACTCGTCGGTGTCGCGAGTCGCCGCGAGCACCGGGTCGTCACCGAGCTTGCCGTGTGTCTTGTTCATCGGTCCTCCCACGAGGTGTCGAACACATCGACAATCTTGTCGATGTCGTGGTGACTGATTCGGGCTGCGGCGCAGTGCCGAACCAGTCGGAGCACCCAAGGGTGCCGGTGTCGTTACCGTCCCTCCCGGTTCCCCGCACCGAAACCCCGATTTGCGTCCTCGGCCAACACCGGTAGCCCCACGCCTGTTTCGGCGTGTGGCGGGGTTGGACCTGGGCGGTAGGTGTGTACTCCCGAAGCCGTCCAGGTGCGTACGCGCGCGGCGTACGACTGTGGTGCTCGCAGGAGGCTGGTTCGGCGGGTTGTGGTGTCCGCTTTCGGTCGGGCTCTCCGATAACGACCGACAGGGCCGGTCGCCAGGACACGGACACGACACAGACGGCCCGTCGTGGACATGTTGTGTCCCCGAACGACGAAGGCCCGGCGTCATGGGACGCCGAGCCGTTGCATGTAGGATTTCATCCCACGGTGCGAACAGGCTGTGACTGTTTCGTACCCAGGCCGACTGTTTCATACCCAGGCCGTTCGGTGAGTTGGCGCTCGCCGGGCGGCCGTTCTTGTTCGTGTGGCGCTACACACTCCCGCCGCTGTGGGCAACTGGCGAGTTCCGCTCTGGCCAAAGGGTTTCGCGTCTCCTGTGGCATCGGCAACCAAGCGGACACCCAGGTCTGCCGCGATATGGGCCTGGGTGGCGGAGACCTCGGACACCGTCTGCCTACCGGGAGCCGATGCCCGACTTCATTATGGACTGCGGGGAAGGCTGTTCATGATCTCATTCGCGAGTTCGATGGCCTTGTTCTTCGTGACCCGGCTCGAATCTTCCAATGATCCCTGAGGGAACCAATAGCGCACCTCGACGAGTATCTTTCGACCTTTGTATGGAATCAAAACATCGCAGAATGGTTTGCCGTGGATGTCATTTGTTGCGACACATCCGACAGTGCTTTCGTAGTCGGAAGTGGAAACTGGTTCGAATATCTGGTAGCCATACCCGAACTGATTTCCTGGCAGCCAGTCGTCGCTAAGCCCGACAACCATCGCGAATCCAGATTGGTCGGCCTCGGTCGTGTACGAGCATCCTAACGAATCACCCACCGGCTCCGGGTGATAAATCCTGTGATTGACATCAAAGTATTTTGGTTCACCAAGCCCGTGGCGCTCGCGAATCTCTACCGATACCCGGCATGGATCGAAAAGGCTATCCAGATCGGGTTCCGGTTGTTGTGTTGACGTACACGAGGTTGCAACGATGCAGACAGCGGGCAGGAGGGTTGCGAGGCTGATCTGGCGTGCAAAAGTCCTACCGCGCATTTTTTCCCGCCAAATAGTTCTTGAGTTCGTCTGGGGTTGCGATCAGTCCGGGAATGATCGTGGTACTGTATCGGTTCATATACTGGTTCGAATAGCTCAACATATGGTTGTCCTGGAGGGCCTTATTTACGGCCTTGTCTGCTTTGTCTCCAGTTAGATCTCGCGATTCGACTACATTCCCGTCGTTGTCGAGAAGCGCGGTGGTATTCTGATCTATCGTAACGGTGGCCGGGAGTTGACCCCGCTCGTTGAGTTCCTCGAGGATGATCTGTCGGATTCCAAGGTTAGAGCTGGCCTGAAGATCGGTCACGCTGGGTGGTACGAAGCCCTCAGGTTTGGGAGCTGGATTGATATTTTCCATCAATGCTCCATAGCCTTCGTCTTTAAGGGCGCCGAACACTTCATTCACTACGGGAGCGCCCGGCACCCGGTTTGGAACTTCGATATTGTCGATGGTCATCGACTTGATGATCTCGCCTGCCTTCTCCCGATTCTCATAAATCTCGGTTTGCTTGTTATTGTGCTCGGAAATGTTGTTCTCGTCCTGGTAGGTCAAAGCGTTATTGATCGCCGCAGTAAATCGCCCATCCAAGCTGCCCAGATTTCCGCCGTTTACCTCTAGCCAGGCGCCGGGGTTGTCGCCGCCGCTGTTGAATGCCTTATCGAGCATCTCGGTCTGGTACTCCTGCCGTGCTACCTCGAGTAGTAGTCGCCCGCCCTCGGACTGGCTGGACAGAAATAGCATCCTATCTGCGTCTTTCCCGCTCAAGACGGCGTCGCCATCATTGGCTCCCGGGCTATTCGGGTCGTTGCGCACCAGGGTCTCCGTGGCGGATGGGTCAATATACGATGGAATGTTGTTTGCCATAATGTTCGCCAGAGAGTCCGACAGCTGTGGATTTGTATTGAACGCTGAGGTGCTCTTTTCAAATACTGAGGTGTCGCCTTCCATCTTCAGTGGCGGGCGGTCGGATTCTGAAAGATCGTGGTTTGGTGTGCCTTCGGGTGCAAAATAGTCGGGTAGCTCGGCGAGTGTTTGGCGTGCACGGATGCCCTCTTCACCCGGTTTGCTGGTGTCTTCTGCGATCCAATCCATTAGGCCACTTGCAACTTTGCCGTCGTCGGGCCACTCGTGCCGGAACATGGTGTTGCGGAACTCTTCGGCGTTGAACGGGCGGTCGTTCTTGTATTCGGATCCGATGTCCGGCGATGCGGGCATGTCGTTGCCGGTCAGCAGCGAGTAGCTGACATCATCGTTGCGGGTGGCGACTTCCAGGAAGTGCTGTGCGCCTTGTTCCATGTCTTCTTTGGCACTGTCGGTAAAGCCGGGCGGCATTTGCCCGCCCATATTCTTGTCGACATTTTCGAGGTAGGCGACCATGCTCTCGCTCTGCCTGCCGAGTTCGACCCCGAGTTGCTTGCCGGGCTGCATGCCAGGGTCGGACTGGCCGAGAAGCTCGCCGAACTGGCTGAGGTCCTCGTATCGACCCGCGAGCTGATTGTAGCCGTTGTCGTAAACGCCGTTGAAGTCTTCGGAGCGGCCGGAGATGAGGTTTTGCAGGTCGGGTGGCAGGTTCGAATACGAACCCTTGGATCCGTTGCTCGTACCGACCTTTTCGTTGGTCATCGCCAGCATGGTGTTCGCGAGGTTGTTCCGTTGCGCCGCAGCGGTCGTGTCGCCCGCGTTCTCTCGTGCCAGCAGTTGTTCGTTGAGCCCGAGGATGCCGTCTTTGCCTGCCGCTTGGAAGAACGTCTTGTAGTAGTCCTGGGTGCTCTGCGGGAGGGTGGTGACTTCGTTACCTGCGGCCAGCTGGTCGATCTCGAACTGGGTGAGGGCCGGTTGTGGCATCTGGGCGAGGATCTCGTCGATCTTCGCTTTGTCGCCGGTCTTGACCGCTTCAGCGAGCTCGTTGCCGTCGTCTTGGCCGAAGCGCCCGGCCTGTGTATCGGCTGCGCTGACATCCTGGCTCGACCCCAGTAGGTCGCCTGCCGAGCGAATCTCGGTCGCCTGCGCGGTAATTGCCTGGACCGCTTTTGTGACAGAGTCTTCGAAGGGAAACAGGGCGTTGTTGATCAACTGCTGATGATCATTTCGTACGTCGGCCTCGACGTTCTCGTAGTCCATCACTTTCCACACATCGTCGACAGTCATCCCCAGGGCCTGCGCGTCGGCGACTTTGTTCAGGAGTATGGTGCGGTGAGACGCGACGTCGTCCACGCTCGTGTTCACCGCAGTGACCAGCTCATCTATCTCCAATGCCAACTTCTGAACTTGGCCGTGGTCTTCGGCGACGCGGTCGTAGGCTGCCAGGTACGCGGCACCCGACCAACTGCTCTGAATGTCGCGCATATGGGTCATCGTGGTGTCGGCGCACACCATCAAGGAACCGCGGGCCGCCGCCAGTTGCGTCGCCCAGGTCTTGACTGCTTCGAGGTTCCATTTCTCGACCGCTGAGCGCTTATGCACCGCGCACATCCAGCTCGTTGAGCTTGCGGCCGAATTCCTCGTCGCTCATCTGCAAGTTGTCGGCGCACTGTGTGCACAACGTGGATACCTGGCGGTAACGGTCAGCTGCTCGCAGGAAGGCGCCCTCCACCGCCAGGGCTGCTTGAGCGGCGGCTTCGGGGATCAAGAACGTCGCATCGTTGGTGCCTTCGGGCAGCGCCGCGTCCAGCAAGCTTGCGCCGTGCCTGACGTCGAGCGCATCGATTGAGTCACCCGCATTGCTCAATTTCACAGCTAGCGCACGGATCTGGTCGATATCAGCCTTGAGCATGGGGTTCTCCATGAGGTGATGGTCGTCTGGCTCGGCGGTGTGGGCGTCGACCTGGTAGGACCGACTGTCCCGGTCTCGGTTCGCGCCCCATCTGCTGTCAGGCGCGCGGAGGCTAGCCCCGTCTGCTGTCAAGCGCGGAGGCTATCAGTGGAAAGTGAAGCCGTCGGGGGTGGTCGCGGTGGCGACCATGAAGATCGCGCGGGCTGGCGGTGAAGGGGGCTGCTGCAGGGGTAGGTGACAACCGAGATGGCTTGCCGAGAGGTAAGCCTGAGAGGATGTCGCAGTGCCCAAGCCGTATCCGAAAGAGTTC